>NZ_JBIAYZ010000005.1:51638-443065 GCF_042898635.1 Micromonospora sp. NPDC000442 | reverse complement strand
GACGACCCAACCGCCACCCCACCCGCCGCCACGACGTCCACATCATCACCAGCAACGCGACCGGCAGGACAACCTCCTCCAAAAAGAAGTCGACCAATCCCCGACCACGCCGCACAGGTTAAAGATCAAGCTAGGGCTTTAACCAGCTACGTTGCCGGGGTGACGGATCTTGAGCAGGGCATCTACGAGCACCTGATCACCCGTGAGCTGGCCGACCGCCTCCAGCGCCTCGACCCCGCGCTGATTCAGCACGCCGACCTCGACCCCGCCGACGCCCCCAACGCCCTCGCCTGGCACATCGCCACCCTGGCCCGTCGAGCCCTGCACGCTCTCCCCGGCGGCGATGACAAGCTCACCCATCAGGTCGAGATGGCCAACCACATCGCCGACAGCATCGCCGCACTTAACCCGAACGCGACCAGGCCGAGCGACCAGGTCGCCGACGCCGAGCACCTCCTGCACGCCATCGCAGCCCCACCAGCCCCACCCGCGCAGCCCGTTTTCCCGGCACGCCCCACCACCCCGCTCTCGACAGGCACGCTGCTGGTCAACGGTCGCCATCAACCGCGCATCGGCCACGAGGTCACTCATGAGATGGCCTCCGCCGACCAGGTCGACCTGCTCTGCGCGTTCATCAAGTGGCACGGTCTGCGCATCATCGAGCCGGCCATCCGCGACCTGATCGACCGAGGCGGTCGCCTCCGGGTCATCACCACGACGTACCTCGGCGCGACCGACCAGCGCGCCCTCGACCGCCTCGCCGAACTCGGCGCTGACATCAAGATCTCCTACGAGACCAGGACCACCCGCCTGCACGCCAAAGCCTGGCTGTTCCGCCGGAACAACGGCATGACCACCGCGTACGTCGGTTCGTCGAACCTGTCGAAGGCGGCGCTTGTCGACGGGTTGGAGTGGAACGTCAGGATCTCCAACGTCGAGCAGCCGTACGTCATCGACACGTTCACCGCCACGTTCGAGGACTACTGGCACGACCCGGCGTTCGAGGGCTACGACCCCCGCAGGGACGCCGACCGGCTGCGCACAGCGCTGCGCGGGGAGCGGCGCGAGGAAACGCCCACCGAGATCGCCAACCTGGACGTGCGGCCGTACCCGTACCAGGCGGAGGTCCTGGCTGACCTGGACGCCGAGCGGAAGGTCCACGGCCGCTGGCGGAATCTGGTGGTGATGGCCACCGGTACCGGCAAGACGGTGGTGGCGGCACTCGACTACCGCCGGCTGCACCGGGAGAAGGCCGTCGACTCGCTGCTGTTCGTGGCGCATCAGGAGCAGATCCTGCGACAGAGCTTGGCGACGTTCCGGCAGGTCATGGGGGACGGTAGCTTCGGCGAGACGCTCGTCGGGGGCCGGGAGCCGCAGCACTGGCGGCACGTCTTCGCCTCGATCCAGTCGCTGCACCGGCGGGAGATCGACCCCGAGGCGTACGACATGGTGATTGTCGACGAGTTCCATCACGCGGAAGCGCCGACGTACGCCCGGCTGCTGGAGCGGCTACGGCCGCGCGTACTCCTGGGGTTGACGGCGACCCCCGACCGCAGTGACGGCGGCGACGTGCGGCGGTGGTTCGAGGGTCGCGCCGCCGTGGAGCTGCATCTGTGGGAGGCGCTGGAGCGGCAACTGCTCGCGCCGTTCCAGTATTTCGGGCTGCACGATGATGTCGACCTGTCGCAGCTTCGCTGGAAGCGCGGGCAGGGGTATGACCCGGCGGAGCTGGACGGCGTCTACACCGGCAACGGCGCGCGGGCGCGGATGGTGCTGCGGGCGGTACGGGACAGCGTCGACGTCGACCGGATGCGGGCGCTCGGGTTCTGCGTGAGCATCGGGCACGCCGAGTTCATGGCGGGCTGGTTCAGCAGGCATGGTGTGCGGTCGGCGGCGATCACGTCCCGCGTCGACGCCGCTGGCCGGCAGGCGCTGCTGAAGGAGTTCAAGGACGGCACTCTCAAGGTGCTGTTCACCGTTGACCTGTTCAACGAGGGTGTCGACCTGCCGATGGTCGACACGATCCTGATGCTGCGGCCCACCGAGAGTGCCACGATCTTCCTTCAGCAGCTCGGCCGTGGCCTGCGCCTGGACGACGACAAGCCGTGCCTGACCGTGCTCGACTTCATCGGCGGGCAGCACGCCAACTTCCGCTTCGACCTACGGTGGCGCGCTCTGACCGGGGTCAGCCGCCACGCGATAACCGAGGCGGTACGCGACGACTTCCCGTCCCTGCCGAGCGGCTGCCACATCCAACTCGACCGGGTGGCCAAGGACATCGTGCTGGCCAACCTGAAGTCAGCGATGCCGACCTCGAAGACCGGGCTTACGAAGGAGCTACGGCTGCTCGGGGACGTCGGCCTGGATGTGTTTCTGCACGAGGCCGGCGTGGAGATCGAGGACGTCTACCGGTCGGCGAGCGTCGGCGGGTGGACCGGGCTGCGGCGGCTCGCCGGGCTGGAAGCCGCGCCGGGCGGACAGGACGACCGCGAGTTGGGTCGGGCCATCGGGCGGATGCTGCACCTGGACGACCCGGAACGGCTCGACCTGCTGGCCCGGGTAGCGGCCGGCGAGCGGCCAGAGACCGGGCGGCTCTGGGACATGCTGCACTTCGACCTGTGGGGGCCGAACGCACCACTGAGCCAACGCGGGGAACGGCTGGCGCGGCTCTGGGGCGAGCCGGCGCGCTGCGCGGAGCTGCGGCAGGTCGCCGAGGTGCTCCGCGACCGCATCCACCGGGTCACGCAGCCGGTCGACGGGCTGCCGCTGCGGGTGCACGCCCGGTACAGCCGCAACGAAGCGTGCGCCGCCTTCGGCATGCCCAACCCGGGCTCGCTGCGGGAAGGCGTGAAGTGGCTGCCGGAGGCCAAGGCCGACATCTTCTTCGTCACCCTGGTCAAGTCCGAGCAGCACTACTCCCCCACCACGATGTACGCCGACCGGGCCATCACCGACACGCTCTTCCAGTGGGAGTCGCAGAGCACCACGTCGTCGGCGTCGGCGACCGGGCAGCGCTACATCCACCACGCCGCACGCGGCTCCACCGTGCATCTCTTCGTGCGGGAAACCCGAGTGCCGGACCGTGACCTGGGTGCGCCGGCCTACCTGTACGCCGGCCCGATGACGTACCAGGAGCACACCGGCGACCGGCCGATGCGGATCATCTGGGAGCTGAGGCACCCGTTGCCCGCCGACATGTACGCCGCCGCCCGCGCCATCGCCGCCTGACCCCCACGTAGCTATGGAACCGGCACCACTTCTCTCAGCAGCGCCCGCATCCGGATGCGGTCTGCCGTGCTGGCCGACATCTGCTTCAGGCCGGCCGCTTGGGGGGCGCCGAAGAAGCGGTGCAGCACCTCTGCTGCCTGGCGGCCGGTAACGCTGCCCGGCCAGTCCGCCACCCGCAGCCCGGCCTCATAGCCCGCGTTGATGAGTCGCCACAGATCAACCGCGTCCTTGGCCGCGAATCGTCCGCGGTAAGCGAGCGCCTTCAGACAAGCGCGGAGGCCACGTCCGGAAGCATGACGCGCAGGTTGAGCGCCTCGCCGCCGGTGAGTTGGACGTGGGCGTCGAGTAACTTGGCAGGCCGATGTAGCGCGAGCACGAGGCCGGGTACCTCGTCGACCACCAGTTCGCCGTGTCGTTGGTTTGGCACCAACGCACCTTGGTACGACGGGGCGAGGATGTCGACCACCAGAGTCAGCGGCCCTTGGGAGTCTTCGACCTCGCGGG
This sequence comes from Micromonospora sp. NPDC000442, assembly GCF_042898635.1. Taxonomy (NCBI): domain Bacteria; kingdom Bacillati; phylum Actinomycetota; class Actinomycetes; order Micromonosporales; family Micromonosporaceae; genus Micromonospora; species Micromonospora sp. NPDC000442. Next base: position 439,333 of record NZ_JBIAYZ010000005.1, on the reverse strand, counting down.
TGAACCGGTTGGCTGCCTCCCGAGACGTGTAACCGCGCTCGACGAGTTCGGCCGGTAGGCGAGGGTCAGCGATGACGGTGGGCAGGGCGGCGAAGTCGGCGTCCGCCGTCTCGCGCAGTGGCACCTGTGCGGATACGCCGTGCAGCGCGACGAGCAGAGTGACCATGTGACCGCCGACAATCCGATGGTCGAGTTCGAGCGCGGTGGTGATCTCCGCCAGGTCAGCAAGGGTGAGGAATCCTGCGTCCGCGGCTCGGCTGGTCGAGACGAGCGAGACGGAACGCGATGGCACTGGGGTCGATCCGGTCACGCCGCGTACCTCCGATCATGGTGGCGTTGGCGCAGCGTGTTCCACACGCGCTGTGCCGCCTCTTCGTTGTCGGGACCGGGCGAGCGCCGGATGTCCCAGAGGACCTGGAGCGGATCGGCGAGTGGGAGGCCGGGCACCGCCTGGCCGGAGGCTGGCCACAGACCCGGATCCCTCGGCACGGTGAGTTCGAGCGTCGCCTCCTCGTCGCCAGCGGGCAGGAAGCCCGCGTCGGCCAGGTTCACTCCTTCACGGGCGTAGAGGATCGCCCGTGTCGGGGCACGCCATGGGGCGATGACGTCGGCCGCGACGTCCCCGGACACCACGACGCCAGCAGCATCTTTTCCCGCGACCAGTTCGACGACCGCCCGGGCTTGCTCGACCACTGAAGCCAGGCTGTACCAGTAGGTGCTGATGCCCCCCGGTCCCGGATAGGTCGACAGCCACCACAGGATCGCCTCATCGAGGTTCCGCACGACCCAGCCGCTCGACGTGCGGCGCACGAGGTCATCGTCAGCCAACGCAGCCAGCGCCTGGGAAATCCGTGGTTGGGAGACGCCGACAAGGACGGCCAGTTCCTGCTGGGTCGCGTACGGCTGTTGAATCAGCCGGCGGACCAGGGTGAAGGTGCCCCAGGGCACCCGACCGCGCTTGGCTGATCGCTTTACTGCCTCCGTTGGGGGTCGCAGCGCAACCTGTTCCCCGTCGAGGCGCAGCACACCCGTCACCTGCTGCTCGCCGTCGATCAACCAGGACCAGCCGGCGGCGTCGACTGCTTCCCGCACTGCGGCCGTCGCTGACGGAACGATGATCAGGCACGGTCCGGCGTGGCGGTCGATCGACATGGCGATGTCGCGCCGGGTCAGCGGAGTAGGGGAGGCGATGACGGTCAACGTGGCGCGGACATCGGCGTAGCTCAGTTCAACCCGGTCAGCCGAACGCGGCACGAGCGCGACCCCCGCTTCAGTCAGCGCCTGCCAGACGGACGTCGATATAAGCATTACCCACCTCCCTCGGTAATACTTATATACCCTGTCTACCTGCTGCTCGCCGACATTGGGCGGAGAACACCGCGCGGCTTCACCGGTCGTCAGCCGTGGCGGCTGTCGCCGCGGAGCGCCCGTAACAGCTCCACCGCTGCTCGCGTCCGCTCGTACCGGACCTCATGCCCTTCCCGCCGCGACACGACGAGCCCGGCCCGGCGCAGCCGCCCCAGGTGGTACGACACGGTGGCCGGGCTGATCCCGTGCCGCGCCGCCAGTTCGGTGGTGGTCAGCGGCGTAGCCAGGTCGGTCAGCAGCGCGGCCCGACGCGCGCCGAGAATGCCGGTCTCCTCGCCGGCCGGGGCGGGCAGCGACCACACCTGACCCCGCCCCCGCGCCGGGTAGCCGACCATGACCAGGCCGGGTGCGCCCAGGTACACCGCTGGGCGGGGTAGGAACGCCGACGGGGACAGGATGAGCCCTCGGGCCGCGTCGAGGGACAGCTCGGCGGGCGAGTCGAGGGTCACCCGGCGGCCGTCCCAGGTGAGCCTCGGGTCGAGGGTACGGACGATGTCGGCGAGCCCGGTCCGGGTGGCAAGTGTGGCGCGGTGGCGGATGTCCTCGTCGAGTACCCGGTGCAGGGTCGGCCACAGGTCGACCTGCGTATGCCGCCAGAAACGGGCGAGCTGGTCGACGACGCGGGTGAGCAGCGCCTCCTCGCCACGTCGGGCGAGGAGCTCGGCGACCGTGGCCGGCAGTGGTGGCCGAGGGTCGCGTCCGGTCGGGCTGCGTTCCAACAGGACCGGCGGGGGTGGGCCGATCCGGAACGCCGTCCGTAGCTGTCGGTGAACGTCCTCGGCGGTGGTCGCCGCCACGGCCGCGAGTTCCTCGTCGAGGGTGGGCTGGTAGCTGCCGGGCAGCGGGGACAGAAAATCCGGGATGTACGCGGCGGCACCGTTGACCAGCGCGAACAGCACGTCGACCGAGCCGGGGGCGAGGGTACGCCGGGTCTGGGTCACCCAACTACGGGCGTACGGTGCCCGCTCGGGGTGGGCGAGCACCTCCAGCGCGTTTGTGACCTCCGTCAGCCGCGACAGCGCAAACCGTGACCGGACGAGCCGCTCCGCGTCGACGTGCAGAGTCAACACATCGCCAACATTAGAACCCCCTCGAATCCTTGGCACCCGCCCTCGACCCGCTGATCTCCTGACACCCAGCCGGCCCTGTTACGGCGGTCGGCGTGGACGTGGATGGAGGAGAGTGCTGTGTCGTACTCGCGAGAAGGGGTTAGCCGGCGGACGTTGCTGCTGGGGGCGGCGGCCGTGGGTGGCGGTGTCCTCGCCGCCCGGCCCGCGCAGGCGGATGGTCATCCTGCGCAGGGGAAGGCGAGGTCCGGCTGCTCAGAGATCCGGTCAGTGGGCTGCTTCGACGTTCTCGCGCTACGCGACGCCGCCGGCCCGTTCTTCCTCAGCTACGACGATGCTTTCTCCGGGGCGTCGGGAAATGACTGGGCGGCGGCTCGGCGTATCGACCCGGCCGCGTTCGGGCCGGACCGGACGTGGCACCTGGACTTCCGCTGCTACGCCATCCGCCGTCCCGGCGACCGGTACACGCTTGTGGACACCGGGATCGGGCCGGAGGGCAGCCCGGCTTCGGCGTGGGCGCCGGTGCCGGGCGCGCTGCCGCAGGTGCTGGCCGGCAACGGGATCGACGTACGTCGGGTGGACACGGTGGTGCTGACGCACCTGCACGAGGACCATGCCGGCTGGGCGGTCACGGCCGAGGGCGTGCCGATGTTCCCGAACGCACGGTACGTGGTGCAGCAGCGTGAACTCGACGCGCTGGAAGCCGGCGGCAGCGAAATGCTCAGGTACGTGGTGCGGCCGTTGCGGGCGGCGGGGCAACTGCACCCGGTGGACGGTGCCGTGGTGCTCAGCGGCGCCCCGGCGGGGGCCGGCCGTCGTACCCCCACCGGCCGCAGCGGTGACCGCATCCGGGTGGTGCCGACCCCCGGCCACACCCCGGGGCACCAGTCGGTACTGGTGGAGGGTGGCCGCCACGACCAGGTGGTGGTCACCGGTGACGTGCTCGTGCACGCCGTCCAGATCGCCGACCCGGACGTCGCCTACCGGTACGAGGCGGACCAGCACCTGGCCCGGCTGACCCGCCGCAGTCTGCTCGACACGGCCCGCCACGAACGCGCGGTGCTCGCCACCGCGCACCTCAACCGCCCCTTCGTCGAACTCGACTGAAACCGCCTCCGGTCAGGTCGGCACCACCGGATCAGCCCGGACCGGCGTGCGGAGCATCACCAAGCGCGATCTGTCCCGGGACGAGATCGCCGGCCTGCTGCGGCAGGCCCTGGGCGCGCAGGTCGAGCTGCGCGACGTCGTCGAGTTCACCGACGGCTATTTCAACGCCGATCCGGCAGCAGGCCCTGGCCCACCTGGACGCCGTGCTGGCCCAGCTCGGTAAGCCGGTCTGACGAAGTACGGTCGCGTCCGGGCGATCGGCGGCCCATGGATCTTGGTGAGCCTCCAATGTGGGAGGATGCCAGCGCATGTGCGCGATCTTCGCGCCGGAGCATCAGGAGGGCGTAATGCGGGGACTGGCACGACGACTGGCCATCTCGATTGTCTCGGCGACGGTGGCGGCGGTGACGCTCGCGTCGCCGGCACAGGCCGCGACGAATCCGTTCACCGCGGCACAGGCGTGCAACAACGATTTCGGTGGTTCGTGGGCCCACACCACTGACGGCCACCGGTCGATTTCCGCACCGGATGGCACCAAGGTGGGCGATGTCTACCTGATGTACAACAGCGCCAGCGGGTACAACTGTGTCGTCACCCTCAAGCGGGTGGCGGTGGGCTCGACGACCGGGGTTTCCGCCGGGATCCGGGTGCAGGGCGGTTCCTGGGCCTACGACCCGGGCAACTACAAGTACTACGCGGCGATTCAGCGCTCCGCCCGGGACAAGTGCGTCATGTACAACGGCGAGGTTCTGTATTTCACGAGCTGGCAGAGCGCCGGCCGGTACAGCTGGGGTAACTGCGGCTGATCGGGCGCTTGGCGCGAAAGCCTCACCGCCTCGATTGATTCCGGTGAAGGGTTGCCTGATCGGGGGCGACGTGCACAGGATACGGGGACGCTCGATCAGCGTGCGTAGATCCACCGGTGCCCGGGCCACCCCGGGCCGGTGGTCTTCCACCTATGAGGAGGTTTCGTGGCACGACGCCGCTTCGCGGGGATAGCAGCCAGCGCCATCGTCCTACCGTTACTCGTCATCGCTCAGCCGACCGCCGCCTCGGCCACCCCGGAGGCCGCGACCGTCAAGCCGGTGCCGGCCCCGGCCACCGGGCTCGCCAGCGATGTCCGCGAGCTGACCCGCAAGGACTTCACCTTCAACGGTCAGCGCCTGGAGGCCCCGACCCAGTATCAGCCGCGCACCCAGGCCCGGTCGAAGGCGGCTGCGGCCGACACGCCGCCGGTCGGCACGGTGCGGCAGTGGCTCGCCCTGGACGACTACCAGGGTGTGATCTACCTGAAGGACTACACGCTGCGCGGCGTGGGCGACAACATCGAGGTGTGGGTCGCCAACGACACGGAGTTCCCGGAGGGTGACTGCCGCCGGCAGATCCCGAACTCCACGGTGGTCACCGACGAGCAGGTCGCCGGCCTGGTCCACGAGTTCGACACCAACATGTACCCGAAGTCAACTGCCGCGTTCAGCACCCCGCCGGAGCGGGACGGCAGCAACGCGCAGATCGACGGGGACTTCACCGGTGCCGGTAACCGGACGGTCACGCTCGTCGACAACGTACGCGACGACAACTTCTACGACTTCCCGGCCGCCCCCAGCTACATCGCCGGGTTCCACTTCTCGCTCTTCAACGAGCTGCTCGACCGCAACATCATGACTGTCGACGCGTTCGACTGGGCGCACCGCACCGGCGCGAACCCGCCGAACGAGCCGACCGACGACCTGTGCACCAGCCGGCCGGCCCGCCCGCAGCTGTACGAGGGCACGTTCATCCACGAGTGGCAGCACCTGGCGCACTACTACACCGACCCGTTCGAGACGACCTGGCTGAACGAGGGTCTTTCCGACTTCGTGCAGACGCTCGCCGGGTACGTCGACGCCACGGCCCGGGTCGACGAGCCCGGCACGGACAGCCACATCTACTGCTTCCAGGGCTTCGGCATCGTCCAGACGGACTACAACACGAATCCACGGGACTGCGGTGGCCCGGAGAACTCGATAAACCTGTGGAACGAGGGCAGTACGTCGAGTGGCGTGCTGGCCGACTACGGGAACGTCTACTCGTTCGTGCTGTTCCTGTACGACCGCTACGGCCTGGACTTCATCTCGCGGCTGCACCGCGACGGTGAGCTGCAGGGCTTCGCCAGCCTGGAGGCGGCGCTGAAGGCCGAGGGCGTCAAGGACATGTACAAGGTGATCCACGACTACCAGACGATGAACCTGGTGGACCGGATCGTCGGGAACTCCAAGCTGGGCATCATGCTCGGGGTGGACAAGCGCCGGGTCACCACGGCCAGCCTCGACGCCACCGTGAACCTGGCCAACCCCGCCTCGTACGCGGCCGGCGGCGCGGCACCGAACGGCGCCGACTACGTCACCTTGCAGAAGGCCAACGGCAAGCCGCTGGGCCTGGGCGATCTGCGTTCGATCAAGTTCCAGGGCGCGAAGACGCTGCCGCCGGTCCCGCTGGCCTGGCAGATCGTTAGCGACGACCCGGATCGCAGCGGTAACCCGGTGCTGTGGTCCGGCAACGGCAACAGCCTGGACGTCGCCGCGGTCACCCCGGTGACCGTGCCGGCCGCCGACCCGACGCTTACCTTCCTGGCGAAGTACGGTGCCGAGACCGGCTACGACTACGGCTACGTCAGCGTCTCCACCGACGGCGGCGAGACCTACACCGTCATCCCCGGTGAGGAGACCGTCGCCGGTCCGCTCGGCCCGGCGCTGAACGGCACCACCGACGGCTTCCAGCCGCACTCGTTCGACCTGTCCGCGTACGCCGGGCAGGACGTGCTGGTCAGCTTCCGGTACGTCAGCGACGGCGGTGTCAACGAGGGCGGTCTGCTTGTCGACGACATCGCGGTCGGCGGCACGCTGGTCAGCGACGGTTCGAGCCTGGAGCCGTTCGACTCGCCGTCGGAGATCAACCCGACGCCGGTGGCGAACTGGAACGTCCGCTTCGTCGGCATCAACGAGAAGCTCAAGCTGGCCTACCAGGTGGAGGCCGACGGCAAGTCCAACTTCACCCTCGGTCTGATCCAGACGGCCCTGCTGAGCGCCTTCCCGAAGGTGGTCGCCATCGTCGCCTACGACGAGCCGACCGAGCAGGTCACGCAGTACGCGCCGTACACCCTGACGGTGAACAACGTGGTACAGCCCGGCGGCGCTCCGCTGAGCTGACCTGAACAGGAACTCCCGGTGCCGCGCCACGCGGCACCGGGAGTTTTCTGTTCCGCCGGGCGAAGCTGCCGGATCCGAAGACGCGGCCCGGCGTCGGTCCCTAGCCTGGCCAGCAGAGGCATCGTCGGGGGCAAGCAGCGGGGGACACCATGACCAACGCGATCGGTGACGCACTTGATGGCGTACGCGAAGTAGAGCTGACCGTGACCGGCCGCAGGAGCGGACGGCAGATCACCCATCCGGTGTGGTTCGTGCAGGAGGACGACAACGTCTTCCTGGTGCCGGTGACCGGCTCGGACAGCCAGTGGTACAAGAACGTCCGGCAGACCCCGATGGTCCAGTTGGCGGTCAACGGCACCGCGTTGAGTTCGAGCGCCACCCCGATCACCGAGGCCGACCGGGTCGACCACGTCGTGGCGATGTTCCGCGACAAGTACGGTGCCGACCAGATCGCCTCGCTCTACCCGAAACACGACGTCGCCGTCCAGGTCCCCCTCGGGTAGCTGCCGCAGATCCGGGTTACCTTGCTGCGATGGAACAGCGACTCAGTCTGATCACGCTCGGCGTCGCCGACCTGACCCGGTCCCGCGACTTCTACCGGCAGCTCGGCTGGCAGGGCCAGGAGGTCGAACACACCGTCTTCTTCCAGGCCGGCGGGCTCGCCGTCGTACTGTGGTCGCGCCAGTCACTGGCCGAGGACGCCGGTGTCGACGACCGGGCCGCGGGCGGCTTCGCCGGGGTCGCGCTGGCCCACAACGTACGCGAGCGCACCGAGGTGGATCAGCTGATGACCGCCGCCGCCCGGGCCGGTGCCAAGGTCACCCAACCGGCCCGCGACACCCCCTTCGGCGGGTACGCCGGCTACTTCACCGACCCGGACGGTCACCTCTGGGAGATCGCCTGGAATCCAGGCTTCCCGATCGCGGCGGACGGCACCATCACCATCCCCGACTTCGGCGCACCCTGACAAACGGCCGCATCATCGCCAACCACGGCGGGTCGCCTACCCGTCGGTGGGCCGCCGTCCGGGTATCCGCCGTGCCATGCTCTCCCCAACGACTCGCGCATCCGAGGGGATCGATGTGGAGTTGCGTAGAGACCGCACCCTGTTGGTGTTCGGCCTGTTCCTCTTCGTGACCGGCGCGCTCGTGCTGGGCTGCATCGAGCGTCTCACCGTGTTCGGGTGGATCTTCGGCCTCATGACCCTGCTGATAGGCGGCGGGATGGTCTTCGCCCAACGCCGGCCGTTCACGTTCCACATCGGGCCGAACGGGCTGGTCGTCCAGGTAACCGGGTTCAGCCGGGCGGTGCCGTGGGCCGAGGTCGACGCGATCATCCTCGACCCGCAGGTGCCGACGGTGGGCGAGAAGCACCAGATCTCCACCTTTCTGCTGCTGGTGCCGGCGGCGGGTTCGACGATCGGCGGCCCGTTCGACGGTCGGAGCCCGCTCGACGGACGGCCAGCGTTGGTCCTGGTCGATCTCGTAGACGTCAAGCAGCCGGTGGACGAGGTGGCGTCGGTGCTGGCCCGCTACGCCGGGAGCCGCTTCACAGACGTCCGCCAACTACGCCGTGCTCGTTTCGACTCGCCGCGGTTCACCATGAGGTCGGGAGGGTACGAGCCCGCCCGGGTCAACGAGCTGATCCAGGTTGGACAGCAGGTGCTTCTCAGCGAACAGTCGCGGCTGCGCTCGGACGTCAAGACGTTCGTCGATCGGATCCGGGCGGAGTTGCCCACCAGCGAGCTGGGCTATGACCGCACCGAGGTGGACTCGATGCTGACCGAGCTGTCGACCCTGATCGCCCGCTTACCCGACCAGGCCGTCCCGCTTGACCGGCACAACCCGTCCAACCCGAGCCACCCGTCCAGCCAGAGCAACCCGAGCAACCCGCCCGGCTGAGTGTCAGTGATCAGCGGCGGCCGACGTCGACAGGGTCAGCGCTGACTGCGTCGGCGTGGCATGCTCTGCACGCCATTTAGATGATCGAGGTGTCGTCATGGAGCTGCGCAGGAATCGACGGTCGCTGGCGCTCGGGGTGCTGCTGCTCGCGTTCGGGGTGTCCGTCCTGCTGGGCTCTCCCGGGATGGGCGCATCGATCTTCGCCGGAGCCGCACTGCTGACGGGTGGTTGGATCAGCGCTCCGTCGCTGCGGCCGTTCCGGTTCCGGATCGGCCCCGACGGGCTGGACCTGAGGGTCGCCGGGCTCAACCGGTTGGTGCCGTGGGCCGAGATCGACACGATCGTGCTGGGCCAACCCGCACGGGCAGCGGCTGCGGGACCGGCTGCTCCGTCGTTGCTGCTGGTCCCGGGCGTCGGCTCGGCAATCGACCGTCCGCTCGTCGGTCGGACCCCGGTCGACGACCGGCCCGCCCTGGTGCTGCTCAGCCTCGCCGACGTGCGGGAGTCCGCGGACGAGGTGGCCGCCGAATTGAACCGGGTCAGCGGTGGCCGCTTCACCGACGCCCGGCAAGGCCGAATCGACGCCCGGCACGACCGGACCTACGCCCGGCAAGGCCAGCGGATTCTCTCCGAGCCGGCCTTCGACTCGGCGCTGCGCGGTTATGAGAAGCGGATGGTGGACGATCTGATCCAGCGAGGTCTGGACGCGCTCGCCTCGGGACCGGCGGAACAGCGTCAGGCGGTCAGGGCGAAGCTGGACGGGAGGACACTGGAGGTCGCGCTGCGCGGCTACGACATGGGGCAGGTCGACGCCTTCCTGGAGCGGCTCGCCGCCGCCCTCGCCAACGACCCGGAACAGCCCGAACAGCCGCAGCCGCACCTACCGCAGCCCGAGTAGCCCGAGTAGCCAGCGCAGGCTGAGCAGCCGCAGCCCCAACATCCGACGCAGGCCAACAGCCGACGCAGCCCAACAGCCGGCGCAGCCGAGGTAGCCGGAGCTATCAGGCGCGGCCCGAGCGGGCGAGGGTCAGCAGCATCAGCAGGGAGGCGGCAGCGGCGGCGCTGAGTACCACGGCCATCGGGATCGCGCTGCCCTCCCCGCCGAGCCCGACAAGTGGTGCGGCGCTGGCGGCGATGACGGCCTGGATGCCGCCGAGCAGCGCCGCGGCGGTGCCGGCGCGGGCGGCGTGCCGGTCCAGGGCGAGGGCGGTCCCGTTGGGCATCACCAGGCCGAGCGAGCCGAGGAAGACGAAGAGCGCGGCGATGACCACTGGCAGGTTGTTCAGCAGTGCCCCGGTGAGCACACCGAGGGCGGCGAGCACACCGAGACCGAGGCCGGCGACCAGCAAGGGTCGGGGATCGTAGCGGTCGAGCAGGCGGGCGTTGAGCTGGCCGACGGCGACGAAGGCGAGGGCATTGGCACCGAAGACGAGGCTGAACGTGCCGGCGGAGAGGCCGAAGACGTCCTGGAGGACGAACGAGGAGCCGGAGAGGTAGGCGAAGAGTCCGGCGAAGGCGAGGCCCTGGGTCAGCGCGTACCCGAGATAGACGCGGTCGGCGAGCAGGGCGCGGCCGGCGGCGGCGGTCGCGGCCAGGCCACCGGTGTTGCGCCGCGTGGCGGGCAGGGTCTCCGGCAGCCGCAGCGCGACGGCGGTGGCGAGCAGGGCACCGACCAGGGCGAGGGCGACGAAGATGGTGCGCCAGTCGCCGACGTTGAGTACCAGGCTGCCGAGCGCGGGGGCGACCATCGGCGCGATGCCGAAGATCAGGACGAGTCGGGAGAAGTACTTGGCGGCGGCCCGGCCGGAGTACAGGTCACGCACCACGGCGCGGGCGACGACCGTACCCATGCCACCGGCGAAGCCCTGCGCGAAGCGGGCCACCGCGAGCGTCTCCGCCGACGGTGCGAGGGCGCAGACCAGCGACAACACGGTGTACGCGGCGACGCCGACAAGCACCGGAAGGCGCCGCCCCCAGCGGTCGCTGAGCGGGCCGGTGACGAGTTGGCCCAGCGCCATGCCGATCAGGCAGGTGGTCAGGGAGAGCTGGATCTGCGCCTGGCTGGCGGCCAGGTCACGGGTCATCCCGGGAAAGGCAGGCAGGTAGGTGTCCAGCGACAGCGGACCGATGGCGGTGAGCGAGCCGAGCAGCACCAGCAGCGCGAGGGCGGCGCGGCCGGTGGGTAGGTTGATGCGCTCCGGCGGGCGTACGGGCACGTCGGTCTGCGGCATCGGTGGTCCCCTCGGCGGTCGGTGCCACCACGGCGTGGCCGGCTGCCGGGGGCGTCCGGCTACGATAGCTCTGCCTACAGAGGTGTTGCAGCGTGGAAGGGCGGCACTGTGACCGACGAGACGCTCGACCAGCTCGGTGCCGCCCTCAGTGACCTGCACCGGGTACTCCGCCGTCGGGCGATCCAGCGGACCGGACGTGCCGCCCTGCCGGACGCGCAGGTCGAGGTGCTGCGGCTGGTGCAGCGCCAGCCGGGGATCAGCGTCCGGGAAACCGCCGAGCGTCTGGGCACCGCCGCGAACACGGTGAGCACCCTGGTCGGCGAGCTGACCACCGCCGGCCTGCTGCGCCGGGACCGGGATCCGGCCGACCGGCGTACCGTCCGGTTGAAGTTGACCGACGTGGCGTACGAGCGCATCGCCGCCTACGGGCAGTACCGCCGCGAGCTGCTCGCCGCCGCCCTGGCCGGCCTCGACGCGACCGACCGCGAGCGGCTGCGCGCCGCCGCGCCCGCCCTGTCCCGCCTGGCCGACCACGCCGCGGAGCTGCCCTGACCTCCGTCTCCCCGGGCGGCCCGAGGCGGGTGCGGCCGCAAGCCCGGTCAACCCCTCGCCCTGACCGCCCGTCCCCGGACGGCCCGACGGATGCGGCCGCAAGCGGGTCAGCGCCCCGCCCTGACCACCGTCCCCGGACGCCCGCCGGGTGTAGCCGCAAGCGGGGTCAGCGCCTCGCTCTGATCACCTCGTACAGGGCGGTCCAGTCCTGGTCGCCGTGCCCGGCCGCGACCGCCCGCTCGTAGTGTGACCTGACCGCCTTCGGCAACTCGACGTCGACGCCGGCTGTCTCGCTGGTCCGCAGGATGTGTTCGGCCGTGGCACCCATCATCCGCGACGTGCTCAGAGCGCCCGGGTGCTCGCCGGCCTCCAGTGCGCGCGCCAACTCCAACCCGTTGCCGATCATCGCAGGGATGTCGGTGAGGGTGGTGAGCGCGCCGGGCAGGAAGTCGGCCGCTGGTACACCCGCCGCGGTGACGAGTGCGGTGGCGTGCAGCAGGCTCGACAGGCAGGTCAGGAAGACGTCGAGGTGCGCCTGGTAGAACAGTTGCGCCAACCCCGGATCGGCGCCCACGTACCTCGGTTCGCCGATGATCCTCAGCACCGGCTCGCTGCGGTCGTACGCGTCGCCGGCTCCGCTGTAGAACACGTACGCCTCGCTGGTGCCGACCATGGGGGCGGGCACCATCACCCCGCCGGTCACGAACCGTGCACCGTGGCTCGCGGCCCACGTCGCCGCCTGTCGGGAGATGTCGGGGGTGTCGGAGCTGAGGTTGACCAGGGTGCGGTCGGCCAGGGCCCCGGGTTCGTCCGCCAGCGGGCCGAGGATGTCGTACATCGCCGGGTAGTCGGTGAGGCTGAGGATGGTCAGTTCGCTGGCGGCCACCGCGGCTGCGGGCGTCGGCGCGAGGGTGGCTCCCGCGGCGACCAGGGCGTCGGCCCGGCTCGGGGTGCGGTTCCACAGCGTGACCGGATGTCCGGCGCGGATCAGGGCGGCGGCCATCGCCTGTCCCATCGGCCCGAGACCGATGACGGTGACCGGTCGGAGATCGCTGTTCCCGCTCATCGGACACTCCTCAGTTCCTCGAACATGCGGGCGGTGCCGTGCTCCCCGAACCCGGCGGCGAGCTGCCGACGGATCAGGTCGTGCGCCGGCTTGAGCACCTCGTCGGTGACGCCCTGCCCGGTGCTGGCCTGCATCACCGTGCTGAGGGCCGTCTCGGTGAACCGCAGGCTCTGCTGGCCCGGCCCGAGGTAGTCCTGCTGGTCGATCGTCGCGGCGTAGTCGGCCAGTTGCTCCGTCATCGCGGCGAGGAACGGTGCCTGCCGCCGGACGAACTCGCCGGCCGGCACTCCCTCGGAGCCGACCATGGCCGCGCCGTGCAGGAAGCCGGCGAACATCGCGTACATGCCGGCCAGCATCGCCGTGTCGTAGAGCGCCGCCATGCCCGCGTCCGGCCCGAGGTAGCTGCTCTCACCCCACAGGTCGAGCAGTTGTCGGTGCTGCGCGAAGCCCTCCGCCGATCCGCTGTAGAAGATCGCCGACTCGGGGCCGCCGATCGTCTCCGGGACGGCCATGATCGCACCGTCAAGGAGGTCGATGTCCCGCTCGCCGGCCCAGCGGGCAAGATCACGGGACTGGTTCGGCGTCGTGGTGGTCAGGTTGATCACGGTACGACCGGACAGGCCGGTCGCCACGGGTTCGAGCACCTGCCGTACGGAGGTGGCGTCGAAGAGGCAGACGACGACCGTGCGCGTACCGACGATCGCCTGCTCGACGCTGTCGGCGATGACGGCGCCCTGCTCGCCGAGGCTCTGCGCCCGGTGACCGGTGCGGTTCCAACAGACGATCCGGTGGCCGGCGTCCGACACCGTTCTCGCGAGCGCGCTGCCCATCGCGCCCAGTCCCAGGAAGGTGGTGCTGACTGTCATTCGGTGGTCCCCTGCTCTGTCCGATGATCCGACGGGCGCGCCGATCACCATGGTTGGCGACCACAATCGAGCGGGCAAGTACCCACTATTTTGTTCAATACTTACCTGCAGGTAAGTATTGAAGCTCGGCTACCGAGGAGGCGGACCCATGGCATCGGGCGACAGGTGCGGCCCGTACATCTGCGGAATCGACGCCGCGATGGACGTGGTGTCGGGGAAGTGGAAGTCGCTGATCCTGTGGGAGCTGGACAACCACGGCACCCGGCGGTTCGGCGAGCTGAAACGTGGTCTGCCCGGCGTCAGCGAGAAGATGCTCATCCAGCATCTGCGGGAGATGGAGCAGGACGGTCTGGTCCACCGCGAGGTCTACCGGGAGGTCCCGCCCAAAGTGGAATACTCCCTGACCGAGCACGGCCGGTCACTCAACGAGGCGCTCGGCCCGCTGGGCGAGTGGGGGCAGCGCCGGGCCGAGCGGCTGGCCGCCGAGGCGGCGGCCGCGTCCTGATCGTGTCCCGTCGCCTGCCGGGCGGGGCGCGGCCGTCCCTGGCCGCGCCCCACTGCGGTCGGGTGACTCGACGGCGAACCTCGGCTCCTGTCGCACCCGGGCCCTAGCCTCTGTTTCGTCCGAGCCCTTCCCGTACGCCGGAGGCAGCAGATGCTCGACCATCTCGGCATTCAGGTCCGTGACCTCGACGCCAGCATCACGTTCTACGACGCCGTCCTGGCCACGCTCGGTGCCCGCCGGATGTTGCAGTATCCCGAGGCCGTCGGTTACGGCAGCGGCAAGCCGGACTTCTGGCTCAGTCCGGCCCCCGCCGAGGCGGTTGGGCAGGAGAGCCACATCGCCTTCACCGCACCCGACCGCGGCGCGGTGCGGGCATTCCACGACGCGGCGGTGGCCGCCGGGGCGCGGGTGCTGCACGAGCCTCGCGTCTGGCCGGAATACCACGCCGACTACTTCGGCGTGTTCGTCCGCGACCCGGACGGCAACAACGTCGAAGCGGTCTGCCACGCACCCGGCTAGGCGGCCGGTCAGTCCCAGACGGTGCGGCGTACGCCGCCGTGCAGGCCGCAGGCCCGAGGGCTGCCGCCGGCCAGGCTGACCTTGCCGTTCTCGCACTGCACCAGGTAGCCGCGTCCCTCCCAGAAGCCGGGCACGCAGTCGAAGTGGTCGCACACCTCGCGAGCGGGTTCGCGGATTCGTTCGCCGCCGCAGAAGTCGTACCTCATCGGGTTCTCGGGGGCCCCGCAGCGCCGCTCGGGCTTCGGGCTGGCCGGGCGCGGTTTGGCCGAGCCGGTGGCGCGGGGTGTGGCTGAGCTAGTGGCGCGCGGTGTGGTCGAGGCGCTGGCTGCGACAGGTGCCGGGGCGGCGGCCACAGCGGTTTCGGTGCTGGTCGGGTCGGACGGGCCGGAGTTGGCCAGAGCCACCGGCACCATCACCGCGAGCGCGGCGGCGACCACGGCGGTCCGTCGGCCACCGGGGATGAGGGTCGACAGCCGGGCCTGCCCGGGGGTGGCGATGCCCGGGCGGGACGGGCGCAGCCGGGCGTGCTCGCCGATCAGCTCGTCGAGCTGATCGATGACCGCCTGGCGCTGCTCGATGGCGTCGGCGAAGGCCAGGGTGAGCACGAACCGGAACTCGGCCGCCACGTCCGGGCGCAGCAGCACGCCGGAGGTCCGCCGCCGGTCCAGCACCTGGATCAGGGTGACCGACGCGTGCGGGTCGTGGGCCAGACCCGTCATCCTGCCGTACGCCCAGTCGCGCCGGCCCCGCCCGCCGAGCAGCACCAGCCGCCGGTTGGTGATCACCGCCATGCCGGCGTCGGTGACCCGTACCCCGTCGGGAAGGCGCCGGCGCAGCCGACCGGTCTGCGCGCCCACGGTCAGGTCCGGGGCGGGCAGCACGCCGTTGTGTCGCAGTTCGACCAGTTGCGCGGCCGGCACCACCCGGAGTACGACCTCGTCGGGGGCCAGTTCCAACGGGAGGCCGTCGCCGGCCGTGGCCGAGCCCTGGCACTGCTCGGCGAGCGTCCGTAGGCGACGCAGTTCGTCGTCGCGTCGCCGCCAGGTCCCCTCGGCGCTGCGGAACAGCCGCAGCCGGCGCTCGTTCTGCCGGCGCGCCCACCGGTACCGCCATGTCGAACCCGTCGAATCAGTCCTCGCCACGCCGAACTCCTTCGCCGCGCATGCCACCAACCGCAGGCCACCTAATGGGGTGTCACAGTGTTAACGGTTGCGAGCACCGGCATGGACACGGCCAGAAGTGGTCGAATTACCCGATCGGTGGAGCAACATGGACGGGACGGTGGTTTCGCTCCGCGCCGTTCGCTTTCCGTTCCCGCGGCTGTGACGTAACCGGCCACCGGTACGCCGATCAGTCGTACGGGTTGACGAGGGCTGCCGTCCAATGGCGTGGCCCATGATGGCGAATCTGGTGGCGAGGTGCTGGCGATACCGGAACTGGCGGTCGTGCCGGTGGATCCCTGCCGGTGGTGTCGGTGACGAGCGGCACCGGCGGCCACACCGAATCGGACCTCGCCGCGCTGGTACGGGCCGCACAGGATGGTGACGAGGATGCGTTCCGGCTGATGTACCGGCAGGTGCAACCCGGCCTGCTGCGCTATCTGCGAGGCATGGTCGGCGCCGACGCCGAGGACGTGGCCTCGGAGGCGTGGTTGCAGATCACCCGCGACCTGCGCCGATTCCGTGACGAAGGAGCCGGGTTCCGGGCCTGGGCCGCCGGGATCGCCCGACACCGGGCGCTGGATCACCTACGCCGCCAGGGACGGCGGCCCGCGGCGACGTTGTCGCCCGACGCGCTGGTCGACCTGCCCGCCGCTCAGGACACCGCCGACCAGGCCGTCCAGGCAACCGCGACCCGCGCGGCCATCGAGTTGATCGCCACGCTGCCAAGCGACCAGGCCGAGGCGATCCTGCTCCGGGTGGTGGTCGGACTCGACGCCCGGGCCACCGCCCAGGTGCTGGGCAAGCGTCCCGGCGCGGTGCGTACCGCCGCCTGGCGGGGTCTGCGCCGGCTGGCCGCGCGCCTCGACTCGCAGACCGTACGGGACGGGGTCATCGCGCCCGAACAGGAATTACGCCCGCCCACGCCCACGATGCGGCGACTCGCGGCGGGTGAGTGACACAAATGATCCGGGACGACGCCAGGGAAGACGAGATGAGCAAACCGTCACCTCGACGCATGGACAGGAAGACCGCCGAGCGGCTGCTGAACGCCGACCCGGTCGCCCTGAGCCAGGCCGGTCCGCTCGCCGCGCCACTACGCGTGGCGCGCGGGCCGGCACGACACGACGAGATGGCTGGGGAGCAGCTGGCGGTGGCCGCGTTCCGGGCTGCCGCTGATCTCGCCCCCGAACCTCGACCACGGAGAGACTCAATGCTCAAGATCACGCTGGCGAAGCTGCTCACCGTCAAGGCGGCGACCGTCGTCGCCGCCACTGGGCTCGGTGGTGTGGCGCTGGCCGCCGGTACCGGCGCGCTACCCAACCCGCTTGTCGACCCGACCACGCGCCCGGCGACCCACGCCCCGGCAGCACCTACCGTCACCCCGTCGCATCCGGCCGGACCGGCCGACCGGGGCGGCGCGGGCGACGGTCCGTCGCCCTCGCTGGTGGGCCTGTGCCAGGCGTATGCGGCCGGCGCCGCCACGAACCCGGGCAAGGCGTCGGAGAACCCGGCCTTCGCCGAACTGGTCGAGGCGGCCGGCGGTGCCGAACAGGTCGACGAGTACTGCACCGACGCCACGTCGGAGGACCGCGCCCGCCCCACGGGCGCACCGAGCGGTGCCGGCCGGCCGACCACCCGACCCACCCCGAACCCGCGTGGCGGCACACCGACCAGCCACCCCGACACGCCCACCACCAAGCGGCCCGGTGGCGTCCCGACCGTGACCGTCCCCGGTGCGCCTACCGGGAGCGTTCCGGCCGCGACGCCCCGCACCCCCGGCCGCTGACCGCGGGGCCGGACGGGTTCTCCCCGACCCGTCCGGCCCCGCGCCCACTCCAACCGGCGATCAGGGTGACTCGACCGCGCTGATCAGGAACTTGTGGACCTCGGCCTCGACGATCGCCACCTGCTGCTCCGGTTCCGGGCCGGAGCCACGGAAGTCCAGCAGCTGCTCCTCGGACTCCCAGCGCTCGTAGACGTTGATCCGTGCCGGCTCGATCAGGTCCGGGCTGATGGCGAAGTCGAGGCAACCGGGCGCCTCGCGGGCCTGGCGGACGATCTCGGCGCAGGTGGCCAGGTAATCGTCCCGCTCGGCCGGGTCGACGTGTAGCGTGCCGGCGACGATCAGCAATGCAACCTCCGAAGATCGGGAGAGCGGACGCCGTCATACTCTCCCGATCCGCCACCGTCCGCACGCTATCGATCAGGCGCGGCTGATCGCGTTGGCCTGGATCGCCTCGGCCAGATACTCCGTCAGCCCGGGGGCCATTGCCTCATAGTGCGCGGTGAACCGTTCGTCGGCGAGGTACAGGTCGGCCAGCCCGGTGTGGATCTCGTACGTGCACTCGTAGAACCACCGGCTGATCTGCTGTCGGTGTTCCTCAGCCAACTCCATGGCCGCCGGCCCGTCGGCCGGCGCGCCCGAGGCCAGCAGAGCGACGATCCGCCGTCCCCAGTCCTCGGTCTCCGCCTTGAACCGTTGCCAGTCCTGCTTGCGGTAGCTCGACGTCCGCCGGTTCGACTCCCGGTACGCCTCGGTGCCGCCCCACCGCTGCTCCGCCTCCTCGGCGTACGCGTCCGGGTCGAAGTCCCCGAAGACCTCGAACCGCTCCTGCGGGGTCAGTTGGATCTCCATCTTGCTCGCCTCCATCGCGAATTCGATCGCCGCGACCATCTCCTGAAGGCGCTTGATCCGCACCGTCAGCAGCTCGTGCTGGCGGCGCAGGTGCGCTCCCGGGCCGCTCGCCGGGTCGTCGAGGATCACGGCGATCTCGTCCAACGGGAACCCCAGCTCGCGGTAGTACCGGATCAGCTGCAACCGCTCCAGGTCCGCCTCGGAATAGCGGCGGTAGCCCGAGCCGCTACGCCCGCTCGGCGTCAGCAGACCGATCTCGTCGTAGTGGTGCAGCGTCCGGACCGTCACGCCGGCGAGCTTCGCCACCTGACCAACCGTGTGAGCCATGGTTCCCCCTTTCCGGAACCACGGTCCCGCCTGCCGCTACGTGAGGGTCAAACCCGATTCTGCGACGCCGGACACCCTCTGCGGGTCGGAGTTGACAAGCAGGCTACGCAGCTCGGCCAGGGCGGTCGGGCGACCGTAGCGGTAGCCCTGCCCCTGCACGCAGCCGATCGCGGCCACGGCCTCGTGCTGCCGCTCGGTCTCCACCCCCTCGGCCACCACGCTCAGGTCGAACGCGCCGGCCAGCCGGGTCACCATCTCCACCGTCGCGTACGCCCGGGCGTCCTCGGGTATCCGGGCCACGAACGATCGGTCGATCTTCAACTCGGTAGCCGGGATCCGGTGCAGGTAGCTCAGCGACGAGTACCCGGTGCCGAAATCGTCGATGGCGATCCGGATGCCCAACTCGCGTAGCTGCCCGAGCCGGTCCAGCACCGCGTCGCTGCCCTCGATCAACGCCGACTCGGTCAGCTCCAGGGTCAGTGCGCGGGGCGCCAGCCCGGCACCCGCGGTGGCCTCGGTGACGGTGGCGATCAGGTCGGGCCGGCGCAGGTGCGACGCGGCGATGTTCACCGCCACCGTCGCCGACGGAATCCGGTCCTGCCAGGTGGCCGCCGCCCGGCACGCCTCGTGGATGACCCACCTGTCGATCGGCAGGATCAGCCCGGTCTCCTCGGCCAGCGGCAGGAACCGGGCCGGACTGAGCACGCCCAGCCGGGGGTGACGCCACCGCACCAACGCCTCCGCGCTGCGCACCACCCCGGTGGCCAGGTCCACGATCGGTTGGAACTCCAGGTGCAGTTGCTCCTCGTCGACGGCCCGCCGCAGGTCGGCGATCAGCTCGGCCCGGCTCACCGCCGACTCCCGCAACCCCTGCGTGCACCGCCGGTACGCGGACTTGCCGGCCGCCTTCGCCGCGTACATGGCGATGTCCGCGTCGCGCAGCAGATCCGTGTGCGAGATGTGCTGCGGCCCGTACTCGGCGATGCCGATGCTGGCCGACGGGTGCACGCCGACCAGTTCCTCGCCGGGCGACGGTTGCAGCGCCGCCAGCAACCGCTCGGCCAGCCGCTCCGGTGCCAACGGCCGCCCGTCGGTGACCAGCACGGCGAACTCGTCACCACCGATCCGGGCGATCATGCCGTCGTCGCCGACCGCCCGGCGCATCCGCCGGGACAGACCGGACAGCAGCGTATCGCCGGTGGTGTGCCCGAACCGATCGTTGACCTGCTTGAACCCGTCCAGGTCCAACAGCAGCACGGCGACCCGGTTGGTGCCGCGCAACGCACTCCGCAGCCGGCGGATGAACGCCAGTCGGTTCGGCAGCCCCGTGAGCTGGTCGACGTAGGCGAGCTTGCGTAGCTGCAGCACCAGACGCAGGTTCTCGTTGGCCGCCAAGCCCTGCCGCAGCGCCAGCGTGGCCAACAGCGCCATCATCGCCAGGAAGATCGGCATCGGGGTGTGGCCGCTGGCGTCGCGGGCCAGCATGGTCGCCACGATCGCCCCGCCCACCGGCAGGTAGGGCAGCACCACCCGCCACCACGGCGGCAACGGCGCTTCCCCGGCCTCCTCGGCAGCGCCATGGTCCCGAGGTGGGGGCATCCGGGTCGCCACCACGATCAGCAGGTAGCTCAGCGGCCAGAGCACGTCGACCGGGGTGCCGGGCTGGTAGGTGCCGGCGGCCACCAGCGACACGTAGAACGTGTCGGCCACCGCCCGTACCGTCAGGCTCACGCCGAGCAGCGCCATCGGCCGCCAAACCGGCCGGCCCGGGCCGACCACCGCGACCAGGATGGTCAGCTGCATCAGATCGAACATCGGGTACAGCAGGCCGGCGGTGCGCAGCGGCTCGTCCAGGTCGGCCAGACTGACGTTGCGGAAGATCAGCAGCCAGCCGATCGGGATCAGCGCCAGCCCGACGATCACCCCGTCGAGCAGGGTCCGGGCCCGACCCACCGTGGTACGCGGCGCGGTGACCGAACAGAACAACGCGGCGGTGCCGGTCAGCAGACTGGCCGCGAAGATCAACCCGATGGGCAGGGTGTGTGGCAGGCTCTCACCGAGCAGCCGCTGGGACGTCCACAGTGCCCGTCCAGCCAGTGACAACGCCATGGTGGCGGCCAACAGCAGCCAGAACCGGCGCAACGTCGCCGGATGCCGTCGGGCCGCCGCGACGCAGGCCACCGCCGCCCAACCTGCCACGGTGAGCGCGCCCAGATCGCTTACCAGCGCGCCGGCGGGTAGCCCCAGCACCAACCAGAGCGCCTCGATCGCGACGACGACACCGGCACCGACCAGCCCCACACGGCCGACCCGGTCCGTTCCGGGTGAGCGCGCGGCAGCCCGCTCGACGTCCTTCCGCGACACAGCGATCGCTCCGGCTCTCTCTCGTGCGTACACCCTCGACGGCGAGGTCCTGCCCTGGCAAACCCCGAAAGCCTAGCCACGCCCGCAGCCGCCCCGCCAGATCCAACGGGGTACGCAAGTCCACAACCTGATGGCCCCCGGTGCGGCGACGCGGGCAACGACCCGCTCGCGGGCTCCCCGTAGTGCCCTGTCGCGCCTGTCGCACCCGCACCGGCGGGGAGGTGTCCTCGGGGCGGGGCCTCCCACTCCACCCGCCGACCACGACCCGCCGCAACACGGCCATGACCCTGCGTGACCATAACGATGCATCACCGAACGTGACCGGCCAGCCCACCACCGACAATGCTGTCTTCCACCTTTGCTCTGCTTACCTATACGCAACCCAACGTTGAGCTGGCCTTATCGGGAAGGCGCGGCTTTCGCGCCAGTCACGCAGCGCAACCTGTGCGTATAGGTAAGCAGAGCAAAGCGTCCAAAGGTCACAGTGTCCCTGCCGGGGAATGGTTACCGTCCGGGATCGGCGGTCGGCGGTCACCGGTCCAGGCGGCGGTCACTCGGTCCAGGCGGCGGTCACCTGGTCCTGGCGGCGGTTGGCGGTCCTGGCGGCGGTCGGCGGTCCGGCTCGGCGATGTGTGGGTTTGTCAGGGCGGGTGGTCAATCGGGCGCGGACGCTGCGCTCAGGCCCATTGTTCGTCGGGTGCCGCGACTCCGGCCGCGGGGGGACCGCCGTGGGTCCACGGGGTTTCGTCCACAGTGGGGAACGCCGCGCCCGGCATGTAGGCGTCGCTGAGCGTGGTGTAGCAGAGCCGCTCCCCCACCTCCGGCACGCTGCCCGGGCTGGCCGTCAGGCCGCGTCCCATCCTGCCGGACAGCTCCAGCACCACCTCGGTCTTGCCGTCGGCCGTCGGGGTGACGAACACCAGCCGCGCCTTCTGCCCGGGGCGGGACGGGCTGGACAGGGTCGCGCCGACCGGCACCAGCACCGGGTCGGTGGTCATCAGCTGGATACGCGGGCGCAACACCGGGCGTCGGCCACTGTCGTCTACCCGGGTCGGGTCGGCCAGCAGCACCTCGCCGACGAAAGCCTCCCCGGTCAGCCGGTACTCCGCCATCACCAGCGGGTCGTCGTAGGCACGCTGCACCGCGTAGGTCGCGGCGGCCCGCTCCAGGCGGTGCAGCCGGGCCGCCGCGGCCACCGCACCGTCACGGCGCGGCTGCGGCGCACCGTCGGAGTCGAGGTGCTCGGTGTGGGCGGTGAAGGCGTCCCGGTCGCCGTCCCACCGCCCG
Organism: Micromonospora sp. NPDC000442; assembly: GCF_042898635.1. Lineage (NCBI taxonomy): Bacteria > Bacillati > Actinomycetota > Actinomycetes > Micromonosporales > Micromonosporaceae > Micromonospora > Micromonospora sp. NPDC000442. The sequence continues at coordinate 417,187 of NZ_JBIAYZ010000005.1, read as the reverse complement.
GCCACCCGGGCGCCGGGCGGCAGGGCACGCAACAACCCCAGGCCGCGCCACATCAGCTCCCAGGTGGGCGTCAGCTGGTCCCGCAGCAGCAGCTCCAGCTCCGCGTACGCCTCGACGCGCGTCGCCTCGTCGGCGCCGGCGGCGGCGTACGCCTCGATGGCCGGCGCCAGCAGCCGGTTGTCGAACTCCGGATCGGTGGCCGGGCCGGCCGGCGGGCAGATCGACGGGTCCTCGGCCCGGGCCGCCGCCTCGGTGCCGGAGAGCCCGGCCGGCGGCGCGATCCAGCCCAGCAGCGCCGGCAGGTGCAGATCCTCCACCGCGCTCTGCCCGGTCGCCCAGTGCAGCGTCAACGCCTGCGTCATCGCCAGCAGCGCCGACGAGCCGGGATGCTCGGCCCGTTCGGCGAAGAAGGTCAGCCAGCGGCCCAGCAGTGGCACCTGCGGCGGCACCGGATACTCGCCGTCGACCCGACGGAACCGGGTGGACCGCCCGAGCAGCCGCAGGAACGTCACCCCCGCCGGATTCGGCACCAGCAGCTGCGGAGCGTCGAGGTACCGGTACCGGACGTCCCGACCCCGGTCCACGGAGACCGTCTCGTTCGCCGTACGGTGCCCGTCCACGTACGGCAGGACGATCGCGGCCAGCTCGGCGGCGAACGCGAACCGTTGGTCCCGGTTCCGTGGCTGCGGCACGATCAACAGCCGCCCCTCGCCGGGGGCCGAGCCGACCATCGCGGCGAGGGGGGCGTTGGCCTCCCCCGCCATCGCCAGCGGCACCAGCACCAGCGGCCGCCTCGACAGGTGCAGATGCCGGACAGTGGCCACCGGTTGGGCCACCCCGGAGGCTACTGCCTGTGCCGCCGCCAGCGCCCGCAACGTACTCATGCCGGCACTCCGCTGCACCGGGTGCCGGCCGGAGACGCCGCGGCACGGTGCGTGATGCGCTCGGTCATGCGGTGGTGAGGGCGTCGGCGCGGAGGCGGGCCGCGGTCCGCAGCAGCGCGGCGGCTTCCGCCCGCTCGGGTTCGGTGGCCGGTTCCCCACCGGCGAGCGCCAGCACCTCGCCGACGTCGGCGATTCCGCCGAGCGCCTCGCGGACCGGGCGGCCGAGCGCCCCGGTCTGCCCGCGTGCCTCGTGCCGGCAGAAGTACGCCAGCTCGCAGCTGGCCAGGCAATCGGGGGCGTACCGGGCCGGCACCCGCGCCAGCGAACCGGCCAGGATCGCCGGGTCGGCGGCGGGATCGGCGGTGAAGTCGGCCGGTACGTCGGCCAGCAGCGTGTCGAGCCGGTCCATCCGGTCCAGTTGCCGGCGTACCACAAGCAGTTGCCGGCGGACGTCGAGCAGGTGCGCGACCGGTTCGTTGCTGAAGTCCCGGGGGCAGACCAGCACCACCTCGTGCGACACCAGGTGCGGGTCGTGGCCCCGGGCGGTGAACAGCTCCCGTAGGGCCAGCACGTAGACGGCGGACTGCACCGCCGCGGCGGCTACCTTCGCCGGGTCGGCCTGGCCGTCGATCACGGGGAACGACTTGATCTCGACCACGTGGAACCGGCCGCCCAGCCGGGCGGCCACCAGGTCCGGTTCCAGGTGTACCCGCTGCCCGGCGACCACCAGGCCGAGCATCGGATGGTCGAACAGCGCCGCCGGCTCGTCGGCACACCGCGACTCCCCGGCACCGGTCGGCTCGTCGGCGTCGGCGTCGGTATCGACGGGCGACACCGCCTCGGTGAGCAGGGTCGCCGAGCGTCGGGCCCGGGTGGCCGGGTCGTCGCCGTCGCCGAGGTCCGTCCAGCTGGCCGCCGTCGGCACCGGTACGCCCAGCCGCTCCGCGACCAGTCGCAGCAACTCGGCCCCGCCGTCGGCCTTCACCTGCGCCTCGAAGATGTTGCCCCGGGTGATGGCGAAGCGGGACTGCCCGAACCGGGCGGGAAAGCCGACCCGTCCAGCCAGTGCCGGCTTGTCCACCCCGGCACCGTCGAGGACCGCCCGCCGGGTGCAGCCCGGGTTGCCGGTAAGCGCGGCGATCGTGCGGGCGTTGTGTCGCTTCGGCGGTGCGTCGCCCCGGATCGCGGCCAGTCGCTGCTCGATGTCCGTCACGACAGGCCACGATAGCCGTGCCGGCGAATCCCGGCCCGTCACGGGCGTCGAGGCGGCACCAACACCCGCCGGGCACGGGCGGTCACCAGACTGTCCCGGTGACCGCCCGTGCCGGAGGGCTCAGCCGGACGTGGCGGCGGTCTCCTCGGGCAGCCAGATCGGCTGCCAATCCGGCACCTCGTGGAAGCGGCGCAGCTCGGCCAGCCCGGAGACCGACCCCGCCCAGGCAGCGTACGGCGGGTTCTGCTCGTCGAAGCCGCTCTGCACGAAGGTGAGCTTCGTCCGACCCTCGGACTCGGTCAGTTCCCAGCTGGTGACGCCGGGCGCACCCCAGTCGACGGACATCCGCCGCCCGGGCTCCAGGTCGACCACCTTGGCCGCGAACCCGCTGTCGAAGCCGCCCATGGCGTACCGGCCGCCGACCCAGGGTTCGATGCCGATCGGGTAGCCGAACCAGGCGCTGGCCTGCTCGGAGTCGGTCAGGGACTCCCACACCTTGTCGGCCGGTGCGGCGATCTCCAGCTCGCCTCGGAAGTCGGTGCCGGTGAAGTCCACCTTCGGCAGCAGCGGCTGGCCGGCGAGGTGGGCCTCCAGGTTGGCGATGGTCAGCGCCCAGTAGGTCTGTAGGACACCCCGGATGCTGGTGCCGTTGATCACGTCGTTGAAGTCGAAGTGGGTCTGTGACAGTCGCAGCACGGTGGCGTCGGACCCGTCCGCGCTCAGCGTGATCTCGGTGGTGGTCTCCACCCCGTCGAGCAGCCAGGCGAAGCGCAGCCGGTCGTCGTCGGTGTGCAGCACCCGCTGATGTGGAGCGTCGCCCTCGGGCGTGTAGCGGCCCCAGAACTCGTACCGCTCGGGCAGCTCGACCTCGGCGTGCTCAGCCAGCCAGACGCGCAGCTCGGCAGGGTCGGTCAGGGCCTGGCGCACCCGCGCGATCGGCGCGGCGAGACGGACGGCGAGGGTCATCGGTTCAGTCACTGTCGGTTCCCTTCGGGTAGCAGGCCACGGCGAGCTTGAAGGCGTCTCCCTCAGCGCCGCCGTAGCGCGTGAACAACTCCTGCAGCGCGGACTGCAGATCGTGCAGAAACTCCTGCCGGCGTTCGGCCGGCACACGGATCTCGCCGGAGACGCCGATGGACGGCAGCTCCGGAGCGGTGCGGTCCAGGGCGGCGACGTCGGCCTGGACCTCCTCCATCAGGTCCAGCAGGTAGCCGAGGCTCAGCTCGTCGCGGGCGCGGCGCAGCCCGATCCGGCCCACCAGACGCGGTGAGAGCCAGTACGACCGGGCGACCGCCCGGTAGATGCCCTCGGTGATGCCACGGACCTTGCGCTGGTCGACCTGCTCGACCAGCCCGGCCGCGACGAGTTGCTTGACGTGGTAGTAGACGCGCTGTGGCGTCTGCTCCAGCCGGGCGGCCACCTCGGTGCAGGTGCGTGGCTCGGCCAGCTGCCGCAGGATCTCGACACGCTGCGGTTTCAGCAGCACCTCGGCCTGCTCGATCTGCTCCAGGTACAGGACATCTCTCATGGCAAAATCAGTTTGTACGTAAAAAACTTCCTTGTCAATGGGTTCGAGAAAGGGCCGCGCCGGCAGCTCCGGCGCGGCCCCGCTCGGTCCCGAGGTACCCGGTCAGGGCAGCCAGTCCGGGCGCAGCGGATAGCCGTTCACCGCGTCCGGGCCGTTACGCGTCGCCACCACCTGATGCAGCTGGATGCCGTTGCGCTCGAACGCCAGCCGTGAACCGGCCATGTAGAGCCCCCACACCCGGGCCGTACCCGCACCCACCTCGGCGACGCAGAAATCCCAGTGCTCCACCAGGTTGCGGCACCAGGCAGCGAGGGTCAGCGCGTAGTGCTGGCGCAGGTTCTCCTCGTGATGCACCTCCAGCCCGGCATCGTGGATCTCGCTGATTACCCGACCCGGGCCGGCCAACTCGCCGTCCGGGAAGACGTACCGGTCGATGAACGCCCCGGAACGGTGCGGCGCCCGGTTGTCCGCCCGGGTGATGCAGTGGTTGAGCAGCCGGGCCCCCGGGCGCAGCCGGTCACGCAGGAACCCGAAGTAGGCCGGATAGTTGCGGACTCCGATGTGCTCGGTCAGGCCGATCGAGGAGACCGCGTCGAACTGTTCGCGCGGCGCGTCGCGGTAGTCCAGGTGCCGCACCTGCGCCAACCCGGTCAGCCCCTCCCGCTCGATCGCCGCCTGAGCCCACTGCGCCTGCGCCCGCGACAGCGTCACCCCGATCGCCTTGACGCCGTACTCCCGGGCCGCGTGCCGGACCATGCCGCCCCAACCGCAGCCCACATCCAACAGCCGCATCCCCGGCCGCAGCGCGAGCTTGCCAGCGACCAGGTCGTACTTGTTCGCCTGCGCCTGTTCCAACGTGTCGTCCGGGCTGCGGTACACCGCGCAGGTGTACGTCATCGACGAGCCGAGCACCCTCTCGTAGAACGCGTTCGACACGTCGTAGTGATGCGAGATGGCGCTGTCGTCGCGGGTCCGCGAATGCCGCAGGCCACCCACGATCCGCTTCCAACGGGGCCGGGCCTCCTGCGGCGGAGCCGGCGGCGGCAGCAGCCGCTCCCAGCCCAGCTCACGCACCAGGGCCAGCCCGTCGGCCAGTGCCGGGGCCCGCATCCGCAGCCCACTGAGCACCCGCAACGCCTCGTACGGGTCGCCCGGGTGCACTCCCTCCAGGCTCAGGTCGCCGCTGACGTAGGCACGCGCCATGCCCAGATCTCCCGGCGCGGTGAGCAGGTACGACAGCCCTCGCTCGGAGCGGATCGACAGGGTGATCCCGGCGTCGGCCGGGCCGATGGAGCTGCCGTCGTACGCGGTGACGCGTACCGGCAGGGGGCCCGAGGTCACCGCCCGGACGATGTCCGCCACGGTCGACCCACGCCGCCGGCCCCCCGGGGGCGGCGGGGCGGGAGCGCCTGCCGCTCCCTGGCTACGGTCGGTGAGACTCATGCGCGTGCTACCGCCTTTTCGTACAGTCCGGTGAGCCGGTGCTCCGGGTCGTACCGGTCCCGCACGGCGCGCCATGTCCCGCCGCCGTAGAGCCGGTCAAACGAATCCCGGTCGTAGTACGCGTCGGAGTAGAGCGACTTGTGCCCGCCCGCCTCCGACACCGCGCGCTCGATCTCCCGGTTGACGTCGCCGTCGGCGGCGCCCTCGGCGATCGGCACGCTCCCCCAGAACCCGATGTTTACGTAGTCCTGCCCCGGCCGTAGCGGATACAGCGGCCAGGACCGGGCCGATCCCGGACCCGCCGGCTCCCGCAGCCGCAGCGGGCACAACCACACCGGCGTCATCCCGACGCCGGTGGCGAACCAGTGCAGGAACTCGGCCGTGCGGTCCAGCGGGATCTCCACGTCCTGCACGACCCGCTCCCGGGCCGGCTGGCCGCGCCACCTGTCGATCCGGGCGGCCACCCGGTGCCGGTGCTCCAGACGCACGATGCGGTGGTAGACGTCGCTGCGCCGCCACCGCGCCGGCCACAACCGCCGCACCACCGGATGCTGCGCGCCGAACGCCGCCGAGCACCAGAACCAGTCGGTGTCCCAGCGCCACAGGTAGTCGTGGACGGTCAGCGCGTCGTGCGGGCGCTGGCGCAGCGAGCGGTAGTAGATCTCCTGGCCGGTGTAGTCGGAAACCGCCGGCACGTCGTCGGTGAAGCTGCCCAGCACGAGGTACGCCTCACCGGGGCTGAACATCACCCCGTCCATCGCGTCGACGCTCTCACCGGCCCAACGGCGGGTCGCGGCGATCTCGCCCATCGCCTCGGTCAACGCGGTCAGGTTGGTGAACCGCAGGTTGCGCAGGGCCACGTACCGGCGGACCGGTTGCAGCTCGATCCGCAGCCGGGTGGCGTATCCGAGACTGCCCAACGAGTTGGGGAAGGCGGCGTACAGGTCGGCGTGTGGGCCGTCGGGCCGGGCGGTGACCACCTCACCGGTGCCGGTGAGCACGTCCAGCTCGGTCACCGACTCGTGCGGCAGTCCGTTGCGGAACGACGTCGACTCGATACCCAGCCCGGTCACCGCCCCGCCGAGGGTGATGGTGCGCAGCTGCGGCACCACCAGTGGCATCAGGCCGTACGGCAGGGTCGCGGCGACCAGCCGTTCGTAGGTGCACATGCCCTGCACATCGGCGGTGCGGGCGACCGGGTCGACGCCCAGCACCCCGCCGAGACCGCTGACGTCCAGACCGGAGACGGGGGCGTTGCGCGGACGGAACAGGTTGGAGGTGCGCTTGGCCAACCGCACCGGCTGGCCGTGTGGCACCGCCGCGTACGACCGTCGTAGCTGGGCCACCGCCTGGTCATGATCACGCACGGCGTGCATGGGATCACTTTACGCGTCATGGGGGCGGGCTGGCGGGATGTCCATCGGAGGCGTTTCTCGCCCAGATCAGGCTGGGCACCGGGGGCGGCTGGCCGGGACCTCGCGCGGTGGGACAGGATGCCGGCATGTCGCACACCGATGGGTCGGGCAGCGTCTACGGCACCCGCCGAGCCGGACCGCCCCGCGATCCGCTGCTTGTCACGGCACTGGCGGTCGGGCTGGTCGGCGTACTGCTGGGGGTGCTGTTCGCCACCGGCGTGCTCGGCGGCGGCGAGCCGGAGGCGGCACCGACGGTGGCCGCCCCCAGCCCGAGCACGGTGCAGCCCAGCCCCACCGGGAGCGAACCGGAACCGAGCCCGACCAGGCCCGAGCCGTCCCCCACACCGAGCCCCAGCGAGGATCCGGACGCGATCGCCGGGCCGAAGGTGTTCCGTGGGGTCGGATCCCATCTCTGTCTCGGTCTCGACGGTGACGGCGAGCGGGCCGCCGCCAAGCTGGCCGATTGCAGCGGCGGGCCGGAGCAGCAGTGGGTGGTCAACACCTTCGGCCCGGACACGGTGACACTTACCAACGCCGCCCACAACCAGTGCCTCGACGTCGAGGGCGTCAGCGGTGACGACGGTGCCCGGTTGCAGCAGTTCGGCTGCCACGGTGAGGGCAACCAGCAGTGGCGGCTGCAACCTGTCGACGGCGGCGCCACCGTGCTGGTGGCCGTACACAGCGGCAAGTGCGCCCAGGCCCGCGACGGCGGCGCCGACGCCGGCACCGACATCGTCCAGGCGCCCTGCGACGGCAACCCGGCCCAGCGCTGGACGCTTCAGTAGCCGAGTGCTCAAGCGCTTGCCTCCCCGGGGAGGCGCCCAGCAAGCCGTACCCGGTCAGGGCCCGCGGCGCAGGGCGCGTAGCTCGTTCAGATGGCGGGGCAGGTGCACGCGGGCGTGCAGGTCGATCGTGCGGCCCCACGGCAGCGGCTCGTCGATGACGAGTTCGAACCCCTCGCGGAGGTGTGTCTCCACCGGGGTGTCCGCTGCCGCACCGAGCTGAGCCACCAACGCGACCAGCCGGTCACTGGTGGCGCGCAGCCGGACGGCGAGTCCGTCGAGGCCGCCGCACTCGGCGGCCAGTTCGTCCAGTTCCGGGCGGTGGACCTCGTCCAGGTCGTAGAAGGCGTACGGCGAGCCGGCCAGCACCGCCTCGGTGGCCTCGCGCATCAGCTCGTCGCTGGCGATCAGGTGCGCCACGATCTGCTCGGCGCTGTACCGGTCGGGCGGGGGCGACTCGAACCCGCCCGACTCGACCTCGGTCAGCACCGCGTCGTACGCCCGTCGCAGCCCGTCGACCTCCACCCGCCGAGCCTAGCGGCGGCCGCGGCGGGCCCGCAGGTAGTCGCTGACCACGTACTCACCGAGGTCGTCGGCGTCCGGGGTGAACACCCGGCCGCCGCTGCGCCGGGCCACCGCGTCGACGAAGCGGCGCAGCCCGGGATCGTCGCCCAGCATGAAGAGGTTCAGGGTGGCCCCGAAGCGGCCGAGCCGGTCCACCTCCCGGATTGTCGCCTCGATCGTCTCCGGTGAGGACGGCCACGCGAACAGCGCCTCACCGTCGTCCGGATCCAGGTGGGCGGTCGGTTCACCGTCGGTGACCACCAGCACCACCGGCTCGGCGTCCGGATGGCGCCGCAGGTGCCGGCCGGCCAGCCGCAACGCGTGTTGCAGGTTGGTCCCCTGCATCATGTCCGGCTCGACGGCGGCCAGTTCCTGCTGGGTCAGCGTCTCCGCCCGCCGGCCGAACCCGATGATCTGCAACGCGTCCTGCGGAAACCGAGTCGCCATCAGGTGCGCCAGGGCCAACCCGGTCTGCTTCATCGGCCCCCACCGCCCCTGCGAGATCATCGAGTACGACAGGTCGACGCAGAGCGCCACCGCCGCCGACGCTCGCCGTTCGGTCTCGACGACCTCGAAGTCCTCGACGGCCAGTTGCACCGGCACTCCGGGGCCGGCTCGGCGGACCGCCCGGGTCAGCGTCCGCACCACGTCAAGCGGCTGCTCGTCGCCGTACTCCCAGGGCCGCGACGCCCCGGTCACCTCGCCGGCCGCCCCGGCCGAGCGCAGGTCGTGCTGGCCTCGCGCGCCGGCGGTCAGCTCGGCGAAGACCTGGCGCAGCGCGGTGCCGCCGAGGCGGCGCAGTGCCTTCGGACTCAGCGTCAGACCGTCGGCGTCGCGGGTCACCCAGCCCTGGCGGCGCAGTTCCCGCTCCAGTTCCCGCAGCCGCCGTACGTCGTCGGCCGCGTCGCGGCCCAGTGTCCGGGCCACCGCGTCGACGTCGATGTCGTCAAGGGTCGCCCCGGGGTGCGCCTGGCCCAACTGGTCGAGCAGGTCGTCCAGTTCGGCGATCTCGTCGAGTGCCCCGGTCGCCTCGCCGTAGCCCAGCGGCCGGCCGCCCTGCGTCCGCTCACCCCGCCCCCAGCGCAGGTCGGGCCGGAGCGCCCGCAGGTTCCCCTCCAACGCGGCCAACTCACCGGCGAGCCGGTCACCGAGGGACTCGCGCATCAGCCCGGCCAGTTCCTCCCGCTGCCGCTCCGACAGCGAGTTCATCAGCCGCTGGCCGGCCGCCGATCGGCGGGCCAGCAGGTCGATCAGTTCGTCCACGTCGCGCGGGCGTTCCGGGAAGAAGTCGCCGTGCCGGCGCATGAACTCGGCGAACGCGTCGGCGGTGTCCTCGGCGCGGGCGTGCCGGGCCAGCAGGGCGTTGAGGTCCCGCATCATCTCGGCGACCTGCTCCTGCACCGCCGGGTCACCGGCGAGCCGGGCCGAGTCGCGCAGCCCGGCGAAGCGCTGGCCGAGCACGTCGTCGCGCAGCCCGTCGAGGATCCGCTGGTAGGTCTGCCGGGCCTCGTCGCTGGCCCACCGGTAGTCGGACAGGTCCCGCACCGCCTGCGCGGTCGAGCGGGGCAGATCGTCAAGCATCGTCTCGGCGAACCGGGCCGCCTCGTCGTCGCGGCGGGCCAACTCGTCCCGCTCGGCGGCCAGCGCCTGATCGAGCAGCGCCCGCGCCCGGGTCACCGCCCCGTCCAGCTCACCCCGGCGCAACGCCTCGCGGCGCAGCCGACGGGCGCGGGCGGTCAGCCCGTCCAGCCCACCACGCCCCTGCGGGCCCCGGCGCAGCAGGTCCCGCAGCGCGTCCCGGAGACTGCCGCCGGCAAGCACCTCCGCGCCGACCTGGTCCACCGCGGCCTGCACGTCGTACGGGGGCGCGAGCGGATCGGGGCCGCCGCGCCACTGCCCGTACCGGAACCGGTTGCCGGCCATCTCAGTCCCGGCCGCCGTAGCGGGTCCGCCCGCCGTCGGTGACGTCCTTGCCCAGCCGGCGGCTCAGATACAGCCCTTCGAGCACGAACTCGACGGCCGCCGCGGCCTGCCCGGTGCTCGGCGCGTCGCCGATACCGAGCCGGTCGAGCACCTTCGCCAACCCCGGCACCGTGCCCACCTGACGCAGCAGGTCAGCCGCCGACACCAACTCCCCGGTCTCGACCGCCTGTCCCTCCTCCACCAGCGCGGTGAAGCCGGACAGGTCCAGCCCGGCCAGCCGGGCCCGGAACGTCTCGGCGGTGGCGGTACGCAGCAGGTGGCCGAGAAGCTCGACCTCCCGGCCCTCCTCGCCGCTCTCGAACTCCACCTTGCCGCGCAGCGTCGACGTCACCGACACCGCGTCCCCCACCCGCGCCACCGCCTCGGACGACGGCAGCTCCGAGTCGGCGCCCAGCAGGCAGGCCCGGCGCAGCGCGGCGGCGGCGACGGTCTCCGCGGCGGCGATGGCGAACCGGGCGGAGACACCCGAGCGTGGGTCCACCGACGGCGAATCGCGTACCGCCCGGGCGAATCGGGCCAGCACCTCCAGCACGTGCTCCGGCACCTCGGCGACCAGGTCGGCCTCCTGCCGGATCAGGGCCAGCTCCAGCTCCAGGTCGGTCGGGTAGTGGGTGCGGATCTCCGCGCCGAAGCGGTCCTTGAGCGGCGTGATGATCCGGCCCCGGTTGGTGTAGTCCTCCGGGTTGGCGCTTGCCACCAGCAGCAGGTCCAGCGGCAGCCGCAGTTGGTAGCCGCGTACCTGGATGTCCCGCTCCTCCAGCACGTTGAGCAGCGCCACCTGGATCCGCTCGGCCAGGTCGGGCAGCTCGTTGACCGCGAAGATGCCCCGGTTGGTGCGCGGCACCAGCCCGAAGTGGATCGTCTCGGGGTCGCCGAGCGTGCGCCCCTCGGCCAGCCGGACCGGGTCGACGTCGCCGATCAGGTCACCGACGCTGGTGTCCGGGGTGGCCAGCTTCTCCCCGTAGCGCATCGAGCGGTGCAGCCAGCCCACCGGCAGGTCGTCGCCGGCCTCGGCGAGCAGCGCCCGCGAGGCCGGGGTGACCGGGTGCAGCGGGTGCTCGTTGAGCACCGAGCCGACGATCACCGGCGTCCACTCGTCCAGCAGCGTCACAAGCGACCGGATCAGCCTGGTCTTGCCCTGGCCCCGCTCACCGAGCAGCACCATGTCGTGCCCGGCGAGCAGCGCCCGCTCCACCTCCGGCAGCACGGTGTCGTCGTACCCGACGATGCCGGCGAACCGCGCAGCGCCGTCGCGCATCCGGGCCCGCAGGTTGTCGCGTAGCTCCTGCTTGACGGTGCGGTACCGGTACCCGGCGGCGCGCAGCGCGCCGAGCGTGGCGGGCAGGTCGGCCGGTGGGAGCGGCGAAACAGACGAAGACTCACTCACCCCGCCCACGCTAGCGCGCACCCGCCTGCGTCGACCCCCACCAACCTGGCATGATCATGAACTCTGCCGGTGAGGAGGAGGGGCCGTGGTGCTCTCCATCGATCGCGAACCCTGGGAGTCGACCGACGCCACCCGGCTGCGCGCCGCTCAGCGGGCCGAACTCGACGCCCGCTACGGCTGCGACGACCACGAGCCGGGCGAGGAACCCACGGCCGAGACGGTGAGCGTCTTCCTGATCGCCCGAGACCCCGACGGCACCGCCGTCGGCTGCGGCGGCCTGCGCTTCCTCGTCGCCGGTTCCGCCGAGATCAAACGGATGTACGTCAGCCCGCCGGCCCGGGGCACCGGCGTCGCGACGGCCATCCTGCGCGCCCTGGAACAGGCCGCCCGCGACGCCGGGGTACGCACCCTGCTGCTGGAGACCGGCACCGCCCAGCCCGATGCCATGCGCTTCTACGAACGGGAGGGCTACCGGCGCATCGACAACTTCGGGCCGTACCGGGGCGAGCCGCTCTCCGTCTGCTACGCCCGCGACCTGCCGTGACAGTCCGGTCCGCCGCCCGCCCCCGTGCCGGACGACGGACCGGACCCCGCGGTCACCCCAGGTGGCAGCGACCGCAGACACCCCGACGACGCAGGTGGTACGCGTACGTCGCGGCGCCGAGCGCGAGCCCCCACAGCGGAAAGAACATCAGCGGGGCGCCGGCCGCACTGAGCCCGCGGCCCGACTCCCAGAACTCGGGGACGCTCAGCGCGTTCAGGCCGGCCGCGGTGGCCAGGACCGCCACCGCCGTCGCGGGGATCACGGCCAGCCGCACCGGCACCCGCCGACCCGCCAGCCCCACCATCCAGCGCGGGAACCGCTCACCCCACCGCTGCACCAGCCCCAGGGTGAGCACCGAGCCGACGGTGGCGAAGGCACCCAGCCCGAACCCCGCCCAGACGCCGCCGCTCTCCCGCAACTCGGCGAGTTCCTCCCCGGAGAGGCCGAGCGGGATGCCGGCCAGCCAGGCGAACCGGGTCAGCGCGTACCCGACGGGGATCACCGCCGCGATCCAGACGGCCCACCGGCCCCAGCGGGCGGCGGCCGCCGGGGTGGTCCAACCCCGGTCGGTGCCGTCGCGGCCACACCCCACGCAGCAACCGGCCGTACGCCGCTGCCACCCCAGCAGCACCCCGCTCAACAGCACACCGCCGGCCAGCGCGGCGACGCGGGCGGTCAGCGCCCAGGTGAACACGTCGGCGTAGTCCACCGGCGGCCAGCCGAAGGGCGCACCGATCAGCAGCATCGGTGCGTACCCGACCAGGGCCAGCACGTGCACTCCGGGCACCACCACGGCCAGCACGAACGCGACGGCCCAGCCGTAGCCGAGCAGCAGCACCCGCAGCGGGCCGGTCAACGTGCTCCTGCGACTGACCAGGACCAGTGCGGCGGCGGTGAGCAGCATCCCGGCGAAGAACGGTGGCCCGGCCTCCGAGGGGAGCAGCCGGAGCAGGGTCGAGTCCCGGTGCGGGTCGTCGGCGCCGAACGGATAGCCGGTGCCGGTGCGGGCCGCCACCAGGGCGAGCAGGCCCCACAGCCCGAGCCAACCGGCGGCGAGTGGGGCGAGCAGGCCGGGACGACGGGTCGTCTCGCGGTGTTCGGGTAGGGCTACGTTGGTCATGACCCCAGCCTCGGCCGGGGCGCCCGCCCTGCCCTCCCGTACGGCGGTGAACCGTCTCCCCCTCGTGGGGGACACGTCAACCGGCGGGCGTGACGAACCCCGACTCGTACGCGGCGATCACCGCCTGGGTGCGGTCACGCACCCCGAGCTTCGTCAGCACGTTGCCGACGTGCGTCTTCACCGTCTCGACACCCACCACGAGTCGGGCGGCGATCTCCGGGTTGGACAGTCCGGCGGCCATCAGCCGCAACACCTCCGCCTCCCGTTCGGTGAGCCGGGCCGCCCGCAGCCCGTCGGCGGTCCGCCGCCCGTACGCCCCGACCAGCCGGCGGATCGCGGCCGGGAAGAGCAGCGACTCGCCGCGCGCCACCACCCGTACCGCCTCCACCACTTCGGCCGGCCGGGCCCGCTTGAGCAGGAAACCGCTGGCTCCGGCGCGCAGCGCCTCGTAGACGTACTCGTCGTTGGCGAAGGTGGTGATGACCAGCACCCGGGGCGGCTCGGCGGAGGTGGCCAGCAGGCGCCGGGTGGCCTGAATGCCGTCGATCCCGGGCATCCGCACGTCCATCAGCACCACCTGCGGGCGGTGCCGGGCGACCAGCGGCGGCACCTCCGACCCGTCCGCTGCCTCGGCGACGACCCGCAGGTCCGGCTGGGCGTCGAGGATGGTCCGCAGCCCGATCCGGACCAGTTCGTCGTCGTCGACGAGCAGCACGTCCACGCTCATCCGTCCGCCCCGATCGGCAGCCGCACCCGTACCCGCCATCGTTCTCCGTCCACTCCGGTGGTGATCCGACCACCGAGCAGCAGCACCCGTTCCCGCATGCCGATCAGCCCCCGCCCACCACCCGGCACCGCCGCACCATCCGACGTCGGCCGAGCCACCGGGTTTACCAACTCGATCTCCAGACCGTCCGGCGACACGTCCACCCGCAAGGTCACCGGCCCGTGGCCGTGCCGGGCGGCGTTTGTCAACCCCTCCTGCACGATCCGATAGCCCTCCCGGGACACCGCCGCCGGCAGGGCGTCCAGCGACCCGCGGCTGCGGCTGCGTACCGACGTGCCGGCCGCCCGGGTGTCGGCGATCAGTTCCGCCAGGTCGGACAGGGTCCGCTGGGGCGCGACGACTGATGGTTCCCCGGTCTCCCGGAGCAGCCCGAGCACGTGGTCGAGATCGTCCATCGCCCGCCGACCGGTCTCCTCGATGGCGGCCAGCGCCCGGCGAACGAACTCCGGGTCGCCGTCGAGCACCTCGCGGGCGGCGCCGGCCTGGAGGGTGGCGACGGTAAGCGCGTGGCCGACCGAGTCGTGCAGTTCCCGGGCCAGCCGGTTGCGTTCGGCCAGCCGGGCGGCCCGGGCCTCCAGCGCCGCGATCCGCTCGGCCGACGCCGGTCCCAGCAGCGCCGGTGCCATCGACGCGGCAAGCGCACCGAGCCCGGCCACGACGTAGCCGAGCGCGACCAGCACGAGCACTCCGAGGAGCGTCAACCAGCCGCTGTCCCGACCGTCGAACGGCCCGAACCGCTCGGCACCGGTGATCCCGACGTCCACACCGGCCTGGGCGGCGATGAACGCCAGCGCCATCGGCACCGCACTGAACAGCGCGGTCACCACCAGCGCGCCGCTGGTCAGGTGCAGTCCGATCCAGAGCGCGGCGCGCAGCCGGGTCTCCCGGTCAAGCCGGTGACCGGGCAGCGGCTCGGGCAGGTCGACCCCGAGCAGCCCACGGACCGCGGCTATCTCCAGCGCGCGGCTACCGCCGAGGAAGATCGGTACGACGGCGATGGTGGCCGCCGGCACCAGCAGCACCAGGACCAGCGGCCGGGGCACCCCGGACGTGGCGAACATCTGCCCGAAAGCCACCAGGAGCAACGCGTACGGCAGCGCGAGCACTCCGCCGAGCAACAGGAACACGCCGCGCCGCCAGGTGGAGCCGGCGACCAACGGACGCAGCGGCGCCGGGAAATCCATCGCCCCATGATGCCGGTGCCCCGTCGGCCGGTCACCGCCACCTGGGATACGACAGTTCAGCGGGCTGCCACGCCCCGCTTCCACACCTATACTCGCGGTGAAGCTCCCGCCGCCACGGCCGCTGGCACCTGGCCCACCGGCGACAGCCACGACCCAGCCACCCCATGGCCAGAGTCCCAGGCGCGGAGGTGCGGTGCTGTACTTCTTCCTCAGCTACGCCAGAGGCGACGAGGACGCACTCGTCCAGAAGTTCTACGAGGATCTCAGTGCAGAGGTGCGGCTGATCGCCGGTCTGTCCCGGGACGAACGGGTCGGGTTCGTCGACCGGACCATCCTGCTCGGCGAACGGTGGCCGCAGCGGCTGGTCGAGGCGCTCGGCAGCTGCCGGTCCTTTCTCGCGCTGATGACACCACGGTATTTCCAGAGCCGGGTGTGCGGGCAGGAGTGGCAGCTCTTCGCCGAGCGCACCGCCCGGTTCGAGAGCCAGCGGCGGGTGGACACCTCGCTGCTCAAACCGCTGATGTGGATTCCCGCGCAGCCGGGGCGGATCCACCCGGTGGCCCATCCGTTGCAGTACACCTCCGACAGTCTCGGTGACCTCTACCAGCGCCTCGGCGTGCGGCAGCTGATGCGGCTACAGCGGCACAGCGACGACTACCGCACCTTCCTGTTCGAGCTCGCCAGCCAGATCGTGGCCAGTGTGGAGGCCAATCCCCTGCCGGAACAGCACCGCCCGGTCGACCTTCAGGCCGTGGACAGCGCCTTCCACCCGGAGGAGACCACGAACGGCACCGACCGGGTCACCGGCACCGGCGGGGACGCCACCAACCCGATGCTTGTGCATTTCGTGGTGGCCGCCTCCAACCGCGACGAGATGCGCGGGATACGCCAGCACGTCACGGTGTACGGCGACGACCCGTTGCAGTGGGCGCCGTACCGGCCGCCGATGCCGGAGCCGCTCGTCGACTACGCCCGGGAGATCGCGGCCGACCACAGCTACCAGTCCACAGTGGTGGAGATCGACCGGCTGCCGCACAGTGCCGAGTTGGCCGCCCGCTACAACCAGATCCTGGTGCTGATCGTCGACGCCTGGATGACCCGCCTGCCGCAACGGCGGCAGGCCCTGGTCGAGCACGCCTCGGCGGCGCTGGGCGACCACCGTGCCGCCACCGCGGTCCTCATCCCCAGCAGTCGCGACGACCCGGAGACCCGCGAACACTGGCAGACCCTCTCCCGGGCCTGCCGGGAGATCTTCAACGAGTTCACCTCGGACGACGAACTCTACCGGTCGAACATCATCACCCACCGGGCCTTCGAGGACGAGCTTCCGGAGGTGCTGGAGGTCGCCCGGAACCGGGTCTTCAGCCGAGGTTCGGTGCACCGGCCGCCGGCCCCGTCGACGGACACCTCGCCACCACGGCTGGACGGCCCGTGGGCGCGCGACGACGACCAGCGTGGAACGGGAGGAGCAGCGTGACGAGCAGCGACCCGGTCACGGCGGCCACCGACAGGGAAGGCCGGATCATCACGTTCTACTCGTACAAGGGCGGCACCGGACGCACCATGGCGCTGGCGAACGTGGCCTGGATCCTCGCCGCGAACGGTCACCGGGTGCTCGCCGTGGACTGGGACCTGGAATCCCCCGGCCTGCACCGCTACTTCCACCCGTTCCTGCTCGACAAGGACCTGCGCACCTCGCGCGGGGTGATCGACATGGCCCGGGACTACGCCGACGCCGCCGTACGCCCGATGGACGAGACGGAGGACCCGGACTGGATCGGCACGGCGGCCGACGTGCTGCGGCACGCGGTGTCGCTGGAGTGGCGCTTCCCGACACCGCACCGCGACGTCACCGGCGGTGCCCGCCCCGTCCGGCCGGGATTCCTGGACCTGCTCCCCGCCGGGCGGCAGGACCCGTCGTACACGAAGGCGGTCAGCACCTTCGACTGGCAGGCGTTCTTCGAGAAGCTCGGCGGCAACAGCTTCCTGGATGCGCTGGCGGCCAGCATGCGGGCGAACTACGACTACGTGCTGATCGACAGCCGTACCGGGGTCAGCGACGGCGCCGGCATCTGCACGGTGCGGCTGCCCGACGCGGTCGTCACCTCGTTCACCCTCAACGAGCAGAGCATCGACGGCGCCGCCGCGGTGGCCCGGTCGATCGTCCGGCAACGCGGCGACCGGCCGGTGCGGATCCTGCCGGTGCCGATGCGCGTCGACAACGCCGAGCAGCTCAAGCTGGAGGCCGGCCGGGATCAGGCACGTCGGCGGTTCACCCCGCTGCTGCCCCGGCTCTCGCCCGAGGAGACTGACCGGTACTGGGGTGAGATCGAGATCCCCTACCAGCCCTACTACGCCTACGAGGAGATCCTGGCCACGTTCGGGGACCGGGCTCACCACGAGGCGACCCTGCTCGCCGCGTACGAGCGGTTGACCCGCGCGATCACCGACGGCGAGGTCGAGGACCTGCCCCCGTTGGACGACCGGCTCCGCCGGACCTGGCTGGCCAAGTTCGAGCGGCAGCGGCTCGTCGGTGCCGCCCCCGACGTCTTCGTCAGCTACGCGGCGCTGGACCGGGCCTGGGCGGAGTGGATCTGCGACGAGCTTCGCGCCGCCGGCCTGCGGGCGGTCATGCGGGAGGTCGACTTCCCCGCCAACCCGTCCGGCGGTGACCGGGCCACCGTCGGTCTGAACGACGCCGCCCGGCTGGTCGTGCTGCTGTCCCAGGAGTACATGCAGTCGCCGAACGCGGCCGAGTTGTGGAACCAGGCCACCGCCCACGATCCCACCACCGGCACCAGCTACCTGGTGCCGGTGCGGCTGGACAATTCCCGCGCTCCCGGGCTGTTCCTGGAACGCATACCGGTCGACCTGGTGGGCATCAACGAGCAGGAGGCGACGGCCCGGTTGCTGGAGGCGCTGGGCCATCCCGCCCGCCCCGCCCCCGATCCGGAGGACGCCCAGCGACGCCGCCGCTTCCCAGGCAACGAGCCGCCGGTCTGGCGGGTGCCGCTACCCCGCAACGTCCAGTTCGTCGGTCGGGGTCCGTTGCTGGAGGAGATGCGCGACTGGCTGTCCGGTTCGGAGGCCGGGCATGTGCCGTTGGCGCTGCACGGTCTCGGCGGCGTCGGCAAGAGCCAGATCGCACTGGAGTACGCCTACCGGTTCCGCGCCGAGTACGACATCGTCTGGTGGATCTCGGCGCAGCAACCGAGCGTCCTGCGGCTCGCCCTGGGCGCGCTCGCCGACCGGCTCGCCGCCGAACTCGACGCCCCGCTCAGCGGCAGCGTCAGCGAGCGGGTCAGCTGGGTCCTCGACGTGCTGCGCCGTGGCGTGCCGTTCCGGCGTTGGCTGCTCGTCCTCGACAACGCCGACGAGCCCTCGGAACTGCTCGACCTGATCCCGCAGGGGCCCGGGCACATCCTGGTCACCACCCGCAACCACGCCTGGGCCCGGTCGGCCCGGATGCTGGAGGTGGGTGCCTTCGACCGGGAGGAGAGCCTCGCCCTGCTGCGGCGGCGGGCCCGGCATCTGCCGGACGGCGACGCCGACCTGATCGCCGACCGGCTCGGTGACCTGCCGCTGGCCATCGAACAGGCCGGCGCGTGGCTGGCCACCACCGGCGAGACACCCGCGCAGTACCTCACCCGGGTCCGGCGCTACCTGCCGGACATGCTCGCCGACGAGCTGCCGGCCGACTACCAGCAGACCGGCGCCCAGCCGTGGCTGGTCTCGCTGGACAGCCTGCGGGAGCGCAATCCGGCGGCGGCGAAGCTGCTGGAGGTCTGCGCCTTCTTCGCCAGCGAACCGATCCCGATGTCGCTGATCAACGGAGAGCGGTTCATCAACGTGCTGCTCTCCTACGACGGGTCGTTGCGCGATCCGCTGCTGATGGGGCGGACGCTGCGCGACATCGGCCGGTACGCGCTGGCCCGCATCGACACCGTGCGTGGCGGCGGCCGAGGGCGCGCCGACGAGGCCGGCCAGACCAGCCTGCGCATGCACCCGCTGGTGCAGGAGCTGATTCGGGAGTCCCTCTCCGAGCAGGAGAAGGACGAGAACCGCCAGCACGTGCACGCCATTCTGGCCGCCGCCAACCCCAAGGACCCCGACAAGCCCGAGAACTGGCCGATCTACGCGGAGCTGTGGCCGCACCTGCTGCCGTCGCGAACCCTCACCTCGGACCAGCCGGAGGTCCGGCAGCTGCTGCTCGACGTGGCCCGCTACATGTGGATCCGGGTGGGCTTCGCCACCTGCGCCGAGCTCGCCGAACAGGCGATCGCGCTGTGGCACCGGCGGTACGGCCCGGACGATCCGCAGACGCTGATGATGCGGTTCCAGCTGGCCAACGCCCTGCGCCTGGAGGCCCGTTACCAGGACGCCTACGACATCGACCGCGACGTCTACGACCGGCTCCGCCGCAGCCTCGGCGAGGAGCACGAGTACACCGTGATCGCGGCCGGCAGCCTCGCCGCCGACCTGCGCGCGCTCGGATTCTTCGAACGGGCCCGCGAGTTGGACACCCGTACCGAGGAACTGGCCCGGGAGGTGTTCGGTGAGGACCATCCCCGCGCACTGATCGCGGCGCACAACCTGGCCATCTCGCTACGCCTGGTCGGTGACCTGCGCGGTGCGCTGAGCCGCAACGAGCGCACCCTGGCCCGGCGTCGCGAGACGCTCGGCCCGATGCACCCGTTCACTCTCTTCTCCGCCGGCCAGTACGGCCGCGACCTGCGCGACACCGGCGACCTGGTCGAGTCCCGTCGGGTGCTGGAGGCGGCGGTCGAGGCGAACCGGCTGGTACTCGGCGAGGAGGACCCGGAGACGCTGCGGGCGTTGAAGAACTACGCGGTGACCCTGCGCAAGCTCGGCGAGTTGGAGCGGGCACACACGCTGAGCGCGGACGTGCTGGTGCGTTCCCGCCGACGGCACGGCCCGGACCACCCGGACGTGCAGGCCAGCGCGATGAACCTGGCCTGCGACGAGTCGGCGATCGGCGACGACGTGGGTGCGCTGCGCCGGGCCCGGCCGGTGCACCGCTGGTACCGCGACAACATGGGTGAGGACCACCTGTTCACCCTCGCGTACGCCAACAATCTGGCGATCTTCCTGCGCAAGGCGGGCGACGCGGAGGCCGCCTTCGACGTCTCGGAGGAGGTGGTCGCCCGGTTCAGCGAGCGGATCGGGGCGGATCATCCATACACCCTGGCGGCCAACATCAATCTGGCGAACTGCCGGTTCGGTCGCCGGCAGTTCGCCGAGGCCCTCACCAGCGACCGGGAGGCGTACGAACGCAGTCGGCGGATTCTCGGGCCCGGGCACCCGGACACGCTGGCGGTGGCGAACAATCTCGCCACCAGCCTGAGCGTCACCGGGGACCACGGCGCTGCCCGGTCGCTACGGGAGCAGGTCATGCCGCTGTTCCGTCGGGTGCTCGGCGAGGAGCACCCGAACACCATCGCCCTCGTCGAGGCGAACCGGCTCAACTGCGACCTTGAGCCGCCACCGACCTGACCGGCGCCGGTCCAGCCGACTGCGGTCCGCCCTGCCGAGCCGTCCCCGACGCCACGCCCGGGAACCCTTCGCCCAGCGGCGGGTCGCCCGGTACCGACTCATCTGGTGACGGGGCGTCCGCAGCGGACGCACACGTCACCGGGGCCAGCCAGCGGGACAGCTCAAGCGGGTCCGGTACCGCCCCGGACTCCGCGACCGCGCACAGCACCGCCCGGCACAACTCCGGGTCGGCGCGCATCTCCGCGTCCGCGTCGGGCAGCCGAGCGTCGGCGAGCGTCAGGCCGACCCAGGCCGCCACCTGGTCCGGCTGCTGCCGCAGTTGCCGCCGGTACCAGTCGCGCGCGGTGAGGTGGTCACCGGCGGCCAACGCCAGGTCGCCGTCCGAGGCTTCCGGGAGCGCGTCGGCGAGGCGTTCGGCACCGCTGCGCAGCCGCTCGAAGCGCGCCGGATCGGCCAACCGCAGCCGGACCAGATCCAGTCGTGGGCTGCGGCTCAGCCACCTGCCGTCGGCCGGGCGCACCGCGACCGGAACGGTGATCGTCGGGCAGACCGCGCCCGTCCGCCACGCCTCGGCGAGCCGGCGCACCAGCCGTGCCTCCGGCCGCCGGTTACGCAGCCGCCACACCGTCCAGTGATCGTCGGCCGCCTCCCGGGCCAGCGCGGCGGCCTCGGCCGGCACCCCCTCGTCCCGCCAGCCGTCGATCACCTCACCCAGCCCGGCCATGAACCGGCGACCGGCCGCCGTCAGCGGCCCGTACGCCCGAATGTCGGCGCAGGTCCGGGCGACCCGGTCCCGCCAACGAGCGAACTCCACCTCGGCCAGTCGGCTCCGGCCGGGCGGGAGCACCGCCCGTTGGGTACGCCAGAACTCGGTCACCGCGACGAAGGCGTACACCCCGTGCAGCGCGGCACCGAGCGGACGGGGATCGTCCCGCCAGGGCGCGTAGTAGTACCGCCGGTCCTCGGCGTGGTGCAGCGGCTCGATGTCGATGGTGGCACCGAGCTTCGCGTGCTGGAACTCGTGCAGCAGGCCGAGGGCCAGCGCCGTACCGTCGGCCGGCGGGGTCATCGAGACCGCACCGAACGCGTCCATGCTTGTGACGTTCACCCCGGCGCTGGCCGAGTCCGCCTGCAACGGCACCACGGTCCGCAACCCCTCGGAGATCGCCTCCGCATGCCCACGATGGTGCCGGACCAGGATCGGCCAGGCGTCGTCGAGCATCCGCTGCCACCGCCCGACCACGGCCGCGTCCAGCCGTCCGGTCGCGCAGAGCCGGTGACAGTCGCGGTACGGGTCGAGGTCGTCGAGCCAGAGTTCGACCCCGAGACCGTCGGCGCTGCTGGTCAGCCGGTGCAGGCCGGACCACCCGTCGCGGTCGACACCGGCGCCCGCCGGTAGGTCCTCGTCGGGCGCGGGAACCTCCACCGACCCCACCCACACCCGGTCTCCCGACCGGGAAACGGTCACCGGGCCGATGCCGCCGCAGCGGGCCCGGCCCAGGGACGGCAGGAACACCGCACCGTCCGGTGCCGGAAGGGTCAGTTCGAAGTCCAGGCCGGCCCGGATGGCCGCGGTCGCCGCCAGCGCGCCGAGATATCCCAGGTCGACCTCGGCCGGGTGATCCGCCCCGGACGGCGGTTCCAGACCGGCGGTGGTGCGGCCGGACGCGGCCGGCGCCGTGGGGCAGTCCGGCCGCTGACGCAGCCGGCGCAGGATGACCGCCAGCCACGCGCCGGTGTGCGGCAGGGCGAGCAGTTCCGGACCCACCGCCGGATCGCGCCGTACCGCGGCGGTGAGCAGCGCGAAGTACGCCGAGGTCGGTTCCGGGTCGGCCAGGTCGAGCACCGCGCGCAGGTGCAGCATCCGTTTGCTGACCTGCCCGGCGCGCAGCGTACGCACCAGGTGGGCGCTGCCCGGGCCGGCGGCGAGCGCCTCCAGATCGGCCGGCCGCAGCCGGTGGTAGCCGCTCACCGGCCCCGGCTCCGCAGGCCGGTCAGATCGGCCCGCAGCCGACCCGAGACGTGCTCGATGAGCAGCCGCAGATCCCGGCAGTAGACGGAGGGATTGCGGAAACTGCCGGCCCGGTACCGGTGCGGGTAGTTGCCGCCGCCGCAGACCAGGTGGACGGGACAGGCCCGGCAGTCGGCGGCCAGCGCCGACAGGCCCGCCTGGCGTACGGCCACGGCGGGGTGACGCAGCACGTCGTCGAAGGAGTGGTCGAAGACCGTCAGATCGGTGTCGACCGCGCCGGGATACGTGGACCGTAACGTGTCGACCTGTTCGTACCCGCCGTCGGTGTTGACCACGACGGCGGCGACCGGGCTCAACCCCACCGACTCGGTCCGGCTGCTCCCGCCGAGCAACAAGTTGATCAGTTCTTCGAAGAGCCGGACCCGGGTGAGCCGCACCGGCACGTCGTACCACGCGTCGAAGGCGTCGCAGAGCCACCTGCCGTACGGGTCCGCTGGCGCGGCCCGCCCCGGCCCGGGTGGCGGAGTGTCCCAGTTGGCGTGCGGCAGCAGGAAATCCACCATCGGCGGCCGGTACGCCAGCAGGGCTTCGTAGGTCCGCCGGGGGTCGGCGTCGAGGTCGACCACGCAGAGAATGCCGGCGTACGCCCCGGGGTGCTCGGCCAGCAGCCGCAACGCCCGGTCCACCTCGTCGAAGCTGCCGCGTCCCGAGGCGTACCGTCGACGCCGGTCATTGGCGGCCCGGTCACCATCCAGGCTGACCCCGATCAGCACGCCCGCGTCGGCCAGCACGGACAGCGCCCGTTCGTCGAGCAGGGTGCCGTTGGTCTGCACACTGATCCGGGCGGAGGTGGGGTGGACGGCCGCCCGCAGCCGCTCGGCCATCCGCGCCAGCGTCGCGGCACCGGCCAGCAACGGCTCACCACCGTGCAGCACGATGCGGGCCGTGCTCAGCTCGTGCGCGCGGACGTGCTCGGCCAACCGCCGGCAGGTGAGGTCGAAAATGTCGGCGGACATCAGCGGCGGATCGGTGCGAGCGCGGCGATCCGCCAGCTCGTACATGTAGCAGTAGTCGCAGGCCAGGTTGCATCTGCTGTGGACCTTGAGGATGAACTCGGAGAAGGGCACCGGCCGCACCACTGCCGGCGGGTCCACCACCGCCTGACCACGCCCCTCGGCCGGCACGGTCACATCGCCGAATTCCACCCGGCGACCGCGTCCTGGGGGCGGTCGATCTCATCCAGGATCCGGCGTAGTGAGCAGGCGAACGGCGATCCGTCCAGCTCCGGCAGATCGGCGAGGCTCACGTCGCTGAGGTCCACCAGGACTCCCAGGGAGTCGTCTTCGGTCGTATCCATAGTGATCCGTCCACCCGCGAAGGAAACTCGCGCCCGATTGAGCGATGACTTGTGCGGGAGCCGCCGGACCAGAGCCCGTCCCTACCGCCGAACCCGCCAACGAACCGGGCCATCGTAGCGGCATCGCGCAACGCGGCGACTCGGGTGGGTCATCTCGTTCAACGCCTCCGACGGTACGGCGGACATCGGCCGCACGGTCAGCCGCGTACCCGGGATCTGACGAACTTCGGTATCGCGGCCAGCCCGGTGACCGGTCGGAACGCACGGGCCGCGTTGACAAGTGCGGCGTACTCGTCCTCGGTCAGATCGATCTCCGCGGCGGCGGCGTTGCGCTCCATCTGCTCCACGCTTGACGCACCGGGAATGGCCACCACGTTCGGGTGACGCAGCACGTACGCCAGGGCGATCTGGCTGGGCGTCGCGTCGTGCGCGGCGGCCACCTGGCGCAGCGTCTCGATCAGGGCGCTGCCGCGTTCCAGGTTCTCCGGCAGGAAGTACGGGTTGGCCCGGCGGATCGCGCCGACCGGCGGATGGTTGGCGTCGTACCGCCCGGAGAGAAATCCCTGTGCCAGCGGGCTGTACGCGATGACCAACCGGCCGGCCTGTTCGGCGTACCGGAGAAGGTCCTCCTCCGGCTTGCGGTCCAGCATGCTGTAGCGGACCTGGTTGCTGAGCACCCGCCGGCCCAGCGCCGTCTCCGCCACCTGCCAGCGGCGCAGACTGTAGTTGCTGACCCCGACCTCGGCGACCAGGCCGACGTCCTGCAACGCGCGCATCCCGCGCATGGTCCGGTGGTCGCTGACCACCGGGTTTGGTTGGTGCACCTGGTAGAGGTCGATGCTGGTGACGCCGAGCCGAGCCGCCGAGGCCACCGCCCGCTGCTGCACCACCGACGCGACCGGCAGCACCGGCAGGATCTTCGTGGCGACGGCCACCTTGTCCCGGTCGGCGGCCAGCGCCGCGCCGAGGAGCCGTTCGCTGCGACCGAAGCCGTAGACCTCGGCGGTGTCGAAGAGGGTCACGCCCAGCTCGACGGCGCGCCGGACGATGTTCGCCGCCAGCCGTTCGTAGTCGGGGCCGTACCCCCACTCCCGCGAACCGAACTGCCACGTACCGAGGCCGATCCTGGACAGTGGCTTCGGAGTGTCGAGCCGCACGTAACGCATGGGTGGACGCTACCCGCCGCGGCGCACCACGGCCGCAGCTCGACCCAACGACCGGACCTCGGGCTATGGTCATGATCGTGACCTACCTCGCCGCCGACGCGCGCTATGACCAGATGACCTACCGGCGCAGCGGAGCCAGCGGGCTTCGGCTGCCCGCGATCTCGCTCGGCCTGTGGCACAACTTCGGGCCGGACCGCCCCTTCGAGCGGCAGCGGGACATCGTCCGGCGCGCCTTCGACCTCGGCGTCACCCATTTCGACCTGGCCAACAACTACGGGCCGCCGCCCGGTTCCGCCGAGGAGAACTTCGGCCGGATGCTCGCCACAGACCTCAAGGCGTACCGCGACGAGCTGATCATCTCCAGCAAGGCCGGCTACCTGATGTGGCCCGGCCCGTACGGCGAGTGGGGTTCCCGCAAGAACCTGATCGCCTCGCTCGACCAGTCGCTGCGCCGCCTCGGCCAGGACTACGTCGACATCTTCTACAGCCACCGGTACGACCCGGACACCCCGCTGGAGGAGACGATGGGCGCTCTCGACGCCGCCGTCCGCTCCGGCAAGGCCCTCTACGTCGGCATCTCCAACTACACCTCGGAGCAGACCGAGCGCGCCGCGGCGATCCTGCGCGACCTGGGCACCCCGTTGCTGATCAATCAGCCCGCGTACTCGATGTTCAACCGGTGGACCGAACAGGACGGGCTGCTCGACACGCTGGAGCGGGTCGGTGCCGGCTGCATCGCCTACAGCCCGCTGGCCCAGGGTCTGCTCACCGACCGCTACCTCGACGGCATCCCGGCCGACTCCCGGGTCCGCACCAGCGTCTTCCTCAACGAGAGCGACGTGACCGAGCAGCGACTGGCCACCATCCGTGGGCTGGCCGCCATCGCCCAGCGTCGGGGCCAGTCCCTCGCGCAGCTCGCGCTCGCCTGGGCGCTGCGCGACCCCCGGATGACAAGCCTCATCATCGGCGCCAGCAGCGTGCCGCAGTTGGAGGCGAACATCGCCGCGGTGGACAACCTCGACCTGGCCGCCGAGGAACTCGCCGAGATCGACGCCCAGCTGACCTGACGGGTCGCCGGACCCTGTCCCCGAACCGGTGTCGCGCCTTAGCGTGGCAGGTGGAGGTGGCCCATGCGAGTGGCAGTGTTCAGCACCAAGCCGTACGACCGGACGTTCCTCACCGAGGCGAACGCCGCAGCCGGTCACGAGCTGACCTTCCTGGAGCCCAGGCTCACCGCACAGACCGCCCGCCTCGCCGAGGGGTCGGACGCGGTCTGCGCCTTCGTCAACGACGACCTCTGCGCCGAGGTGCTCGACCAGCTCGCCGAGGTCGGCGTCCGGGTGGTGGCGCTGCGCTCGGCCGGTTTCAACAATGTCGACGTGGTCGCCGCCCGCAAACTGGGCCTGACCGTGGTGCGGGTGCCGGAGTACTCACCACACGCGGTGGCCGAGCACACCGTCGGCCTGATCCTCGCCCTCAATCGTAAGATCCACCGGGCCTACAACCGGGTACGCGAACACAACTTCGCCCTCGCCGGCCTGCTCGGCTTCGACCTGCACGGCCGTACGGTCGGCATTGTCGGCACCGGGCGGATCGGTGTCTGCGTCGCCCAGATCATGGCGGGTTTCGGTTGCCGGGTGCTGGCCAGCGACCCGTACCCGAACGACGCGGCCCGCGCCGCCGGGGTGGAGTACGTGCCGTTGGAGCAGTTGCTCGCCGAGTCGCACATCGTCACCCTGCACTGCCCGCTCACTCCGGACACCCGGCACCTGATCGACGCCGAACGCATCGCCCTGCTCCGCGACGGCGTCATGCTGATCAACACGGGCCGGGGCGCGCTGGTGGACACCCGGGCCGTGATCGATGGCCTCAAGAGCGGCCGGATCGGTTACCTCGGTCTCGACGTGTACGAGGAGGAGAGTGACCTGTTCTTCGAGGACCGCTCCGAACGGGTGCTCGGTGACGACGACTTCGCCCGACTCACCACCTTCCCCAACGTGCTGATCACCGGGCACCAGGCGTTCTTCACCGAGGACGGACTGCACAACATCGCCGAAACCACCCTCACCAACCTCACCACCGTGCAACACGACGGCCCCGACGCCGTCCCCACCTCCTCCCGCGTCTGCTGACCCCACCCCCCACCGTCGCGCCGATCTTGCACTTTTGGTCGCCGAAATGCCGGACAAGAGCGGATCTGCCCCGACAGAAAGCGCAAGATCGCGGGGGTAGTGGGGGTCAGCGGAGGCGGTCGGCGGCGAGTTCCACCCGCCAGTCGGTGAGATACTCCAGCGGGGCCCGGCCCACGACCGCCCTGAACCGTGCGGCCAGGGTCGAGCGGGAGACCGAAGCGGCCCGGGCCAGTTCCGCCACCGTCCACTGGTAGGCCGGCCGCTGGTGCATCTCCCGCAGCGCCACGGCCACCACCGGGTCACCGAGGCCGGCCAGCCAGCCGGTGATCGTTCCGGCGGCGGCGGAGCGCCTGTGGGCGTACTCGGTGCAGGCAGTCGTTGCCTGAACCGCAGTTGCGTGATCACGTTCAGCGATCTGTCCGAAACTGAACGTAGCGGTGTCGACGGACAGACACACCCGAGTGTGGATCAACCTGGTCGATATACCTTGCCCATCGGAAGCGCCCAGCTTCGATGAGGAGGGCTCCCGTGACGTCCACACCGCCCAGCAGAACCCGACCGAGGAGCATCCTCGCGATCGGGATCACCGCCGTCCTGGCGTCGGCGCTCGCCGCCGCACCGGCGACCGCCGCGTCGACCGCCCAAGCCCCGACCACCGCCGCCCGCACCGACGTGCACGGCGCGGTCGCCGACTCGGGCGCCGTACCCGCCGCCGTCGCGCTGCCCACCGTGCAGCGCGGTCTGGACGGCGTACGGGGTTCCGGCACCTCCGGATCGGTCGGCACCGGCAAGGCCGGACCGGGAGGCAGCCGGTTCGATGCCGGCGGCCGTCCCGCCGCCTCCGACGGCGACTCGATCGGCATCCAGAGCGTCATCGGCACCGACAACCGGGTGCGGGTCGACCCGACCACGGTCTTCCCGTCCAGCGCCATCGTGCAGATCGTCCGCACCACCAACGGCAGCACCTGGGGCTGCACCGGCTGGCTCTACGGCCCGAGCATCATCGCCACCGCCGGGCACTGCGTGCACCCGGGCGGCGGCCAGAACGGCGGCGGCGGCAACAACTTCTACCCGCGCGCAGACTTCCAGATCATCCCGGGCCGCAACGGGACGTCGACGCCGTACGGCACCTGCACCGCCACCCAACTCCTGTCGGTCACCGGCTGGACCCAGAGCGGCGACGAGACGTACGACTACGGCGCCATCCGGCTGAGCTGCGCCGCCGGCAACAGCACCGGCTGGTTCGGCATGTGGTGGCAGAGCGCCACGCTAACCGGCACCGCGACCACCGTCAGCGGCTACCCGTGCGACAAGACCTTCGGCCAGCAGTGGCGACACGCCGGGCAGACCGTCACGGTCACTCACGCCCGGCAGGTGTTCTACCAGAACGACACGTTCGGCTGCCAGAGCGGCAGCCCGGTCTACCAGACCCGGGCGGCCGGCAGTTCGTACTGTGTCGGGCAGTGCGTGATGGCGATTCACGCGTACGGCCTGCACGGCTCCTCGCCACACTCCACAAACAACCACGGCACCCGCATCACCGAGAGCGTCTTCAACAATCTGATCACCTGGCGCAACAGCTGACCCTGGCTGCGTGCGGGTGGGCGTGCGACATGCCGCCCACCCGCACGGGAACCGGTGTCACCCCTGAGCACGTCCCAGCTACTGTCCGTCACGAACTGAGGGAGCAGTCATGAGCAGGACGCGCCTCGGGGTGCTCGCCCTCCTGATCGCCGCGCCGTTGCTGATCGGGGCGAGCCTGCTGGTGTTCGGCGGAGACGACCCGGTCTCCGACGACGGGCCGCCGCCCCCACCGGGTCGCACCAGCCCGGCCGGAACCGTTACCGGCACCGTCACCACCCCGGCGGGTGAACCGGTACGTCAGGCGTCCGTGCAGGTCACCGCCCTCGACGAACCGGCGCCAGCGATCCCCGAGATCGGTGTCCTGACCGGGAACACCGGCCGGTACGAGTGGCGACTTCCACCCGGCCGCTACGAAATCACGGTGAGCACCGGCGAGCGGAACAGCGCACCGCGGACCGCGACCGTGACCACCGACCAGGTCACCCGACTCGACTTCACCCTCCCCTGAAACCGGGCATGGAGAACGGCCCGCTGGTCTTCCCGCCACCCGGCACCGGCGACCTCGCCAAGGTTGACGCGGTGCCGCTCGTGACGACTCCGGCCATGTAGACTAAGTCCCTAGCTAACCAGGGGGGTGAGTCATGTCGGCTGAAGCCGTGCACTACAACATGCATGACGCCAAGACCCACCTGTCGCGCATCATCGAACGCGTAGAGCGCGGCGAGGAGATCATCATCGACCGGGCCGGCACCCCGGTGGCAAAGGTCGTGCCGCTGGTGCGGCGGGCAAATCGCACTGCTATCGGCTCCCTTGCCGGGCAACTGGACCTCTCCGGGGACTGGGACTCACCCCAGACCAACGCTGAGATCGCCGCCGACTTCGGCATCGGCGCATGACCCTGCTGCTGGACACGCACGTCGCGCTGTGGGCTATCACCGGCGACGCCACCCTCGGCATCGAACTCCTCGACCGGCTACGCCACGACCCGGACATTTTCCTCTCCCCGGTCAGCCTCTGGGAGATCACCATCAAACAGCAGGCAGGAAAACTCGCAGGCCCCGCTGACCTCGCCGAGCGGGTACGGGACATGGGCTTTCGAGAACTTCCGGTGACACACGCCCACGCCATCACCGCCGGACGCCTACCACCGCATCACCGCGATCCCTTCGACCGCATGCTGGTGGCGCAGGCGGTCACCGAGAATCTCACGCTGGCCTCCCGCGACGCGTCGATAGCGCTGTACGACGTAGACGTCCTCAAAGTCTGATCGGACACCGTCTTCCACAAGGCGACGTACGAGTGTCCAGGCTCCCGCCGACACGACAATGCCCCCGCCCAACCCGGGCGGGGGCATTCACGATGAACAACCACCGGTTCGCACAATGGTGCGGATGGTGGAGCCGAGGGGACTCGAACCCCTGACCCCCACACTGCCAGTATGACAACAGTTCTGTCACGCGGTACCACGGGATGCTGACAGGTGCTTTGAACAGGGAAAACCCTCCGGGGCAAGTCACACCCCCTGTCGCTACATATCGCGCAATGATGGATATTTGATCTTTAACTGTGACCACCGATGTGACCACGCTCAGTGTGGGAGGCTTCGGGTCACCCCGTCCGGCCACCGCTGCCTGCACCAGGCCCGACCAGGACGTATCTCGTGGATCTCCAGTGTGGTTCGGTAGATAGACCCGTATTCCTCGACGCCATGAGTTCACCGATGACCTATTTCTCCATCGCGGCGAGGAGCGTGGCCACCGGCACGGTGGCGAACCCGACCCGGTTGTCGCTGGCCCCGTACGGCAGCCACAGCTCACCGTCGTGGATGAGCGCGCCGCAGGAGTAGACGACGTTCGGCACGTACCCGTCCCGGTCGCCCGCCTCGGGGGTCAGGAGCGCGCCGGGCAGCCGCGCGACGACCCGGTCGGGCCGGCGCAGGTCGAGCAGGAGCGCGCCGATGGCGTACCGGCGCATGGGCCCGACTCCGTGGGTGAGCACGAGCCAGCCGGCGTCGGTTTCGATGGGCGATCCGCAGTTGCCGACCTGGATCAGCTCCCAGCTGTCCCGGGGGGTGTGCAGCGGCACCGGTTCCTGCCACCGGTTCTCGCCTTCCAGGCAGGTCAGGCCGATGGTCTCGCCGTCGGTACGGCACAGGGCGAGGTGTCGGCCGCCGACGGTACGGGGGAACAGCGCGACGCCCTTGTTGCGGACGCCCGGTCCGCGCATCGGGGTGATCTCGAAGCGGCGCAGGTCCTTGCTGGCCAGCTCGCGGCTGGCGATGCGCCGGCCGTCGTAGGCGGTGTAGGTGGCCCGGTACACCGGTCCGGATTCGTCAGCGAATCGCACGAACCGGGCGTCCTCCAGGCCATTGCTCTCCGCCGGGGTGGCGGGCCAGAGCACCCGCTGGTGCAGGGTGGTGTCGGCCGGAAAGGCTGTGGCGTAGCTGGCGGCGTTGGTGCGGCGCAGGTGGTCGAGGGTGTCCGGTCCGGTGCTGCGGAAGAGCAGCTCCGGTGGCAGGTCGCCGAGGACCCGCTCGAAGGTGGCCTCGTCGTAGCGTTCGGGCAGGGCGTCCAGCACAGTGGCGGTGATCTCGTTGTCACAGTCCTCCTCGGCCAGGCCAGCGGCGAGCAGGTCCCGGCGGCGCGGTACGCCCACCCGCTGCCCGACGACCAGGGGACCGGACCGGTCGGCGACGCTGAGCCGGCGGCCTGGTCCGAGGACGGCGGTGGCGAACCCGATGGACGACAGGTGACCTTCGCCAATCTGGCGCAGGCTGACCGCGACGCGCAGTTGCCCGGCGGTCAGGCCGGTCTGGTCGGGGTGGGCCATCATTGACGGGTTGCACAGCGCGGCTGCCTCGACCGCGTACTCGTGACTGAAGTAGGCACCGACCAGTAGCCGAGTGGTGGGCGAAAGGGCCCGGGCCCGGGCGATGCGGTGCCGGACCAGGTCGTAGTGGTGGTGGAGCGTGCCGTCCAGGTCACGGTGCCGGGCTCCGAAGCGGTCGAAGGTGTCCCTCAGCAGCCGCCCGGTCTCCTCGTCGTCGAGGTGCGCGACGCGGTCGATGAGCGCCCTCGCGCGGGTGCGTACCACGGCGTCGTCCTCGCCCGGAACGAAGAGCTTGACAATGACTCGCCGTGGATCAGGGGTGAGGGTGACGTCCTGCCGGACGGCGAGCGCTCCCGTCACGACCACCTCCGGGTGTATTGCAGGGTGGCGATGAGGGCGAGGGTGGACTCCGCACCCTGGTTGAGGTTGGGTCCGTGTGCGGTCAGCCCGTCGTAGCCGCCGCCGGTCGCCGCATCCCACATCGGCGTGCCGACGTCGTTGTCGCCACGGAACCACTCGACCGCCTGCCGTATGCCGGTCTCCCAGCCGGGGTCGCCGGTGACCGTGGCGGCGGTGGCGCAAGCGTCGGCAAAGGCGGCGACCTCGATCGGTTGCTGGTCGTGGCGCAGCCGTGCCGTGCCGTGCCGCCACCCGCCGGCGGGTACCACCGAAAGGTGCCCGTCGCGGAGCTGGATGTCGCGCAACCACGCCAGCATGCGCAGACCGTCGTCGAGGGGTGGACCGTCGTGCCGCAGCTGGCTGGCGGCGATGACCACCTCCGCGAGAGCCGCGCTGGCGTAGGTGAGCGCCTGCCGCGGCCAGAGCCACCGCGGGTCGGATCCGGGGCCGCCGACCGCAGCGGCCGCATCCGCCAGCAACGTGGCCGAAGCGGTGTGCGTCGGGTGGCGGCGCAGCACCTCGACGGCGCCGAGCCCGGCGAAGGCCATCGCGTGTGGCGCCGGGGAACGCCGGGCGGCACCCCGGTTGAAGGCAACCAGTGCCTCTTCCCGGATCCAGGCGGCGGGACTGCGGGCAGCGGCGGTACCCAGCCCCCACAGCGCCCGGCCCCACCAGTCGCCGAGCCCGGGCTCGTCGGTCCAACGGCGGTCATGACCGAGCCGGTTACGGAAGGCACCGCCGCAGTCCTGCGCGTGGGTCAGGAAGGCCAGGTAGCGCTCTGCGAGCCGGAGCACCTCCTCGGTCGGCTCCGGCTCGCGGCTGGCGACAACCAGGCCGCGCGCGACGTCGTCGGTGCAGTAGCCGTGCTCGCGGCGGACGATGGCGTGCCGGGCGTGTTCGAACAGGCCGGTGTCGTCGCTCAGCCGGATCAGGTGCGCGAAGTTCGACGCGGGCACGGTCGGCCGGGGACCGCGGTCCGGTGTGCTGGGGCGGCTGGTGGTCGTGGTCACGCCGATGCCGCGCTGACCACGGGCGGGTGTGCGGCGACGAGCCGTTCGGCGAGCGTGCCATAGCGGGCCGCCACCGCCGGCCAGCGCAGGTCCGCGGCGAGCGGCCTGACGCGGCTGGCCAGCCGGGCCGCCAGGCCCGGTTCGTTGAGGATCCGCCGGATGGCGGTGGCCAGCGCCGCCGGGTCCTGATGGGGTACGACCAGACCGGGGCCGCCGGTGAGCAGTTCGACGGCGTGTGGGAACGCCGTGGCCACGACGGGTACCCCGGCGGCCACCGCCTCGATGAGCACCCCGGAGGTGACCTGTTCGCGGGAGTCGTAGGGCAGCACGACCAGGTCGGCGGAGCGGATCAACCCGGCGAGCGTGCGTTGGTCGTGGTAGACGTCCTGGTAGTCCACGGCATGGGCGACGCCCAACTGCGCGCCGAGGCGGTGCAGTCCCGACCGGTAGGCCTCCCCCTGGTGCTCGGCCACCTTCGGATGGGTCCGGCCAGCGACGGTGTAGGTGGGCGTCGGATCGAGATCCTGCAACCGCGCAAGGGCCCGCAACGCCCACTCGACGCCCTTGCCGGGGCCGAGCAGCCCCCAGGTCAGCAGGTGCGGGCGGGTACGGCGGTCGGCGGGTGCGCGGACATGTTCGGCGGCGCCGTGCGGGATGACCGTGACCTTGCCTGGGCGTACGGTGTAGCCGACGACCAGCCGGTTGCGAGCCGTTTCGGTCATCGTGACGACCGCTCCGGCGGCAGTGACGATCTGCTCCAGCAGGGACTTCTGCCGAGCCGAGGGCCGGCGGAGCACGGTGTGCAGAACCACGATGCTCGGCACGGTGAGCCGGCGCAGCAGCGGCAGAACGTCCTCTCCGTCGGCGCCGGGGTAGATGCCGTACTCGTGTTGCACGACGGCCACGTCGAAGGTGTTCAGGACGGCGGCGGCGTCCCGCCATCCGGCCTGGGTTCGCGTCGACCAGGTGTACACGACCTCGGGTCCGGCCCGCAGGTCGCCGCTGCGGTCGGTGACCCGGACGATGCCGCCGCGCGTACCGTCGGCGGTCAGGTGGGCGGCGAGGGCCGAGTTGAAGGTGGCAAGTCCGCACCGCGTCGGTGGATGGGTGCTGAGGAATCCGTAGCTGGGCATGAGTGTGGGACCTTCCGGTTGTCGGCCGCCGCCGAAGTCCAGGGGGCGACCTCACGCGGTGACGGCGCCCGCCGGCCAGCGTGTGTGGCCGGCGGAACGGATTCGTAGGCGGTGGCCGGGTTCAGCGGTGCGGTCGACGGATGACGTGGTCGTAGACGGCCAGGTAGTCGGTGACCATCCGGTCCACGCCGAAGCGCTGCCGGGCCCGGGCCCGGCAGCCGGCCCGGTCCAGCCCCGCCGCCTGGGTGACGGCGTCGACGGCCTGCTCGACGGTGTGTACGAGAAAGCCCGTCACCCCCTCGTCGACGACCTCCGGCATGGATCCTCGCGCGTAGGCGACGACCGGTGTGCCGCAGGTCATCGACTCCACGACCGACAGTCCGAACGGCTCGTCGAAGGCGATCGGGTGCAGCAGGGCGGTGCTCGCGCCCAGCACCTCCGCACGCCGTTTCGGCCCGACCGAGCCGAGGAAGACGACCTGGTCGCCGTCGACGTGCGGGGCCACCTGTTCGGCGAAGTAACGCTCGTCCTGCACGATGCCGCAGATGGTCAGCGACCGGCCGGCGCGGCGGGCGATCTCGATGGCCGTGTGGATGCCCTTGTCCGGGTGGATTCGGCCAAAGGCAGCCAGTCCCGGGCCGGCGTCGCGGGTGAACGGCAGCTCGGTGAGGTCAACGCCGTGGTGCACCGTGGCGACGTAGTCGAGTTCGGCGCTCCGATCGGCGTCGGAAATCGACACGTAGGACGAGCGGGCCCGGGCGTACGCGGGAAGGATCCCCGTACCGGAGAAGCCGTGCACGGTGGTGAGCAGCGGAGCGCGGCAGTGTTCAGCGAAGGCCAGCGGCAGCCAGTCGAGGTGGCTGTGCATCAGGTCGAACTGCGCGGAGCGGGCCATCGCGTGGGAGACGTGCATCGCCTCCCACACGCGACCGTCCACCGCCGGGTCGTCGGCGTACCCGCGGGGGCACACACCGTCGAGGGCGGCGGAGGTGACGGAGTCCAGCGTCGCGAACAGGGTCACGTCCACACCGCGGGTGACCAGCCCTTCGGCGAGCAGGCCGGTCACCTGCTCCCAGGGGCCGTAGTGGTGCGGGGGTGTCCGCCAGGCGACCGGACCGAGCAGGGCAACCCTCACGGGGACGATGTGTCGACGAGATCGGCCGGATCGAGCCGCAGAGTGGCGAGCAGCCCCACGTGCTTGGCTAGGTCCACCCGCACCGGCAGTTCCCGCTCGACCCAGTCAGCCCTGACCTGCTGGCCGCGGTCCCGAAGGACATTGGCGATCCGGTCCCTGGCGATGTTCATCGAATGCTCCCTGGCTCGGCCTGGCGTGGTCATGGTCATCTGGCGGAGGTGGACTGGCGGGCGCGTTCCTGTGAGTGTTTGATCTCCGTGCGGTCCAGTCGGATCCGGCCGGTCCGGCGATCCATTTCGTATTTGTTGCGTGTTCCCTTGGGAATCTCGATGGTGACGTCGAACTCCATGCGGTTGCTCCGCTCCTCCGACCTTCAGTCGGCAGCCTGCTGTCGGTCTGGTCGGTGATGGCTTCGGGGTCCGGAATCTCGAACCGAGATCCCGGACCCCGCGCCTGCCGACCTGGGCCGGTTGGAGCGTTCAGGCCCGGGCCGGCGCTGTGGGGTGTCGATCGGGTTGAAAATGGCCGCCTTCGGTCTCCCAGACGGCGACATCGTCGCCGTCTCGCACCAACGGTCGTGAGCGAGGGCTGGGCGGTATGGACAGGATGTCCGCGGCGCGGGTGGTGTTGTTGGCGGGGCGGGAAGCCGCGAGCATGGCCGCCGTCGCCGCGGCGTACGGGGTCTCGGGCGCTATCACGGCCAGGTCGATCCGCAGATCCTGGCGGCCTGTGATGATCACCAGCGCGGCACCGAGGGTGGTGAACCAGCCCACTCGCACCACGGCACAGCCGACGCCGATCCGGCACGGATGCCTGTCCCAGGCCGCCGGCTGCAGCATGATCCGTTCGATCACGCCACCACGCCGTGCGGTCAGCGCCGTGACCAGGCTGCACAATTCGACGACCGGGTCGCGTGACGTGGGCCACCAACCGCCGTCGAGCATCGCGCGGCTGGACGGCGAGTCGGTCATCCGCAGGCGTGCCGTAGGCGGCTCACCGGTGCACACCCACGTCATGCGGTCCTCGGCAGAGCGGACCATCAGTTCCGTCCCTCCATCGGCAGTTGCCCCTGCGCGCCGAAGAAGTGCACCTCCGTGCGTTGACCGTTCTGCAGGATGAAGATCAATAGCAGGAGCAGCACCACGGCGGACCCTGCGAACGCGACAAGCGAACCCCCAGCGCGGACACGAGGCACAGGACGGGGCTGGTCGTTGATCTGCGGGCCCGGCTGCACGCGGGTGGAGCGGGCGGAGCCGGTGGACCTGGTCATTGTGGACCTCATCTCGACGGTGGAACGCGAAGTACGCGAACCGGAGCCGCCGGGGTCCAGGACGACATCCTCAGCCTACTCTCCGAGTGGCTGATCGGCCCGCCCGAGATATCGGATCTACCAATCCGACAAACAGGCCCAGGAGGGCGCCTCAGCTCCCGCCCGGCTGGCACGGCAGCTCAACGCGTGACGACCGGAGGTGCGGGAGATCCGATCTCGTTCAGGTGGCGCAGTACCTCGGCCCAGGAGCGGCCAAGCGTGGTTTCGCTGTAGTCGATCTCGTGCTCGGCGCAGAACCGCCTGATCAAGGGTTGGGCGCGGCGCAGGTTGGGACACGGCATGCTCGGGAACAGGTGGTGTTCGATCTGGTAGTTCAGGCCGCCGAGCATGATGTCGAGGAACCTCCCGCCGCGGACGTTGCGGGAGGTGAGAACCTGCCGCCGGAGGTAGTCGAGGTTGTCGTCGGCGTCGAGGATGGGCATGCCC
The DNA here is from genome assembly GCF_042898635.1 of Micromonospora sp. NPDC000442. Lineage (NCBI taxonomy): Bacteria > Bacillati > Actinomycetota > Actinomycetes > Micromonosporales > Micromonosporaceae > Micromonospora > Micromonospora sp. NPDC000442. The sequence continues at coordinate 380,366 of NZ_JBIAYZ010000005.1, read as the reverse complement.
TTGTGGTTCGGGGCAAAGGAGCAGCCGAGATAGAGGCCGAGCACGCCCTGGTTGACGAGGATGAACGCGACCGCCTGTACCGGGTTCAGGACCAGGAACACGGCAGTCAGGTAGCCGCCCAGGTGCAGGGCCAGCAGTCCGGCTTCGACGGGACGGCGGGCGATGCGGCGCGGGCCGAGGACCGCCTTCACGCTGTTGAGGTGCAGGTGCAGGCCTTCCAGCAGGAGCAACGGGAAGAACAGATACGCCTGGTAGCGCACGAGCAGCGCACGGAGTCCACGTTGATGGTGGGCCTGGTCGGCGATGAAGGCCAGGGGCGCCACGTTGATGTCGGGGTCCTTGCCTTCGGTGTTGGGGTGTGCGTGGTGCCGATTGTGCTTGTCCACCCACCAGCCGTAGCTGAGCCCGGTCAGGAGGTTGCCGTGCACGATGCCGATCAGGTCGTTCCCCCGGCGCGAGCTGGCGATCTGCCGGTGCCCCGCATCGTGGCCGATGAACCCGGCCTGCGCGAAGACCACCGCCAGAGCCACCGCGACGCCGAGCTGCCACCACGACTCACCCAATCGGACGAACAAGGCGCACAATCCGGCGAAGGAACCGACGACGAGGCCGATCCGCACCGCGTAGTAGCCCCGCCGTCGCCCGAGCAGACCCGCCGCTCGGACCAGCCGGGACAGGTCCGCGTAGTCACTGCCTCGCTGCCCGTCGGTGCCGAGGCTGGTATCGCTCATGATGGCTGCTCCCGCTGGTCCTTCTCCGTCTGCCTGTCTCGCCGGCGGCTCGACCATCCGGTCAGGCGGGCCATGGGCTGTTGAGGCATCCGCCACGGAACCGGGCTCTCGCGGGCACGTCGCATCAGGCCGCACGCTTTCTCCCTGGTCGGCCCGGAGGCGGCCGGCTCCGATGCCTCTTCACCTTGAATTTTCCTCATTCGACCAACCCCTCGCAGCGGATTCGCTCAAAAGCGCCGGAGCACGTCGCCGCGGTGGGAGGTGTGGGCCTGGCGATGTTCATCGGATGCTCCCTGGTAAGGCCGTCCGGAAGGGTCGTGCTACCGGCCACTGCGAAACACGCTGGTCCCGGTCGACTACAGGTCAGCGGAGCATCCCGGCTCTCAGTTGGGTCAGCGAGCGTTTCAGCAGCCGGGAGACGTGCATCTGGGACAGCCCGACCCGGGTGGCGATCTGCGCCTGGGTCAGATCACCGTAGAACCGCATGGTCAGGATCCGACGTTCACGTAGGGGAAGCGCCGCGAGGAGCAGTCGGAGGGTGAGGTGGTCGTCCACCGCCGCGTATCCCGGATCGGCGGTGCCGATGTGCGCGTGCCGCTCGATGCCGTTGCCCCCGGGCCGTGACTCGTTCAACGACTGCGGCCGGTAGACATCGGAGGCGGCGACGGCGGCCATGAGCTGGGCGACGGTCACCTCCAGGTGGTCGGCGAGTTCTCCGTCAGTCGGTTCGCGACGGTGCTGCTGCCCGAGCTTGCCCCGGGCCTCGGGCACCCGGGCGCCCAGTTCCTGCGCCGCTCGCGGCACCCGGATCGCCCAGGCCGAATCGCGGAAGTGCCGTCGGATGCTGCCGAGGATGGTCGGGATGGCGTAGCTGGCAAACGGCACGCCCCGATTGCTGTCGTATCCGTCGACGGCCCTGATCAGGCCGAGCGCACCAACCTGAGCCAGGTCCTCGTAGGGCTCCCCGCGGCCGGTGTAACGGCGGGCCAACCGACTGGCGATCGGCAGGTTCGCCTCGATGATCCGGGCTCGCAGTCGTGCCCGGTCGGGATCGTCGACGTTCAGGGCTGCGCGTCGACGCAATAGTTGTTCGCTGTCTCCCGTAGCCAGGTTCAGCGTCGGAGGGGAGGAATCGGCTGTGGGTGTCACGATGGGGGTGACCATTGGTTCAACGCCCCTAACGGGCTGGTGGCGGCGAGACTGGCGGCCACCGGGGACCCGGGCGACACCGCAACCGTACGCCTTCACCTTGCCGACCGACACCCCTGGAAGCCGCCGCTCTCTGCAGCCGACTCGGCGGTGGAGCCGGTCGTCAGCCGGGCCGGTGGGCGACCGGTCCCGGTGCGAGCTGCTCGGAGCCGTCGACGATCGCCTGGGACAGTTCGGACAGTCGCCGGTTGCGGCTGCGGGCGCTGTCGCGCAGTATCGCGAAGGCTTGGCCCACGTCCACCTGTAGGCGTTCGGCGAGGATCCCCTTGGCCTGTTCGATCAGGACACGGCTGTTCAGGGCGGTCTGTAGCTGTTCGGTGAGGACGTCGCGCTGATGGATGGCGCGGTGTTGCAGCAGTCCGATGGTGGCCACGTCGGCGAGCGCCTGACCGATGCGGAGCTTGTCCCCGTCGATGGCCCCTGGCTGGACGTCGAAGAGGTTCAGCGCGCCGATCACCTCGGAGCGCAGGCGCATGGGCAGGGCGTGCACCGCGGCGAAGCCGACCTCGGCCGCGGCCGCGGCGAACCTCGGCCATCGGGCAGTGGTCAGGGTCAGGTCAGCGACCGACACCGGTTGCCCGGTATGGAAGCAGTCGAGACAGGGCCCCTGGTCGGTCTGGAGCTGAAACAGCTCCAGCAGTCGGGTACGTTCGGAGGAGGCGGCTACCACCTGCAGCGTGTCCCGTTGATCGGTCAGGAGCAGCCCGGCCGCCGACACACCCAGCAGTTCGACACATCTCTCGATCAGCACGTGCAGGAACTCGATCACGTCGAAGTCGTCGACGAGAGTGTCGGCCAGCTCCACGAAAACGTCGGCCAGCTGGGTCTCGGCCATGTCAGTTACCTCGTCAATCAGTGGTTCCGCCGGTCGCCCGACGGAATGGTCCGTAACGCCCCGACGTGGCGCCGATCGCTAGTTCACTCATGTCGATCACCAGGTGTCCCGGCCGGTCCGAGATGCAGGCGCCGGGCGACGACGTCCGCTGCCACATCCCGGATGCGCCGGTCCTGGGAGTACGCGTAGGCGCGCAACCGGATGAGCGCCACCGCCGCGGTCACTCCCAACTGGACCGTGATCATTCCGGTTGCCTGGTGCACCTCGGGGTGGTGCAGGCCGGTCCGCTCGGGCCGCTGATCGTCCCGGTCCGCCCCGTGGCGCGTCGCGTCGTCCAGTAGCATCGCGCACGCCGTGTCCGCCAGGACCAGTGCGTCGGTCAGTTGCTCCGCCCCTAGGTCACCGGCGCAGGCCCGGTAGAGGTCCAGGACACCGAGGCGGATCCCGCCTACCCGTAGCGGCAACGCGAACACCGCGCCGGCCCCGGCGAGCACCGCGGCTGGCGCGAACACCGGCCAGCGGTTCTGGCACACCGGCACGGTCAGATCGCCGACCAGGACAGGTGCACCGTTGGTCGCGTCCACGCACGGCCCCTCACCGAGCGTCAGGGTCAGGTCTTCCAGCTCCAACGCCGTCCGGTCCGTGGCACACACCAGTTCGCGCGGCGTGGCGTCGAGGATCACCGCGACAGCCCCCGAATCGACACCGGCGACCGATACCGCCGCCGCGCAGACATGATCGACCGCGACGGCACCACCCCGGGCGGCATCGACGACATCGGCCCACAGCCGCCGCCAGCGATCGGCGGTCATCGGAAGGTTGTTCCTGTCCACTGCTGACTCCGACCCGGATCAGTCGAACGGACGCGCTGCCGTACGGCGCCGAAGTCTCGGGCGACGGTCACACCGTACTCCCGCGTGACGCCACCGCACGACCGGCGGCCCACCGGACCGCGCCGGCGCCAGCGGCTGCCGATCCGGTCGCGGAGGCGTACGCTCGCAGTGTCGCTCGGGACCCCGGTGGCTGACAGTTCGCCGCTGGCGGACGCACCCCACCGATCGAGGTCACCGTGTTGGCCACCCGCCACACCACATCCGCCGGTCAGGTCGCCGGATCTCCGTCGCATTCCTGGCCAGGCATCCCTGTGGCACCAGCACCCTGGACCGCGACAGCTCGTCGCAGGCCCACCATCATCCAGGCACGTCAGTGCAAGACGGCTTTCCAGGCATGCCAGACCTTCATCGAAAGGCGGCGGTTCGTGATGACCGCACCCCGGAACAGTCATGTCCAACTCTTCCCGACAAACGGCCGCAGCGGCACCGATGCTCCTCGTGCGATGCCCAGGCGGCCGGCGGTGAAGCGCTCACGGATCGGCGGCGTGTGGGTCGCTGCCGTGGTGTTCGCGTTCGTGCTCCTGCTGCTCCTGATCTTCGTACTGCAGAACGGACAACGCGCCGAGGTGTCCTTCCTCGGCGCACACGGCACCCTGCCGATGGGGGTGGCACTGCTGCTGGCCGCCGTCTTCGGGGTCCTGCTCGTCGCCCTGCCCGGCACCGCCCGGATCGTGCAGCTCAGGATGCTCGACCGCCGTCGCGCCACGCAGCCGGACGGCCGGCCCGGGCCCGACCTGACTCCCCCACCGACAACCGGCATCGCCACCGTCCCGCTGTCGCCCCGCCCCGAGCATCGGGACGAATGAGCCGTGTCCATCACCACGCGACCAGCGACCACGATCCCCGCACCGGTGCCCTCCGCACCCCGGGTCGTCCTCGCACTCCCCCACGACCCGGGCGGTTCTGGACGGCGGGTGGTGGCCGCGGTCCTGGGACCCAGCCGCCGAACTCCCGGCCTCGTCCTCGCCCTCGGACCGGACCTGGTCCGGATCATCCCGTCCAGCGCGCCGATCGTGGGCACTGAATCCGAGCCCACGATCGGCCCAGCGCCGGTGGACTGACCGTTAATTGAGAACGGCTGCTCGGCCCGGTGACCGCGTCGGTGACCGGGCCGAGGCTGTCGACAGGTCAGCCGGTAGCGGGTGAAACCGACGGGCAGTCAGAGCAGTAGGAAGATCCTGCTCAGAGGCGGTTTCTTCCGAACTCTCAAACCCGGTAATCGAAGTGCAGTGTGGGGCGCTGGGTGACCACGGCTGTGACCACGAGATCACGAAAAATCGGCACCAGTCGATGACTGATGCCGATTTACCTGCGTGAACAAGGGTGGAGCCGAGGGGACTCGAACCCCTGACCCCCACACTGCCAGTGTGGTGCGCTACCAGCTGCGCCACGGCCCCTTGCTGTCGCACCCGGTCGCCCGGGCACTGGAAGAACTATACACACGCCCGCCTACATGGTCATCTCGCGGGGGTGCCCGCGGCGACCGGTCAGTTCAGTGCCACGTCCGGCGGGAAGTGCGCGACCGCGGCCATCATGCCGCCCTGTCGGCGCAGCACCATCGGCCACAGGTCGTCGGGCCGGTCGACGAACGCGTCACCGGGCAGTGCGTCGAGCAGAAACCAGGAACCGTCCTCGATCTCCTGCTCCAGTTGGCCGGTGCCCCAGCCCGCGTACCCGGCGAAGACCCGGATGCTCTGCACGCTCTCCCGGAGCCGCTGCGGGTCGACCGACAGGTCGAGCGTGCCCACCGCGCCGGAGACCTGATGGAAGCCTTTGAGTCGGCGCACCGGTGGCCGCATCCGGGCCAGGCAGATCGCGGAGTCGGGCTGCACGGGGCCGCCCTCGAACAGCACCGCCGGGTGGCGGGCCAGGTCGCCCCAGTCGCGCAGCACGTCCGCCACCGGCACCTCGGTGGCCCGGTTGAGCACCACACCGAGCGCGCCGCCGGGCTCGTGCGCGACCAGCAGCACGACCGTACGGTCGAAGTTCGGGTCCTTCAGCGCCGGTGTCGCCACCAGCAGCTTCCCGGTCATCGACTCCGTCGCCCGCCCGCCGATCGCCTGCCCCTCTCCCTGCATCACGCGCACCCGTCAGTCGTGCACGGAAAGGCGGAACCGGTGACACTCATCGACGGTGGGCCCAACCGGTGACATCCGCGCTGTCATCGCCATGCCTGGCACCATAGCTTGCGCCCCCGATCCAGGCGAAGGTCTGACAGTCGGGTGATCGACAGACGGTCGGACGGGCCGGGCGACGGCGTCACCACCGGCGCGACGGCGGCCGGTGCCGGCACCAAGCTCATGTCGGAGCAGCGGCGAAATGCTCTTTACTCCCGAGTCGCCCCGATACATTCAGTAGCGATGGCAACGGTCCGCGACACCACCTACGACCTGCTCCGGGCCCTGGGCATGACCACCGTCTTCGGCAACCCCGGCTCCACCGAAGAGCCGTTCCTGCACACCTTCCCCGACGATTTCCACTACGTGCTCGCACTGCACGAGGCGTCGGCGGTGGGCATGGCCGATGGCTACGCGCAGGTCACCGGGGCACCGGCGCACGTCAACCTGCACACGGCACCGGGCACCGGCAACGCCATGGGCAACATCGTCACCGCCTGGCACAACCGGACCCCACTGATCGTCACCGCCGGCCAGCAGACCCGGGAGATGCTGCTGCTCGAACCCCGACTCACTGCCCGTCATCCCACCGAACTTCCCCAGCCCTACGTCAAGTGGGCCCACGAGCCGGTCCGGGCCCAGGACGTCCCTGCGGCGCTCATGCGGGCGTACGCGACCGCAGTCCAGCCGCCGACCGGGCCCGTCTTCCTCTCGCTTCCGCTTGACGACTGGGCGCAGCCCGCCGACCCGCCTCCGCAGGCCCGCACGGTGGCCACCCGGTTCGCTCCCGACCCGGAGCGGCTGCGTCAGTTCGCCGCGGCATTGGCGACGAGCCGGTCGCCGGCCCTGGTGTTCGGGGCCGCCGTGGACCGGGCGGGTGCCTGGGAGGCGGGGGTCGCTCTCGCGGAGCGGCTGGTCGCCCCGGTCTGGTCGGCGCCTGCGCCCGAGCGGACCGCCTTCCCCGAGAATCACCCGCATTTCCAGGGAGTGCTGCCCTTCGCGATCGGCCCGTTGGCCGAACAGCTCCGGGGACACGACACTGTGCTGGTGGTCGGCGCCCCGGTGTTCCGGTACTACCCGCACGTGCCCGGTGAGACGCTGCTGGACGGTGCCCGGCTGCTGCACGTCACCGACGACCCCGAGGAGGCGGCCCGGGCACCGATCGGCGACAGCCTCCTCGGCGACGCCGGCCTCACGCTCGCCGCGCTGACCGACCTGATGCCACCGACAGACCGGCCGCCACCACCCGCCCGGCCCGTACCGTCGCCGGTGGAGGATTCGGTTCCGCTCAGCGCCGACGCGCTATTCGCCGCACTGGCCCGGCACTGGCCCGCAGACGGGGTGCTGGTGCAGGAGTCTCCGTCCAACCTGTCGGCACTGCGTCGCCGGCTGCGGTTCGACACTCCCGGGTCGTACTTCACGATGGCCAGCGGTGGTCTCGGCTACGGCCTGCCGGCGGCCGTCGGCATCGCGCTGGCGCAGCGCGACACCGGCCGCCACCGGCCGGTGGTCGCGGTGATCGGCGACGGCTCGTTCCACTACTCGGTCCAGGCGCTCTGGACCGCCAGCCGGTTGCGGTTGCCGCTGGTGGTCGTCGTGCCGGTCAACCAGCAGTACGCGATCCTCAAGGCGTTCGCCGAACTCAAGCAGACGCCGGGGGTACCCGGGCTGGACCTGCCCGGCATCGACGTCACGGCGATAGCCCGCGGCTACGGGTGTGCCACAAGCGTCGTCGACAATCCCGATCAACTCGGCGAGGCGCTGGCCACGGCCCTGCGGGCCGACGGGCCGACGGTGCTGCCGGTGCCGATCCGCACCGATGTGCCGCCGATCCTCTGAACCCGTCGGCAGACGAGACGCGCCGGCGCCGGCCGACGCCGGCCCGGGACCGGACGGCGCCGGCCGGCGCGGTCAGCCCGCAGCGAAGCGCAGCGGCGTCGCGCTGACCACGTCGAGGACCGGACGGGCTCCCAGCGGTGCCCGCAGCGTCACCGCGACCGGTTCCAGCTTGAGCATGTCGTCGCAGACGCCGGTGCTCCGCACCACCGTGCCGCCGACCACGACCACGTGGTCGTGTTCCTGCACCAGCGGAGTGATCGCGGTGTCGCAGCTACCGACACCGAGCCGGAAGTTAAGCGTCGCACCGTCGACCGATTCGATGTCCTGCGCACTGACCAGGTCCTGCGGGGCGGGCGCGGACGGCGCGACCGGCTCGGGCAGGGCACCGACGGCGTCGGGTGCGACCGCGACCCGGGCCACCACGGCGTCGATCTCCTCGACGGTGAACAGCCACGCCGGCACCTGCGCCTCACCCCGGCTGGTGTGCACCGGTGCGGAACCCAGTTCGACGTTTGTGACGGTGAGCGGGATGCAGGCGGCCTGCGGCTCGCTGCTCACCGGGGCGTCCGGCCCGTCCGGCGGATTGGCCGGTGGCGGCGTACCCGGGTCCTTCGGTCGCCCGGCACAGGGCGGCGGGTCGCCCTGGTCGAGCTGCCGGTACGCCTCAGCCGCGGTGATCAGTGGCACCCGCAGTTCGGCGTCGGAGAAGCGGATGGTGCCGTCGTCCGGCCGCCCGGGCGGCAACGGCACCTGCTCCCGGTACCAGCCGGCCTGGAAGGCGAGCTTGGTCTCGTCGGTGAACTCGGGGTCGCCGACGAGCACCGTGGGCTCCTGGAGCGGCACGTAGCCGGTGGTCCACGCCGCACCTGGGCGCCACGTCTGCGCGACCTCGGTCGCGCGCTGCCTGAACGCCTCGTGCCGGTCGGTCGGGATGCCCGGTCCGGTCGGTTCGCTGCCGACCGGGGCGCAACCGGCAGCCGTCATCAGCAGTGGCAGGCCCAACAGGGCGAGGATGCGGCGCATACCGATCTGACGACAGCGCTCCCCGGCTGGTTCCCGTGCCCCGCGGTGTCAGCCAGCCTTCGCCTCGCCCGGCGGTTTCGTCGGCCGGACAGCGCGGACGTCTACCCGACCGGGTCGGGGTAGACGACTGCGCGCCCCGGTCGGTGACCGGGGCGCGCAGTCAGGTGGTGGAGGTGCCGGGAATCGAACCCGGGTCCTTCGCCGCCTTGTCAGGGCTTCTCCGAGCGCAGCTCGCTGTGCCTCTACTCGGCCCCTCCGATCACGCGAGCGAGTCGGTGTGACGGGCCCAGTCGCTGATTGATCTCGCCGCACGGACCCCGCGACCGGGTCCGGTTGGCCAGCCTTCTAGCTGATGCCGGCTAACTGGGTCGAAGGCGCTCCCAGGCCGACAGACTTGCTACTCGCCTCAGGCGGCGAGAGCGAAGTCAGCGCGATTGTTCTTGGCGCTTATTGGTTTCCGACGAACGATTCTCGAGACGACGTCGGCTTCCTCGGCTCGCTTCCCCTGCCGCAACGTACGAAGTCGAAACCAGTCACCCCCTCGACAGGCCGCCGATCTCCGGCGGCTCCGACAAGCGTAACGCCTGCCGCAACCGGATTCATCCCGAGCCCGGAGCGACGCTCCGATACGGGACGATCCAGACAAATCAGTCGTTCATTCCTTTACCTCGCCGACCCACCGCCCGTTGGATCTCCCGGTCGGCGTCCCGCTTGGCGAGGTCCTGGCGCTTGTCGTACGCCTTCTTACCCTTGGCGAGGCCGATCTCCACCTTGGCCCAGCCGTCGGAGAAGTAGACCTGGAGCGGCACCAGGGTCAGCCCGCTCTCCCGGAGCTTGCCGATCAGCCGGTCGATCTCCAGTCGCTTGAGCAGCAGTTTCCGGGTACGCCGGGGTTCGTGGTTGGTCCAGGTCCCCTGCACGTACTCGGGGATGTGCATGCTGTGCAGGTAGAGCTCGCCGTCCCGCTCCTGCGCGAACGCGTCGACAAGCGAGGCCCGCCCGGCCCGCAGCGACTTCACTTCGGTGCCGGTCAGCGCCATGCCCGCCTCGTACGTGTCGAGGATGGCGTAGTCGTGACGCGCCTTCTTGTTGGAGGCGACGACCTTGCGCCCCTTCTCCCGTGGCATCGCCGCGCCACCTCCCTTTCCCTGTCGCCCGTGACCGACCTGGCCGGCCGCAGGGCGGAGATCATGCTACCCGAACGACAAGGGCCCTTCCGCGCCGTTTATTCCGGCATGGAAGGGCCCTTGCTCGACGAACTAGACCCGCAGGTAGAAGCGGAGCGTGACCCAGGCGGTGACCGCGCTGATCAGACCGCCGACGCCGGCCATCACCGGGAAGGTCAGGAACACCTCGCCCCAACTGACCGGCGCGAAGAGCCCCTGTAGGGCGCTTAGCGCACCGTCGAAGAGGAACACCTTGAGCGCGATCAGGGCGCCGAGGCCCAGGATCGAGCCGATCAGGCCGGCGACCACCGCCTCCAGGACGAACGGCGCCTGGATGAACCAGTTCGACGCACCGACCAGCTTCATGACCGCGACCTCACGCCGCTTGCTGTACGCGGCGACCTGGATGGTGTTGGCGACCAGCAGCAGCGCGGCGACGGCCATCGCGATCGCGGCGACCAGGGCGATGTTCTGCCCGGCGGTGAAGAGGTTGAAGATCTTGTCGAGCACCTGACTCTGGTCGACGACCTGGTCGACCCCCTCGACCGCGGTGTACTGGTCGGAGATGGTCTTGTACTCCTCCGGGTTCACCAGCTTGAGCCGGTACGACTCCGGAAGTTGGTCCGCCTTGACCGCGCTGAGCAGGTCCGGCGAGTCCCGGAACATCTCCTGGAAGCGCTGGAAGGCCTCGTCCTTGTTGACGTACGTGACCTGTGAGACCAGCGGGTCGGACTCCAACTGCGTGGCGAGCGCGCTGCGCTGCTCGTCCGTCACCTCGGCGTCCAGGAAGATCGAGACCTCGATGTTCTCGAAGTACAGCTGCTTCATGTCGGCGACCTTGGTGTAGATCAGGCCGCTGGCACCGAGCATGGTCAGCGAGACCGCCATCGTGATGATCATCGCGATGGTCATGGTCACGTTGCGCCACAGTCCGACCAGTACCTCGGACATGACGTATTTCATCCGCATCGGGATTTCCTCCGGCTCTCCGGCGTGAGGTGTTCGTCGTCAGATCGGGGTGCGGTGGGTAGGGCCGTCACCCGTAGACGCCGCGGGCCTGGTCGCGAACGATGCGGCCGCTCTCGATCTCGATGACGCGGCGACGCATCTGGTTCACGATGTTGGAGTCGTGCGTGACCATCACGACGGTGGTGCCGGTGCGGTTGATCCGGTCCAGCAGGCGCATGATCTCGATTGAGGTGTCCGGGTCCAGGTTTCCGGTCGGCTCGTCCGCCAGCAGGATCAGCGGACGGTTCACGAACGCCCGGGCGACCGCCACGCGCTGCTGCTCACCACCGGAGAGCTCGTGCGGGTAGCGGTGCTCCTTGCCGCCGAGGCCGACCAGTTCCAGCACCTCCGGCACGACCCGGCGGGCCACCGCCTTGGTCTTGCCGATCACCTCCAGCGCGAACGCCACGTTCTCGTACGCGGTGCGGTTGGGCAGCAGCCGGAAGTCCTGGAAGACGCAGCCGATCGAGCGGCGGAAGTGCGGGCGCTTCCAGGACCGCATCGACGTGACGTCCTTGCCGTTGACGACGACGCGTCCCTTGTTGGGGACCACCTCGTGCAGCAGCATCTTGACGATGGTGGACTTGCCGGAGCCGGATGGGCCGATGAAGAAGACGAACTCGCCCTTGTCGATCGACACGGACACGTTGTCGAGCGAAGGCCGCGACGCCTTCGGGTACGTCTTCGTCACTTGCTCAAGCTGAATCACGGGTGGTGAGTCTACGCCGTGTAACTGTCGTGCCAAGTCCCACGCCCCGCCGTTGCGCGGCAAGTCATCAAATCAGCACGTCAGGTGGAGATCGACGGCGCGCTCCGCCCACGATCGGTCACGCACGGTCGCCGGCCAGTTGCTGCTGCTTGCGCCACCGGATGCCCGCCTCGATGAAGGAGTCCAGGTCACCGTCGAAGACGGAACTCGGGTTGCCGGTCTCCTGCTCGGTCCGCAGATCCTTCACCATCTGATAGGGGTGCAGCACGTACGAACGCATCTGGTCGCCCCAGGAGCCGGCGGCGTCGGTCTTGAGCCCCTGGAGCTTGGCCTGCTCCTCCTGGCGCTTGCGCTCCAGCAGCCGGGCCTGGAGCACACGCAGCGCGGAGGCCTTGTTCTGCAACTGCGACTTCTCGTTCTGACAGGTCACCACGATGCCGGTCGGGACGTGGGTGATCCGTACCGCCGAGTCGGTGGTGTTGACGCTCTGCCCGCCCGGGCCCGAGGAGCGGTAGACGTCGATCCGCATCTCGTTCTCGGGGATGTCGATGTGGTCGGTCTGCTCCACCACCGGCAGCACCTCGACCCCGGCGAAGCTTGTCTGCCGCCGCCCCTGGTTGTCGAACGGGCTGATCCGCACCAGCCGGTGGGTGCCGGATTCCACGCTGAGCGTGCCGTACGCGTACGGGACCTTGACCGTGAAGGTGGCCGACTTCAGGCCGGCCTCCTCGGCGTACGAGGTCTCGTAGACCTCGGTCGGGTAGCCGTGCCGCTCGGCCCAGCGAAGGTACATCCGCAGCAGCATCTCGGCGAAGTCGGCCGCGTCCACACCGCCGGCACCCGCCCGGATGGCCACCAGCGCCTCCCGGGAGTCGTACTCACCGGACAGGAGCGTGCGGACCTCCATCTCCTGGATGGCCTTGGTCAGCCCGGCGATCTCGGTCTCGACCTCGGTGAGTACCCCCGAGTCGGACTCCGCCTCGGCCAGTTCCAACAGCACGTGCGCGTCGTCCAGCCGAGAACGCAGGCTGCCGAGCTTGTCGATCTCGCCGTTGACGTACGACAGCTGCGAGGTCACCTGCTGGGCGCGGGCCTGGTCGTCCCAGAGGTCCGGGGCGGACGCCTCCTGCTCCAGGCGGGCCTTGTCCGCGCGGAGACGGTCGAGGTCGAGCACCGCCTCGATGTTGCGCAGGGTGGCGTCGAGTTCCTTGAGCTGTTCGGAGAAGTCGGCAGCGGTCACGACAGACAAGGGTACTGCTCGGACGAGGAGTGAGCTTGCGAGCCCCGCAGACCGAGCCAAAACAAACCCAGCTCGGACGAGGAGTGAGCTTGCGAGCCCCGCAGACCGAGCCCAGACGAGCCCAGCTCGGGCCGGCGTGCGGTCAGCTGGCGGCGGCGCTCTTGAGCCAGGACAGGGCGGCACGGTGGTACGCCACGGCGAACTCCAGCGCGCTCGCGTCGTACGTGTCGCCTTCCTTCTTGGCGTTCTTGACCTGCTCGCGGACCCGGGCCAGCGCGTCGGTGTGGTACTCGTTGGCTGCGGCCTGGAGGTTCTTCAGCTGGTTCGGGGAGTGCAGGTTCCCGAAGGCGATGCGCAGGGCGATCGGGTTGCGGATGGTGTCCCGCCCGGGATCCTCGGCCAGCCAGCGGGAAAATGTCCGTTTTCCGGCTGCCGTGATCGCGTACGGCTGACTCATCCGCGGCCCGGGCTTACCCAACCGGACGAAACCTCGCTCGGCCAGCACCGGCAACTCCCGGTAGACCTGGCTTCGGGTCATCGACCAGTACGGCGCCAGTCGGCGCTCGGCGGCGGCCATCAACTGGCCACCTGTCATGGGACCCTCGTGGAGCAGCCCGAGCAGGGCCGCCGCCGTGGGGTTCACTCCGGATTCCGCCATGCCCCTTACGCTGCCACTTTGCCGGGCCGGCGTCCAGGATTTCCCCTTTTCGCCACCGATTGGGGCTTCCTATGTGCACTGTCGGCGCGCGACCGTCCACCTACGCCGGGCCGGCCGGCGTCACCCCCGGCCGCCCCCGGCCCGGCTCAGCGGGCGCGGGGTCGACAAGGGCCCCTCCTGTCACACCTTGCTCGGCGTCGGTCCGGGGTTGGTCGTTACATCTTCAGCCCATGTGGGGGTAGGTGTGGTCGGTCGGGGGGACGAAGGTTTCCTTGATCGTCCGGGGGGACATCCAGCGGACCAGGTTGTGCCAGGATCCCGCCTTGTCGTTGGTGCCGCTGGCCCGGGCACCGCCGAACGGCTGCTGACCGACGACGGCGCCGGTCGGCTTGTCGTTGATGTAGAAGTTGCCGGCCGCGTACCGCATCTTCTCGGCCACCGCGTCGACCACCCGCCGGTCGGTGGCGAAGATCGACCCGGTGAGTGCGTACGGGGCGATGGCCTCGGCCTGCGTGACCACCTCGTCGAAGCGGGCGTCGTCGAAGACGTGCACGCCGAGGATGGGGCCGAAGTACTCGGTGGTGAACGTCTCGTGTGCCGGGTCGCCGCACTCGAAGATCGTCGGGCGGACGAACCAGCCGACCGAGTCGTCGGCGGTGCCACCGGCGATGATCCGGCAGCTGTCGTCGGTGGTGATCAGCTCCAGTGCGGCGGTGTGCCGGGAGTACGCCTTGTCGTCGATGACCGCACCGCCGAAGTTGCGGAAATCGGTGACGTCGCCGTAGGCCAGCCCGTCGGCGGTCGCGGCCAGCCGGTCACGCAGGCCACCCTCCCAGAGGGAGCGCGGGACGTACGCGCGGGAGGCCGCCGAGCACTTCTGTCCCTGGTACTCGAAGGCGCCCCGGATCAGCGCCGTGTGCAGCGCGTCGACGTCGGCGCTGGAGTGCGCGACCACGAAGTCCTTGCCCCCGGTCTCGCCGACCAGCCTGGGGTAGCCCCGGTAGCCGGCGATGTTCTCCCCGACCGTGCGCCAGAGGTGCTGGAAGACCTTGGTGGACCCGGTGAAGTGGATGCCGGCCAGGTCGGGGTCGGCCAGCACCACGTCGGAGACCTCTTCGCCCCGCCCGGTCACCATGTTGAGCACACCGGGCGGTAGGCCGGCCGCTTCGAACAGGCGCATGGTGAAGTGTGCGGCGAACTGCTGGGTCGGGCCCGGCTTCCACACCACCGTGTTGCCGAGCAGGGCCGGCGCCGACGGCAGGTTGCCGGCGATGGCGGTGAAGTTGAACGGAGTGACCGCGTAGACGAAGCCCTCCAGCGGCCGGTGGTCGAAGCGGTTCCACACGCCGGGCGACGACATCGGCTGCTCGGCCAGCAGTTTGCGGGCGAAGTGCACGTTGAATCGCAGGAAGTCGATGAACTCGCAGGCCGCGTCGATCTCGGCCTGCACGGCCGTCTTCGACTGGCCCAGCATGGTGGCCGCGTTCAGGGTGTCCCGCCAGGGGCCGGAGAGCAGCTCGGCGGCGCGCAGGAAGATCGCGGCGCGCTCCTCGAAGGGCAGCGCGCGCCAGTCCGGCGCGGCGTCCTTGGCGGCCTTGACCGCCGCCCGCGCGTCGTCGTGGGTGGCGTGCCCGGTGACCCCGAGCACGTGCGCGTGCCGGTGCGGCTGCACCACCTGGATCGGCTCGCCGCCGGCCATCCGCTGTTCGCCCGCGATGGTCATCGGCAGGTCGATGCGCTCAGCGGCCAGCTCGGTGAGCCTGCGCTGGAGACGTTCGCGGTCGGTGCTGCCCGGCTCATAGCTGCGCACCGGCTCGTTACGCGGCTCGGGTACGGAGAACACGGCGTCCATCAGGGCTCCTGGCGATCTCGACGGCGGTGGCGAAACCGGCCCCGCGGTGGCGGGACCTGCGCCAATCCTCCCACGGCCGGCGTCGGTCGAGCACACCCCGGCCGCCGGTAGGCCAATGATCAGGAGGCATTTCACGTCCACCGGAACCGATTCGTACCCGAACGAGATACCTGACCGAAGAAATGCAGGCCGTGCAGGCTTCGGGCGCACGCCTGTTCCGGACGCGTACGCTGGGTTGCCGTGACGGTCCGGCCCGGTCGGGCCCGGCGGTGAGAGGGAGACCATGAGCAACGAGCCCGGTGGGCCGACCGCCGCGCGGCCCGACCAGTCCGACACCGTCGACCCGCGCGCGGACGACCGGTCCGCGGCCACCGGCCCCGACGCGGACGACCAGTCCGAGGCTGCCGGCGACCACTCCGGGGCCGGCCGTCCCGCACCCGCGCCGGGAGCGACGGTGCTGGCGTTGCTGGCCGCCGGCTGGCTGGCCGCGATGCTCTGGTCGACCCGGGAGGCGATCAGTTCGGCGACGGCCGGTGTCACCGCGGTCAGTCTCTCCGCCTTCGCGCTGCCCGGCGTGATCTCGGCCGCGCTTGTGGCCGGTGCCGCCGTCGGGCTGGCGGCCGGCGAGCCGGTTGCCCGCCGGACCGAACGGGTGACCCTGCGCTTCGCGGTGGCGATCGGCGCCGGCCTGCTCGTCGGGCTGCTCGCCGCGCTCGCGATCGACCTCACCTACGCGGGTGACGTCACCACCCGCACGATCGCCGGCACCACGGCCGCCGCGGCCGTCATCGGCGGCGCGCTCGCCGGGGCCCGTAACGGTGCGGTGGTGGGTGCCGTGGCCGCCGCCGCGCTGGGCACCCTGGTCTTCGTGGTGGCCTTCAGCGTGGCCCGGGATCCGCTGTTCAATCTCTTCGGTGCCGGCGACAGCCAGCAGTCGCTTGTCAACGCGGCCAGTTGGGTCTCCCGGACCGAGTCCCTGCTGGCCGGGCTCATCGCCGGTGGGCTGGCCTTCGGCTACCTCACCTGGGCACGGCGGCGAGTCGTACGCGACGGCGGCGAGGCTGCACCGCGCTGGCCGGCGTACCTGGTGGCGGGCGCGGGACCGGGACTCCTCCTCCTGCTCACCGAGGTGATCATCCGGATCGGCGGGCGTTCGCTGATCGACCTGGCCGCCGCACTCAGCGAGGCGGACGCGGTCGCGCAGACCTCACTCGGTACCTCACGGGTGGACAACGCCATCTGGGTGCTGTTCGTCGGCGCGCTGACCGCCGTGGTCAGTTTCGGCCGTACGCTCAGTTCACCGGCCGACGACGAGGCGTAGTCGGCGGCCGGTGACCCGGACGGCGGTCAGCCTTCCGTGGCGGTGGCGCGCAGCAGCGACTCCAGTTCGCTGGGGTCGTACCACTCCAGTTCATGGTCCTCGGCACCGTCGACGGTGAACTGGGCGTCGGGGTCGCCGGCCAACGCCTCCAGTACCACCTGGACGGCGGCGGCGACGTCGGCGGCGGCGTCCATCCCGTCCACGTGCACGGCCGCGACGGCCGCGACCGGCACCGGGGCCTGCAACTCCACCACGCTGGAGCCCAGTTCCCCGTCGCCCCGACCGATCGCCGTCGCGGGCAGGTCCGCCGAGACGACCACCCGTCGACGCGGCGCGGCCGGGTCGTGACGGATCAGTTGCAGGGCGTCCTGGGCGGCGCGGGTGAAGGCGACGTACTCCAACTCCTCCTCGTCGCCTTCCGCGTACCACTCGCGTAGCGTCGGGGTCACCGCGTGCGCCTGCGCCGCGGCGAGCCCGTGCTCCGGCAGCCTGGCCAGCATCGGCACGGTCGCCGGCACGTAGACCCGGACAAGCTCGTCGGTCACCGTGGTTTCCCCCGCTCTGCTCCGGCCGGCGACGACACGCCGGGCCCGGCGTACGGCCCTGCCCGTCCGCCCTGACCGTCATACACCCCGTATCGCCTTCGTGGAAGTTCCGGCGATGGGCCGGTGTGTCCGGCCGGCCGACGAAAGCGGATTCGTCGGGAGGCGGCGGCCGGTGGCAAACTGAGGCTAACGACGTCAACCCGGGGAGTTCCGGTGGAACCGAGGTTCCTGCTCCTGTCCGACGTGGCCACCGAGCTGAACGTGTCGGATTCGCAGGTCTACCACATGGTGCGCAGTGGCGAGCTGCCCGCGATCAAGATCGGCGGCCGTGGGCAGTGGCGGGTGGAGCGGGCCCGCCTGGAGGAGTACATCCAGCGCAAGTACGCCGAAACCGCCGATTGGGTACGCGATAACCCGCTGGCGGAACGCGACCCCGATGAACGGTAGGACCCCCACCACGGCATTGACCGTCGGCTCTGCCATGCCCGACAATCAAAGCTATCGAAAGCAAACGAAGGCAAACGCAATCTTTGATGGCAGGGGGCAGCGCGATGACCGACCTCCGGCGGCCCGGGCCGGCGCGCCCACCCGTGCGGCTGCGGCCGGCGCCCGCCTTCGAGCCGCCCTCCGTCGACGAGGACACCACCGGTTGGCCACGACCGGCCGACGGCCAGCTCGCCCTCGACCTCTTCGCCACCGGCGGGCAGTGGCCCGACGGCCGTGGCCCGGACCGGTCGCCGCTGCCGTGGGCGGCCTCGCGCTCCGGCAGCCGACCGGTCACGCCCGGCGTGCCGTGGTCGGGTGAGTCCGGCCGGCCCACCGGATCCGGCCCGGCGGGGCCCCGCCACGCTCCGGCCCGGCACCTGCCGGCCGGGGCCCTGACCACAGCCACCCCGGCGGCCACCCGGGTCGCCCACCGCTTCGTCGCCACCTGCCTGGAGGTGTTCAACGGCTTCCGGCCACCGGTGCAGCTACGGCGTCAACTCGACCCGGCGCGGGCCGCCGCGCTGCTGCCCGAGCTCGCCCGCGCCACCGCACACGCGGCACCGGCTCGACGGCGCTCGGCGCGCCCCGGGGTGCGGCTGCGACGACTGCGCGTCTGCGAGCCTCGCCCCACCGCCATCGAGGCCGCCGCCGTGCTCACCGGCGCCGGTGGTCGTAGCTGGGCGATGGCGCTGCGCCTGGAGCAGCGGCGCGGCAACTGGCTCTGCACCGACCTGCGGGTCCTCTGACCTCGCCGCTCCGACCGGAACACCGCTCCCCCGACCGGCCCCACCGCCACGGGAGCACGGACGAGATCGCGCCCGAATCCTGAGTTGGTGGCCGTGTTCGCTGAGCGAGGCCACTCGATCCAGGATCGGGCGCGATCTTCCGGAGCCGGGCGATTCCTAGCCGGCCGAGGTGCCGCCGGGAGCACCGTGGCAGCGCTTGTACTTGCGACCCGAGCCACAGGGGCACGGCGCGTTACGGGACGGTCCGTTGCTGGCGGTCGCCTGCCCCGGTGCGGGCTGGCGGGCGTTGCCGACCCCCGGACCGCGCAGGCCGCCGGCCGGGCGCTGCGGCGCGGTCGGTGCCGTGCGCCCCGGCGCCGCCGGGGCGGCCTGGTCCGGACGGCCGATGCCGAGCGCGGGAGCCCGCTGCTCCTCCCGCTGCACGGCGACGCCACCGGCACCGGCCTCGCCGTCGATGGTCGGGGCGGAGTACTGAAGCCCCTGCTGCTGCGGCGCACGACCCAGGCCCTTGGCCCGGATCTCCACCGGCTTCTCCAGCAGCTGGACCTCCTCGGCCTCCGGCTCCGGCTCGTTGACCTGCACCTCGAGGTTGTAGAGGAAGCCGACAGTCTCCTCCTTGATGCCGTCCATCATGGTGGCGAACATGTCGAAGCCCTCGCGCTGGTACTCCACCACCGGGTCACGCTGGGCGTACGCGCGCAGCGAGATGCCCTCCTGGAGGTAGTCCATCTCGTAGAGGTGCTCACGCCACTTGCGGTCGATGACCTGGAGCAGCACCATTCGTTCCAGTTGCCGGGTGCCCTCGGCGCCGAGTTGCTCCTCACGCCGGTCGTACGCGGCGTTCGCGTCCTCCTTGAGCCGGGCGAGCAGGAAGTCGGCGTCGATACTGGCCCGGGACCCGCCGGCCTCCTCCTCCAGTTCCTCGATGGTGATGCCCACCGGGTAGAGCTGCTTGAGGCTGGACCACAACTGCTCGAAATCCCAGTCCTCGGCGTAGCCGTCCGAGGTGGCCCCCCGCACGTACGCCTCGATGGTGTCGTTGATCATGTTGCGTACCTGGTCGGAGAGATCCTCGCCGTTGAGTACGCGCAGCCGCTCGGCGTAGATCACCTGGCGCTGCTTGTTCATGACCTCGTCGTACTTGAGGACGTTCTTGCGGATCTCGGCGTTCTGCCCCTCGATCTGAGCCTGGGCGCTCTTGATCTGGCGGGTGACCATCTTCGACTCGATGGGCACGTCCTCCGGGATGTTGAAGCGGTCCATGACCGCCTCCACCGCACCGGAGCGGAACCGCTTCATCAGCTCGTCCTGCAGGGAGAGGTAGAACCGGGACTCGCCCGGGTCGCCCTGCCGGCCGGACCGGCCACGAAGCTGGTTGTCGATCCGTCGGGACTCGTGCCGCTCCGTGCCCAGCACGTAGAGCCCACCGGCGGCGGCGACCTCCTCGGCCTCCGCGTCGCAGGCCTGCTTCCACTGCGGCATGACCTCTTCGAGGGCCTTGTCGTACTCCTCGGCGTTCTCCAGCGGGTCCAGCCCGCGTTGGCGTAGCTCGTTGGCCGCGAGGAACTCGGGGTTGCCGCCGAGCAGGATGTCGGTGCCCCGGCCGGCCATGTTGGTGGCCACCGTGACCGCGCCCTTGCGACCGGCCTGGGCGACGATCTCCGCCTCGCGGGCGTGGAACTTCGCGTTCAGCACCGAGTGCGGGATGCCCCGGCGGCGCAGCAACTGGGAGAGGATCTCGGAATTCTCCACGGAGACCGTGCCGACCAGCACCGGCTGACCTGCGTGGTGCCGCTCGGCGATGTCCTCGATCACCGCGTTGAACTTGGCCTGCTCGGTCTTGTAGATGACGTCGGCCCGGTCCTCGCGGATCATCGGCCGGTGGGTCGGGATGGTCACCACGCCGACCTTGTAGACCTTGTTGAACTCGCCTGCCTCGGTCTGCGCCGTACCGGTCATGCCGGCGAGCTTGTCGTAGAGGCGGAAGTAGTTCTGCAGGGTGATGGTGGCCAGGGTCTGGTTCTCCTGCTTGATCTCCACCCCCTCCTTGGCCTCGATCGCCTGGTGCATGCCCTCGTTGTAGCGGCGACCGTGCAGGATGCGGCCGGTGAACTCGTCGACGATCAGGACCTCGCCATCGCTGACGATGTAGTCCTTGTCGCGCTTGTACAGCTCCTTGGCCTTGATCGCGTTGTTCAGGTAGCCGACCAGCGGAGTGTTCACCGACTCGTAGAGGTTGTCGATGCCGAGCCGGTCCTCCACCTTCGCCACGCCCCGCTCGGTGACCGCGATGGTGCGCTTGGCGTAGTCGACCTCGTAGTCACCCTCGCCGTCCTTGCCCGACTGGAGACGGGCCACCACGGCGGCGAACTCGCCGTACCAGCGGGCGGAGTGTTCGGCCGGGCCGGAGATGATCAGCGGGGTACGGGCCTCGTCGATCAGGATGGAGTCGACCTCGTCGACCACGGCGAAGTTGTGGCCGCGCTGGACCAGTTCGTCCTTCGACCAGGCCATGTTGTCGCGCAGGTAGTCGAAACCGAACTCGTTGTTCGTGCCGTAGGTGATGTCGCACTCGTACGCCGCGCGGTGCTCGACCGCCGGCCGGTTGGGCAGCACCACACCGACGGTCAGCCCGAGGAACTCGTGCACCCGCCCCATCCAGGCGGCGTCCCGCTGGGCCAGGTAGTCGTTCACCGTGACCACGTGCACGCCCTTGCCGGACAACGCGTTGAGATAGACCGGCATCACCGAGGTCAGGGTCTTACCCTCACCGGTCTTCATCTCGGCGATGTTGCCGAAGTGCAACGCCGCGCCACCCATCACCTGCACGTCGTACGGCCGCTGGCCGAGCACCCGGGCCGCCGCCTCCCGGCAGACCGCGAACGCCTCAGGCAGCAGGTCGTCCAGGGTCTCGCCGTCGGCGAGGCGTTCCCTGAACTGCTCGGTCATGTCGCGCAGCTCGTCGTCGGTGAGGTTGACGTAGTCGTCCTCGATCGAGTTGACGGCGGCGGCGATCGCCTTGAGGCGGCGCACCATGCGCCCCTCGCCCGCACGGAGGACCTTTTCCAGAATCGACACGGATCAACGCTCCCCTAGACAGTCTCGAACCATCGTAGGCGTTCCATCGGGCCGATGGTCACTGGTGGCGGTGGTCGGCCGCCGCGAAACCGACATAACACTCCCCGCTCCCGTCCGCGTCCCGGTTATCCGGTTACGCCGTGCGCGAACGATCCGGCACGATGGCTCGGTGGAGCCCGTGGAGATCACCGAGGACGGTCTGCTGCTGCGGCCGTGGCGAGCGACCGACGCCGACGCCGTGCACCGCGCGTGCCAGGATCCGGACATCCAGCGCTGGACCACCGTACCTCGCCCGTACCGGCACGAACACGCGCAGAGCTTCGTCGCGGACCGGGCCCGCCAGTGGGAACTCGGCACTGGCGCGGCCTTCGCGGTCTGCGACGCCGCCAGCGGCGAGGTGCTCGGTGCCTGCGGGCTGAACACCATCGACCGCAACCACGAACTCAGCGAGATCGGGTACTGGACCGCGCCGTGGGCGCGGGGCCAGCGGGTCGCCGTCCGGGCCGTCCGGGCCGTCGCCCGGTGGTCCTTCGACGAGCTGAAGCTGCGCCGGCTGCTCTGGGGCGCCCAGGTGGGCAACCACGCCTCCCGGCTGGTCGCTCTGCGGTCCGGTGTCCGGATCGAGGGGCGACTACGGGCCGCCGACCCAACCGGCGGCGCCCACGAGTGGTTCGGCTCGCTGCTGCCCGGCGACGTACCGGCGCCCGGTGAGGTCGGCCCGGCCGGTCCGGGCACCCTGGACGCCCGGCGCGCGGTCGTCTTCGGCCGGCCGCAACCGACCCTGTTCGCCACCACCGGCCCGCACGAGCTGAGCCTGCGCCCGATGGATGAGCGCGACCTCGACGCAATCGTCACCACCTGCCGGGATCCGGAGACGCTGCGCTGGACGACCGTGCCGGAGGGCTACACGCGGGCGGACGCCGAGGATTTCCTGCGGTTCGTGCGGGCCACCTGGGCCGCCGGCAGCAGCGCCAACTTCGTCTTCACCGACGCCGCGGACCGGTACGCCGGTTCGATCGATCTGCGACTGTCGGCCACCGATCCGCTGTTGGCCGACGTCGGCTTCATGACCGCGCCGCACGCCCGAGGGCGGGGCTACCAGCCGGCGGCGTTGGCGGCGCTCTGCGCCTGGGGCTTCACCACCCTCGGGCTGGCCCGGATCGAATGGCGGGCCAACGTCGGCAACGTCGCGTCCCGGCGGGCCGCCGAGAAGGCCGGTTTCGCGATGGAGGGCACCGCTCGCGGGGCCCTCAACCACCGGGGCGCCCGCATCGACGCCTGGGTCGGCGCGCTGCTCGCGCAGGACCTGTCATGACCGCACCGCACCGCAACGCGCGGCGGATCGAAGCGCACGGGGTGCGGCTGCGGCCGTTCCACCTCGGTGACGTGGACGACGTCGTCGCCGGTTGCGCTGATCCGCTCACCCAGCGGTTCCTCGACGGGCTACCCGCCCCGTACACCGAGGCCGACGCCCGCCTGTGGATCACGGAGAGCGCCCCCGCCGCCTTCGCCGGTGGCGGCGCCGCCTACGCCGTCGCCGACTTGACGACCGACCGGCTGCTCGGCACCGTGGGTCTGAGCCATGTGGTACCGCAGCGGGGCCAGGCCGAGATCGGCTACTGGGTGGCACCGTGGGCGCGCCGCGCCGGGGTCGCGACCGCCGCCACCCGGGCCCTGTCCGAGCACGCGTTCGCCACCGGCACCGCCCGGTTGGAATTGCTCACCCGGGTGGAGAACACGGCCAGCCAACGGGTCGCGCTGGCCGCCGGCTTCCGTCCCGAGGGGGTACGCCGAGCCGCGTTGGCAGTTCGAGGCGGCCGGCGGGATCGGATGGTGTGGGTACGACTCTCCGACGACCCGCCCGGCCCGTCGGAGCGCCCGCTGCCGGACCTACCCGACTGTCGACTCACCGACGGGCTGGTCGTGCTGCGTCGGCTCGGGCCGGACGACACCGAGCAGATGTACCGCCTGCACAGCGACCCGGAGGTGGTGGCCAGCCGGGTGCCCCCGGGAGCACCGACCCGGGACGAGATCGAGCGACGCTGCCACGGCGCGGAGAGTCAGTGGCTGGTCGGCACCGCCGCGGCGATGACCATCCTCGACGCCACCTCCGGGGAGTTCGCCGGCAACTGCATGCTCCTCCCCGACCAGCCCGCCAGCGGCCAGGCGATGCTCGGTTACAGCCTGCTGCCGCAGTGGCGCGGACGCGGCTACGCCACCCGCGCCGTACGACTGCTCGCCCGGTGGGGATTCGACCACGTCGGCCTGTCCCGGTTGTGGGCCGGCACCCTGCCGGAGAACACCGCTTCCCAGCGGGTACTGGAGAAGATCGGCTTCCGACGGGAAGGGCTGTTGCGCGGCCGGCTACCCGGCGCCGCCGGCAGCCGGGCCGACTCGACGGTCTACGGCCTGCTACCGGCGGATCCGATGGGCTGACGGGGGCGGTTGGTGCCGGCGGCCCAGGTCCGGCGCCGCGCCGACGGCCCGGGTCGGTGGGTACCGACCCCGGCCGCCGTCACGGTCAGATGTCCAGCGAAATGATGCCGTAGTCGTAGGCGTGCCGCCGGTAGACCACGCTCGGACGGCCGGATTCCTTGTCCTGGAACAGATAGAAGTCGTGGCCCACCAGTTCCATCTGGAACAGGGCGTCGTCGACGGTCATCGGCTCGGCGGGGTGCACCTTCTCCCGGGCGATGTGCCACGGCTGGTCGTCGGCGTGCTCCTCCTCGGGCCGCTCGGCCAGTGCGGTGGCGGTGCTGGTCTCCGCGGCGACGCTGCCGGTCTCCGCGGGGGCGGACAGCGCGGGGAGGTCGGTCACCGGCAGGCCGGCGGTCGCGGCGGCGACCGACAGCGGCGCGTGCCGACCTCGGTGTACCCGACGCCGGTCGGCCGCGCGACGCAGCCGGGAGTCGAGCTTGGCGATCGCCGAGTCCAGAGCGCTGTAGAAGTCGCTGGTGCAGGCCTCGGCCCGGATCACCGGGCCACGGGAATAGCAGGTGATCTCCACCCGCTGGCAATGGTCGGCCTGGCGCGGATTGCGCTCGTGGAACAGTTCGACATCCACACGAATGATCTTGTGGTCGTAGCGTTCGATCTTCGCGAGCTTGTCTGCTACGTGCACCCGGTAATGGTCCGGCACTTCGACGTTACGGCCCTTGACCACGATGTCCACGTGACCTCCCTCATTCGGACGGTCTTCGATCCGGAACTCCGGTCGCGCCCGGGGGACGGCCCCATTCGGCGTCGACCGGTCAATACGGCTACGCCTCCTCTCACCGCCAGGGGTGGGTGGAATGGCCTTCCTACCCCCGACAGCCAAACGCTAACTCCTGTTAGCCCGACAGTCACCCCCGGTCGCCAAGACCGCCCGGAGAATTTCCACACCTCATACACGAAGGGGTGAAACGGAAACACGATCGGTCACTGTTGGTGCCTTTTCCGTGTTGCGGCCAGCACCGCCGCCCCGTACGGCGACAGCCCGCGCACGGTCAGCACCCGGCTGACCGCCGCGAGGGTGGCTCCGGTGGTGACGATGTCGTCCAGCAGGACCACCCTCGCCCCCGCGGCGGTCGGATTGCGGCCCGACCGGGCCCGGAAGGCGGCCGTGGCCGCCGCCGCCCGACCCGCGCTGTCCAGCGTCACCGAGTCCGGTCGGGGTGCGGCACGCACCACGTTGTGCACCCGCACCGGCCAGCCCGCAGCCCGCAGCCGACGGGCGCAGTGCCGGGTCAACCGGCGCAGGTGGTCGCCGTAGCGGGCCCGGGCCGCCGCCGGGGTGTCCGGCACCGGCACCAGCAGCACCGGCCCCACCGGACCGACCGCCGCCGCGACGACCTCGGCGAGCAGGGCACCGAGTGGCCTGGCCAGACCGTGCCGGCCGTGGTCCTTGTACGCCAGCAGCGTCTCCCGCAGCGGCCCGCCGTACGCGCCCAGGGCGTGACAGGGCGGCAGACCAGGCGGGGCCGGGACAGGTCGCACCGGACCCGGGCGCAGCGCCCGCAGCGCGGAGACGCAGTCCGGGCAGACGCCGTGGCGCAACCCCGGGCGGCTTTCCCGGCAACCGGCGCACTCGGTAGGCAGCACCAGGTCGGCCAGGTCCGCCCAGAGCCCGCCCGTCACGGCCTGCTCAGTAGAGGAAGACGGGTGCGGTGGGGTTGCCCGGACGTACCCCCGCAGGCGGCGGTGTGACGTCCTGGACCTGGTCGCGGTTGATCCGGTCGAACGGGTTGCTGCGGTACGCCACCCCGTTCGCCTCGTACATGAACGAGCCGGCCAGCGGGGACCGCTCGGCGGTGGCGGGATACGCGGCGAGGTGGTCGACCTGGCTGCCGGTGTCCTCCCGCAGCGGGGTCTCCAGGGCACCGTCGACGGTCACGTCGTAGATCGCCGGACGGCCGGCCGAGCCGGCCACCAGCAGGCGGTTCGCCGCCGACCAGTCCACCGCGGTGGCGTCGGTCAACGAGCTGACCAACCGTCGGGCCGGGCCCACGGTGGGCACCCCACCCTCCCAGTTGATCGCGGCGACGTGCAGCGTGCCGTCGACGATCAGTGCCAGCCGGTGCCCGTCCAGGGCGGCCGCCACCGCGGTCACCCGGCCCGGCAGGCCGAGCTGAACCTGCCGCGTCGCCGCCTGGCCGTCGAAGCGGTAGAGCCGGCCGTCGGCGACCACCAGGCCGGCCGGGCGGGCTGCGTCGCTGCGGATCCAGACCGGGCGGCTCATCTCGGCGTACCTGCTGGGGCCGGTGGTGAGGGTCTCCACCACGCCGCCACCCCGGCCGACGGCCAGCCGCTGCCGCCCGTCCTCGCCGGCCACCACGACGGCGACCACGACGTCCGCGTCGACGCGACGCAGCCCGGCGGCGACGATGTCGTGGTTCACCTCGGGCGCCACCGGCACCGAGCCGGCGGCCTCGCCGGCCACCGTCAGCGAGTGGATGGCCCCTTCGTAGACGCAGTATCGCCGCGCGTTGACCTCGATCAGGTCCAGCGGATTCAGCCTGCGCTGCTCCGCGAGGTCGATCACCTTGCGGGACTGGTTGAGGATCTTCACCTCGACGGTGCCGTGCAGCTCCCGCAGGGACCATGCCAACTGGGTACCGAGCTGCTCCAGCCGCCGCTCGTCAGCGCCCGGCATGTCGAGGTTGACCTCCCACCGGCCGTCCGAGCCGGTGGCATTGTTGATCATTTCGGTACGGTCGGGCAGACCGGAGACACCGATCCGCAGCCAGTCCGACGGGCCGGCGGTCAACCACCGGACGACCTCGCTCACCCGCCGCTCCGGGGGTACGGCCGAGGAGAGGTACCGCTGGTCGGGCACGAGCTGGGTGCGGTCGGAGTTCCAGAAGTAGATCGCCTCCGCCTGGTAGAACCGGCGCAGCGCGTCGTCGCTGAGCAGCAGCACGTTCGGCGGGTCGCTGACGTAGTAGCCGGCGTCGTCCTCACCCACCGGGCCGGCACTGATCAGCCGGAACTCGTACGTCGACTCGGTGGCCACCGGCTGCACCAGCATCCCGTTGGCCCGCAGCAGCCCGACCTGCTGCACGCTGATGGTGACCTTCATGCTGTCCACGTCCGGTTCGATCACCGGATCGTCGGTCAACCGCACCACCGACAGCGCCACCTCGCTGCCCTGCTTGTCCGGCAGCGAGGTGCGGTCCGCGGTCGCGATGAACCGCTTCACCCGCTCGTACGCCCGGTCGGGCTCACCGGCCGCCGCGGCCAGGAAGTTGCGCACGAACGCCTCGGCGTCGCTGCCGCTGGCCTCCCGCGTCGGCGGCTCGGTACCGCGTCCCAGCGACCAGTTCGTCTCCGCGGCCGGCCCACGCTGCTCGATCTGCACCTCGCTGCGGTCGGGGATCCCGCAGCCGGCGGCAACGCCCAGCACCAGCACGCCGCCGAGGGCCCCGGTCAGCAACCGTCGCCTCACGAGCCCACCTCCGCGCGCGGCTGTTCGGCCGACGGCGCCGGGCCGACGGCGAGCGCGCCGGCCGGGCCGGGCCCGATGGCCAGCAGTCCACCGGCGGGCGCGCCGCCGAACGGCAGCGTGGCGTCGGCCGGCACCAGCCGCAGCGGCGAGGTGGTGAGCCGGTCACCGGCGCGCGCCGGCAGGGTGAGCCGGAACTGTGCGCCCTGCCCCGGCGCACCCCACGCCTCCAGCCAGCCGCCGTGCAGTCGGGCGTCCTCCAGGCTGATCGACAGCCCCAGTCCGGTCCCGCCGGTCTGTCGCGCCCGCGACGGATCAGCCCGCCAGAACCGGTTGAAGACCAGTTTCTCCTCGCCCGGCTTGAGCCCGACACCGTGGTCGCGGACGGTCAGCGCGACGGCGGTCTCGTCCATTCCCAGCGTGATCCGCACCGGCCGGCCCTCGCCGTGCTCGACAGCGTTGCCGACCAGGTTGCGCAGCACCCGTTCGACCCGTCGTGGGTCGATCTCGGCGATCACCGGGGCGGCCGGGACGTCCAGTTCGATGGCCACCCCGACCCGCTCGGCCAACCCGGTCAGCCGGTCGGCCACCCGGTGGACCACCGGCACCAGATCGGTCGGCTCGGCGTCGAGCACCGCGAAGCCCGCGTCGAACCGGCTGATCTCCAGCAGGTCGGTAAGCAGTTCCTCGAAGCGGTCCAGCTCGGCCTGGAGCAACTCGGCGCTGCGCGCCACCGCCGGATCGAACTCGTCGCGTTCGGCGAAGATCAGGTCGGCGGCCATCCGGACCGTGGTCAGCGGGGTCCGCAGTTCGTGCGACACGTCGGAGGTGAACCGGCGTTGCAGCCGGGACATCTCCTCCAGGCGCAGGATCTGCCGTTGCAGGTTGGTGGCCATCTGGTTGAACGAGGCCGCGAGCAGCGCCAGGTCGTCCTCGCCGTTGACGGCCATCCGCTGGTCGAGCAGACCGGCCGAGAGTCGCTGGGCGGTCCGGGCGGCGACCCGTACCGGGATCACCACCAGCCGGGTCACCAGCGCGGCGAGCAGGCCGAGCAGCAGCACCAGGGCGACTCCGGTGGCCACCACGGTGGCCCGTGCCTGCGCCGCCGTGGTGTCCTGCAAGGTCAGCGGCACGAAGTAGTAGAGCTCCACCTGACCGAACCGGGTCGGCACCGGAGAGCCGTAGACGAGGTACTTCGTCTCGGCATCTCCGGTGAGCTGGCCGGTACGGATCTGGTTGGCCACGTTCCCGTCGGCCACCGCGGCGCGCAGCTCGGGGCTGATCAGGGGCCGGACGTTCGCCGACGGTGAGGTTCGCGCCTCGATCACCCCGGGCCAGTTGTCCGCGGTGAGGGCCACCACGACGCCGCTGTTCTGCTGGGGGTCGCCACCGGCGAGGTAGTTGACCGTGCCGTCGATCGTCTCCTGGAGCTGGGCCTCCTGGGGCTGGCTGTAGAGACTGAACTGCTTGGCTGCGTACTCCGCGCCGTTGAGCAGCCGCAACTGGACGTCGGTCTTCGCATTGTCCAGCAGGATGCTCGTGATCTTGTCTGCGATCAGGTAGGCGAACCCGCCGACCAGCAGGCTGGACGTCACCAGCGTGATGGTCACCACCCGCACCTGCAACGACCGGCGCCAGGTCTGGTGCAGCCTCGCCAGCGAACGGGCCAGTCGGCCACTCACCCCACGCCACAACTCCCACACGGCACCGTGCCGGCGGGGGGTCGGGTCGAGATCGGGGATCGGGGAGGTGGTCACAGTGCGACCAGGCTATCCGGTACCCGCCTTGTAGCCCACGCCGCGAACGGTGAGGATGATTTCGGGTCGCTCCGGATCCGGCTCGATCTTGGCGCGCAGCCGCTGCACGTGCACGTTGACCAGCCGGGTGTCCGCCGCGTGCCGGTATCCCCACACCTGCTCCAGCAGCACCTCGCGGGTGAAGACCTGACGCGGTTTGCGGGCGAGCGCGACCAGCAGGTCGAACTCCAGCGGCGTCAGCTTCACCTCCTCGCCGTTGCGGCTGACGGTGTGCGCCGGCACGTCTATGGCGATCTGGTTGCCGGGCGGGCCGATGGTGAGCAGCTCCGGCGCGACGTCCTCGCCGCGGCGCAGCCGCGCCCGCATCCGGGCCACCAGTTCCTTCGGCTTGAACGGCTTGACCACGTAGTCGTCGGCACCCGACTCCAGACCGAGCACGACGTCGACCGTGTCGCTCTTCGCGGTCAGCATCACGATCGGCACCCCGGACTCGCCCCGGATCGCCCGCGCCACGTCGATACCACTCATTCCGGGCAG
Organism: Micromonospora sp. NPDC000442; assembly: GCF_042898635.1. Taxonomy (NCBI): domain Bacteria; kingdom Bacillati; phylum Actinomycetota; class Actinomycetes; order Micromonosporales; family Micromonosporaceae; genus Micromonospora; species Micromonospora sp. NPDC000442. Next base: position 350,693 of record NZ_JBIAYZ010000005.1, on the reverse strand, counting down.
CATCAGGTCAAGCAGGACGATGTCGGGCCGATTGTCGCGGAACGCGGCCAATGCCCGTTCCCCGTCCGCCACGAACGAGGGCATGAAGCCTTCGCTGCGCAGCACGATGCCGAGCATCTCGGCGAGCGCGGGGTCGTCGTCGACCACCAGTACCCGGGCTCTCATGGGGTTAATGGTTCCATCCCGTCAGTTCGGTGGGCTCGGCGTCACCCGCACGCTACTGCCGTCAGGTGGGCCGTGCCCAGCACCGCTCGGTTGTACCGCCCGCACGTGCCACCCCGGGGGGCGGGTCTGCACCCCGGGCGACCGCGCGTGTCAACATGATCCCCGGGTGCGCCGCAGCGCGCCACCATCACCACCTTCCAGGAGTACGCGTGCCCGAAACAGGCCCGACCGTCGTACTCCCCGGCCGCCCGCTCACCAGCGGGGAACTGCTCGACTCCGCGGTGCTGCTGTTGCGCGGTCAGGCGTCGGTCCTGCTTCCCCTCGCCGCCGTGCTGGCCGCCGGCGAACAACTCCTGCTGCTGCCCCTGCGGACCGTCGTGGGTGCCACCGGGCCGCTGTGGTGGGCGTCCGGCCTGAGCGAGTTCGGCATCTTCTGGTTCCTGCTCGCTCTCGGCGCGGCGACCGAGGCAATGATCATTCTGTTGCTCGGCAACCCGGCCGCCCACGCCGCCGCCGGCGCGCTGGTCGGCCGCCGCGCCACCGCCACGGACGCCTGGCGACCCGGCGGCCGGTGGGGCGCCACCGTCCTGCTCTGCCCCGCGGTCGGCGCGGTCATGCTGCTCGCGTCCCTGCTCGGCCCCGCCTGGTTCGTCGGATTCGCCCTGCTGGGCGCGGTGGCACCGGCGCTGGTGGTCGACCGGGTCGCACCGGTACGCGCGATCAACCGCTCCGTCGCGCTGGCGCTGCGCCTGACCGGGCGGGCCGCCGCGCTGCGGCTACTCGGATACCTCGTCTGGTGGATCATCCGGGTCGGGCTCGGCTGGGGGTTGTTCACCGGGCTGACCGCGCTCGACCTGGTCACCGAGAGCTGGGCCAATGCCATGGCGATGCTGGTCTGGGCGGCCGTGAACGCGGTCGCCTACGCCGCCCTGGCCTGCCTGGACGCGGTCGTACACCTGGAGACCCGGATCCGCAGCGAGGGCCTGGACATCCGGCTCGCCCGCGCGCCCGCCGCACCGCGCGCCACGGACCTGCTGGCGGTCGGCGGATGAGCGTCAGCAGGTGGTGGACCGAGACCACCGCCGCCCTCGGCGACCACCTGCCACTGCCGCTGGTCGCGCTGCTGCTGGTGCTGGCCACGGCGCTGACCGCGACGGCCTGGTACACCTTCCCCGCCTGGCTGCCCCGCCGACTTCCCCGGCCTCGTCGACGCCGCCGCACCGGGGGCGAGAAACGGAAGCCGGCGACCGCGCCGCCGGTGACCGTCGCCCCACCGCCGTCCGCGGGTCCGGTCGGCACCGTCGTGGTGGCCGACCGGCTGGCCGCCGAGGGCCGCTACGACGAGGCGGTCCGTGAGCGGTTGCGCGTCATGCTCCACCAGCTCACCGACCGGCACGTGGTGCAGGTCCGGCCCGGCATGACCGTCGCCGAGGTGGTCACCGAGGCCGCCGCCAACCATCCACCGGCCGGACCGCCACTGACCGCCGCCGCCGGCATCTTCTCGGAGGTGTGGTACGCCCAGCGCCCGGCCACCGCCGAGCACGATCACCGGATGCGCGACCACGCCGGCCAGCTGGGAGACCTGCTCGCCGCGGCCCCGCTCGCAACGGACACCGACCGGTGAGCGTACGCGGGCGTCGCCACCGGATCATCGTTCCGGTGCTGGTGGGGGTGCTGCTGATGGCCGTCACACTGGTCACCCGTGAGATCGACCAGCCGGACCAGACCGACCAGGGTTTCCTCTCCCCGGTGGTGACCGGTGACCACGGTGGCAGCCGGCTCGCCGCCAGCCTGGGCAAGCGCGGGGTGGCGGTGCAGCGGGAGACCGACACGCTCCGGGCGTTGCTGGCCACCCGGCCCGGCCCGGCCACCCTGTTCGTTCCGGCGCCCGAATTGCTGCACCCGCGCACCGTCGGCTACCTGGGTCTGCTGCCCGGAGGCACCCGGCTGGTGCTGGTCGACCCGCCCCGGCGGGTGCTGGCCGCCGCCGGGCTGCCGCTGCGCCCGACGGGCCGGCGGTGGGCGACCCGGGCCGTGTCACCACACGACGTCGACCGGTCCTGCCCACTGGCCGAGGTCGCGCCCGCCGCCACAGCCGCCGTCGCCCGCCAGCGGTACGCATCGACCGGCGCTTCCGGCAGCGTCGATCTCTGCTACGCCGGCGGGCTGGCCCGCCTGCCCGGAGCCGCGGAGAGCGTGGTGGTGGGTGCCAGCGACCCGTTCCGCAACGGCCGGATCGACGAATGGGACAACCTCGCCTTCGCCACCGGCCTGCTCGCCACCTCCGGCCGGGTGGTCTGGCTCGACCTGGACGGCCCGGCGCCGCCGCCACCCGAACCCAGCCCCGCACCCACCCGGCCGCTGCCGGAACGCCACGACGACGGCGACGAGCCCGGCGGACCGGAGGACCTGGACAGCGACGAGAGCGGCGAGACCGCACCGGGTGGCCGTCCGGGTGGTGAGGCGTCCGGCCCCGGCTCGCGAGGCTCCTCCGGGGAGCCCAACCCGCTCTGGTCGGCCTTCCCGCCGTGGTTCTGGGCGCTGCTGCTGCAACTCGGCCTGGCGGCGTTGCTGATCGCCATCGGCCGGGCCCGCCGTCTCGGCCCGCCCACGCCGGAACCCCTGCCGGTGTCCGTGCCCGCCGCCGAGACGGTCCTCGGCCGGGGCCGGCTCTACCAGCGGGCGGGGGCCCGGGAGAGTACCGCCCGGGTGCTCCGGACCGCGACGCTCGCCCGGCTGGCACGACGGGTGCACCTGCCCGCCGCGGCGGCGCCCGCCACGGTGGCGGCGACCGTGGCCGCCGGCACCGGCGACCGGCCCGACGCCATCCACGAGTTGCTCTACGGCGACGCGCCGCGAACCGACCGGGACCTGCTGGAGCTGGCCGGTGATCTGGACCGCGTGACGCGTGCCGGCGGGTCGAGGCCCGCGCAGCCCGTCGCCGACCCGCCGGCCCCGCCCCGGCTGCCGAAGCCCCGATCCGAAGGAGACCCCCGGTGACCCGACCCGCGATGACCGTGGACCATCTCGCCGCCGACCCCACCCGGGCCGCGCTGCACCGGCTACGCGCCGAGGTGGCCAAGGCGGTCGTGGGTCAGGAGGGCGTGGTCACCGGGCTGATCGTCGCCCTGCTCTGCCGTGGTCACGTGCTGCTCGAAGGCGTGCCGGGGGTCGCGAAGACGCTGCTGGTGCGTACCGTGGCCGCCGCGCTGGACCTGACCTCGCGGCGGGTGCAGTTCACTCCCGACCTGATGCCCGGCGACGTCACCGGCTCGATGGTCTTCGACGCGCGAACCGCGGCGTTCACCTTCCGGGAGGGGCCGGTCTTCACCAACCTGCTGCTCGCCGACGAGATCAACCGCACGCCACCGAAGACCCAGTCCGCGCTGCTGGAGGTGATGGAGGAACGGCAGGTCACCGTCGAGGGCGAGCAACGCGTGCTGCCCGATCCGTTCATCGTCGCCGCCACCCAGAACCCGGTGGAGTACGAGGGCACCTATCCGCTGCCGGAGGCTCAGCTCGACCGGTTCCTGCTCAAACTCACCGTGCCGCTGCCCAGCCGGGACGAGGAACTGGGTGTGATCCGGGCCCACCACGCCGGTTTCGATCCCCGGGATCTGGCCGCAGCCGGCGTACGCCCGGTGGCGGACGCGGCCGACCTCGCCGCCGCACGAGCGGCGGTGGGCCGCGTGCACGTAGCCGACCCGCTGCTCGGCTACGTCGTCGACCTGTGCCGGGCCACCCGCGCCACCCCGGCGCTGGAACTGGGCGCCTCGCCGCGCGGTGCGACGGCCCTGCTCGGCACCGCGAAGGCGTGGGCGTGGCTGAACGGACGCGATCATGTGGTGCCCGACGACGTCAAGGCGATGGCGCGGCCGACCCTGCGGCACCGGCTGCGCCTGCGACCGGAGGCCGAACTTGAGGGCGTCGGGGTGGACCCGGTCCTGGACACGGTGCTGGCCACCGTGCCGACGCCGCGATGACCTGGCGGGTGGCGGCGCTGCTGGCGGCAGGGGCGCTGACCCTGCCGGCATGGCCGGCACCCTTCGTCGGGGTGGCGGTGATGGTCGGCGTGGTGCTGCTGCTGGTCGGACTCGACCTGACGCTCGCCGTGCCGCTGCGGGCGCTGACCGCCGAACGGGCCGGTGACCGGGCCGTACGGCTCGGCGGTACCGCCACGGTCACCCTGTACCTGCGCAACACCTCCGGCCGGCCGCTGCGCGCCCGGGTCCGTGACGCCTGGGTGCCCTCGGCCGGTGCCCGGCCGGAGGTGCCGCCGACCCGGGTGGTGCGGGCCGCACCCGGTGAGGTACTCGCGCTGCCCAGCCACCTCACCCCCACCCGCCGGGGCGACCGGCCCGCCGTGGCCCTGACCGTCCGCTCGTTCGGGCCGCTCGGGCTGGCGTACCGGCAGTGGGGTGGCCGGCCGGGCACGCCGCCGTGGACCCTACGGGTGCTGCCCCGCTTCGACTCGCGCCGGCACCTGCCGGAGCGGCTGTCGCGGCTGCGCGTCATCGACGGCACACAGGTCGGTCGGGGACGGGGACCGGGCACCGAGTTCGACGCGTTGCGGGAGTACGTGTCCGGCGACGACGTGCGTTCCATCGACTGGCGAGCCAGCGCCCGGCGGGCCGAGGTGCTGGTCCGCACCTGGCGTCCGGAGCGGGACCGGCGGCTGGTCTGTGTGCTGGACACCGGGCGTACCTCGGCGGTGCGGGTGGGCGACGAGCCGCGGTTGGACGCCTCGATCGAGGCGGCGCTGCTGCTCAGCGCGTTGGCGGCGCGGGCCGGTGACCGGGTGGACGTGCTCGCGGCGGACGCCGTGCCCCGGGCTTCGGTGGGTGGTGCCGAGCGGCCGGGGCAGTGGAACCGGCTGGCGCACGCGTTGGCCCCGCTGCAACCCGCGCTGGTCGAGACCGACTTCCGGCTGATCGCGGGCGAGTTGCTCCGGCGGCACCGCCCGCGCAGCCTGGTGGTGCTGCTCACCGCCCTGGAACCCGGCGCGCTCGGCGAGGGCCTGCTGCCGGTGCTGCCCCGGCTGGCCGCCCGGCACCGGGTGTTGGTGGCCGCGGCACAGGATCCGGTGCTGGCCCGGCTCACCGCCGCACCCCCGCGACGTCCGGCGGACGCGTACGCCGCAGCCGCCGCCTGGCGCACGTTCGCCGAACGCGACCGCCTGACCCAGGCCCTGACCCGCCACAACGTCACCGTGGTCGACGCCCCCGCCCCCCACCTGGCCCCCGCCCTGGCCGACGCCTACCTGACCCTGAAATCCAAAGCCCAACTCTGACTCCCACCCACCCCACCCACCCCACCCACCCACTCGGTTGATCATGAAGTTATTGCCACTCGGGCGGCGTGTCGCGGGTAACAACTTCATGATCGACAGGAGTGTCGGCGGGGGTGGGGTGGGGTGGGGTGGGGGTGCGGGGGCCGAGGAGGAGGACGTAGGCGAGGAAGGCTAGCCAGGTGGTGGCGCCCACGGCGATGCGCAGGGGGGTCGGCAGGGGGGCGGGGGTGATGAAGGCCTCGATCACCGCTGCGACGGCGAAGAGGGCGACCAGGCCGACGGCGACCAGCACGCCGTCGCGTCCCGCCCGAGCCACCGCCTGCCCCCGGGTCAACTGCACCGGCGGTGCGATCCACGCCCACCCGATGCGCAGTCCCACCCCGGCGGCGACGAACACGCCGGTCAGCTCCAGCAGGCCGTGCGGGGTGATCAGGCCGAAGAAGACGTCCGCCCGGCCGTAGGAGACCATCACCCCGCCGACCACGCCGATGTTGATCGCGTTCTGCCAGAGCAGGTAGCCGACGGGCACGATCAGCACCCCCGCCGCCAGGCACTTCGCCGCCAACCAGGCGTTGTGCGTCCACAGGTGGAAGGCGAACGTCGGCGCGGAGAACTCCGTGTAGTAGCCGGCGAAGCCGGACTCGACCAGGTTGGCGGCCTCCTCGTCGCCGATGAATGCCGCCGCCGTCTCCGGGTTGTCCGCCACGAACCACATCAGGGTGAAGGTGAGCAGGGTGAAGGCGGTCGCCACCGCACACCACCACGGCGCCGCCCGCCAGATCGCACCGGGCAGGCCGGCCAGCAGGAATTGCCGTACGGCCGCCCAGGAGGGTCGGGGCCGGTCGGTGAGCCGCGCCCGCGCCCGAAGCACCACCTGGGACAGCTCGCTGACCAGCGCCGGGTCCGGCGAGCGGCTACGCAGCACCGACAGTTGAGTGGTGGCCCGCTGGTAGAGCGCGACCAGCTCGTCGACCTCGGCCGGTTCGAGCCGTCGCTGACCACAGAGCTGATTCAGCCGACGCCACTGCCCGCCGTGCTCCGCGACGTACGCGTCGACATCCACCGGCCACCTCCGACCGCGCGATCATAGTGTTCACTGTCGGGGTGAGCACAGCGGCGCGAGCGTGGACCGCCTCGGATTGGGGCGACGCCGGGCTGGTCACCGGCGAGGCGGTCGAGCTGGACGTGCGGGCCGCACGGATCGGCTCGCGGGCGCTCGCCCTCCTGCTCGACGTGCTGGTGCAGCTGGTGGCAGGGCTGCTGCTCGCCGCGCTGACCGGGCTGGTCCTGGCCGCTCTGCCGTACGGGGTGCTGGACGTGGCGATGGAGCGCGCCCTGCTCACCGTCGGGCTCGTCCTGCTGCTGGTCGGCTATCCGGTGCTCTGCGAACGGTTCAACGACGGCCGGACACCGGGCAAGGCGGCGGTCGGGTTGCGGGTGGTCAGCCTCGACGGCGCCCCCGTCGGGTTCCGGCAGTCGCTGACCCGGGCGCTGGTCGGGGTCGCCGTGGAGTGGCCGGGTCTGGTGCTGCCGCTGCTGTCCTGGGCGGTCGGGCTGACCGTGATGCTCAGCGACGCCCGTGGCCGGCGTCTTGGCGACCTGGCGGCGGGCACCCTGGTGGTGCACACCCGATCCGCGACGAGGTGGCGGCCGGTTCCGGCGACGGTGCCGGAGCTGGCCGGTTGGGCGTACTCCCTGGACCTGAGCCGGTTGGACGCGGGCCTGGCGCTCGCCGTCCGGCAGTACCTGGCGCGGGCGAACGGGTTCAGCGAACCGGCCCGCGGCGAGTTGGCCCGGCTGCTGTGGCAGCAGGTGGCAGCGGTGACCAGTCCGCCACCACCGGCCGGGCGGTCGGAGGTGGCCTGGCTGGCCGCCGTCATCGCCGAGCGGCACCGTCGGGCCCGCCGCCTCCTCGCCGGTGAACGTGCGCTCACCGAGGCGCTGTGGCCGCAGTTCCGGGTCACCGCGTCCGTCGATGAACCTGGGAGGTCGGGATGAGGGCTTTCGGGCCGTGGCTGGCGGTGCTCGCGGTCGTGCTGCTGCTCAGCGCGCTACGGCTGCGTGCGCTGGCGGCGCTGGTCTCCGTGGCCTGGCTGCTCTGGTGTATCTGGACCTGGGTCCGCCCCACCCGCCACCGTCGTCCCCGCTGACCACCGCTCACCGGCCCGGATGGTCAGGCGGCAGGCGGCAGGCGGCGCCGTCGGCTGCCACGCCTCGACCCGGACGGCCACCTCCGGGGTCGGCCGCTGCGGTCGGCCCCGGAGGTGACGTCGATGCTCAGTAGCGGTAGTGGTCCGGCTTGAACGGGCCCTCCACGGCGACGCCGAGGTAGGCGGCCTGCTCCTTGGAGAGCGTGGTCAGCTTGGCGCCGAGCGCGTCCAGGTGCAGCCGGGCGACCTTCTCGTCGAGGTGCTTGGGCAGCACGTACACGCCGATCGGGTACTCGTCGGTCTTGGTGTACAGCTCGATCTGGGCGATCGTCTGGTTGGCGAACGAGTTCGACATGACGAAGCTGGGGTGGCCGGTGGCATTGCCCAGGTTCAGCAGGCGGCCCTCGGAGAGCACGATGATCGCGTGACCGTCGTCGAACTTCCAGAGGTCGACCTGCGGCTTGATGTTCTCCCGGGTGACGTCGGAGCGCTTCGCCAGACCGGCCATGTCGATCTCGTTGTCGAAGTGGCCGATGTTGCCGACGATGGCCTGGTGCTTCATCCGAGCCATGTGCTCGTTGGTGATGACGTCGTAGCAGCCGGTGGCGGTGATGAAGATGTCGGCCTGCTCGACCACGTCGTCCATGGTGGCGACCTGGTAGCCGTCCATCGCCGCCTGGAGCGCGCAGATCGGGTCGACCTCGGTCACCACGACCCGGGCACCCTGGCCGCGCAGCGACTCGGCACAGCCCTTGCCCACGTCGCCGTAGCCGAACACGACGGCCATCTTGCCGCCGATGAGCGTGTCGGTGGCGCGGTTGATGCCGTCGATCAGCGAGTGGCGGCAGCCGTACTTGTTGTCGAACTTGCTCTTGGTCACCGAGTCGTTGACATTGATCGCCGGGAAGAGCAGCGTGCCGGCGCGGTGCATCTCGTAGAGCCGGTGCACGCCGGTGGTGGTCTCCTCGGTGACGCCCTTGATGCCGGCGGCGATCCGCGTCCACCGCTGGCCGCTCGCGGCCAGCGAACGGTGCAGCAGACCCAGGATGACCGCGTACTCCTCGGAGTCGGCGGACTCGACCGGCGGCACGGCTCCGGCCTTCTCGAACTCGGCGCCCTTGTGGACGAGCAGCGTGGCGTCGCCACCGTCGTCCAGGATCATGTTCGGGCCGTCCCCGTCGGGCCAGTCGAGCACCTGCTCGGTGCACCACCAGTACTCCTCCAGGGTCTCGCCCTTCCAGGCGTACACCGGGACACCGGACGGGGCGTCGACGGTGCCCTCGGGGCCGACGACGATCGCGGCGGCGGCGTGGTCCTGGGTGGAGAAGATGTTGCAGGACGCCCAGCGGACCTGCGCGCCGAGCGCCACCAGGGTCTCGATCAGGACGGCGGTCTGGATCGTCATGTGCAGCGACCCGGTGACCCGCGCTCCCGCGAGCGGCTGCGCGGCGGCGAACTCACGCCGGATCGCCATCAGGCCGGGCATCTCGTGCTCGGCGAGGCGGATCTCCTTGCGCCCGAACTCGGCGAGCGACAGATCCGCCACCTTGTAGTCGCCCTCGGCGACAGTACGCGGCCGGACCTCGGACGACGTGCCGCTGGCGGACGCCGGGAGGGTGCTGGTCATGAAAGCTCCTGTCGGACGATGGTGCTGCGCAACCTCCCACCTTACGCGCGTTGACGACGCGCGGTTGGGGTGGTTACGGACAGCGCACGGGGCGGCCGGTGTGGACGTGTGCCGTCCATCTCCGTCCGCCCCGTGCATCCCCCCGGTTTGGTTCCCCCGCGCGTTCTCGGACCATCGTCGCGATAACGCTGCGCACCCATAGAGTCACACCGAGCAAGAGTCGAGTCAAGCTATTCCGGGAAAGTCGGACTTGTCGGTCGACGAGCAACGTCGTGGAAGATCAGAGCTGGCCGGTCGAGGCGATGTACGTCTCACCCTCACCGGTGACCGTGAGTGAACCGCCAGCGGCCGGTCCGACCGCGGCCCGACCGGGGCCGAGGGTCACTGGCGCCACCCCGTCGGTCACGGTGATCCGGCCGGCGGTGCAGAGCACCACCCGGGGGCCCGGCACCGCCAGCGTCACCTCGCGCCGCCCGTCGCCGACGGTCGCCCGGTGCAGCGCGAAGTCGTCCACCGGCACCGGCCAGCTCACCACCCCGTCGGCGACCTCCCGGGGCGTGACCACCGGCCGGTCGAGCACCTCGAAGCGGAGCACCCGCAGCAGTTCGGCCACGTCCACGTGCTTCGGGGTCAACCCGCCCCGCAGCACGTTGTCGCTGGCGGCCATCACCTCCACGCCGGTACCACGCAGGTAGGCGTGCAGGTTCCCGGCCGGCATCCAGATCGCCTCACCGGCAGCCAGCCGCACCCGGTTGAGCAGCAACGCCACCAGCACCCCGGGGTCGGCCGGGTACGCCTCGGCCAACAGAGCCACCAGGTCAGCGTCCGGGCCGTCCGCCGCCCGGGCCGCCGCCACCAGGCCGGCACGCTCCGCCGTCGGCCACTCCAGCAGCCGGCGTACGGCCTCGGCCAGCCCCGCCGGGCCGGCGGCCAACGCGTCGAGCACCGGCCGCAGCTGCGGTACGCCCAGCGCGGCGAGCGCCCGCGCCGAGGCGGCCGGGTCCCGGAACCCGCACAGCGCCTCCATCGGCCCCAGCGCCACCAGCAGCTCCGGCTTGTGGAACGGGTCGACGTAGTTGCGGTGCCCACCGGAGCGGGCCTGCTCGGCGGCGTGACCGGCCCGCGCCTGTTCGGCGTCCGGATGAGCCTGAAGGCTCAGCGGAGCCGCCGCAGCCAGCACCTTGAGCAGGAACGGCAGCCGGGGCCCGAACCGGTCGAGCACCGGGCCGCCGAGCCACCGGACGGGCTCGGCGGCGAGTACCTCGGTGAGCGCGATCCGCCCACCGTCGCGCTCGACGGCGGCCGGCGCGCACGGATGCGCGCCGAGCCACAGCTCCGCCTCGGGCACCGCGCTCGGCGCCGGCCGCCCTTGAAGTTCGGCGATCGCCGAGCGGGAGCCCCAGGCGTAGTCCTTGATCGGCCCGTGCAGCGGTTCCACCGGTCAGCTCCCAGCGGGCCCGAACGTGGTGGAAGCCCCGACCGGGGCCTGGTAGATGTCCGGTTCGAGGTAGATGACCCGGGCGACCGGCACGGCAGCCCGGATCCGCTGCTCCACCGCGTCGATGCCCTGGGCCACCTCCTCGGCGCTCTCGCACCGCGACACCGCGATCTTCGCGGCCACCATCAGCTCCTCCGGACCGAGGTACAGCGTCTTCATGTGGATGATCCGCTCCACCTCGGGGCCGGCGGTGACCGCCTGCTCGATGGCCGAGACGTCCGCCGGCTCGGCCCCCTCCCCCAGCAGCAGGCTCTTGGTCTCCACGGCGAGCACGATCGCGATGGTCACCAGCAGCAGGCCGATCATCGCGGTGCCGGCCGCGTCCCACCGGCCGTTGCCGGTGGCCAGGGTCATGCCCACCCCAAACAGGGCGAAGACCAGGCCGACCAGCGCGCCGAGATCCTCCAGCAGCACCACCGGCAGCTCCGGTGCCTTCGACCGGCGGATGAACCTGGTCCAGGACTCGCGGCCCCGGACCAGGTTCGACTCCCTGATGGCGGTACGGAAGGAGAACGACTCCATCACGATGGCCGCGAGCAGCACGGTCACCGGCACCCATTGCCAACTGGTGATGCCGTGCGGGTCGGACCACTTGTGCCACGCCTCGTAGAGCGCGAACAGACCGCCCAGGCTGAACAGCACGATCGAGACGATGAACGCGTAGACGTAGCGCTCCCGCCCGTAGCCGAACGGGTGTTGCGGGGTGGCGGCCCGCCGGGCCCGCTTGCCACCGAGCAGCAGCAGAGCCTGGTTGCCCGAGTCGGCGACCGAGTGGATGGACTCGGCGAGCATCGACGACGAACCCGTCAACAGGAAGGCCACGAACTTCGTCACGGCGATGCCGATGTTGGCGAGCAGCGCGGCGATGATCGCCTTGATGCCACCCTGCGTGCTCACTGGTTGGCCAGTTCCTTCATCTCGGTGATCGCCGGCACCGCCATCGGGTCCAGGCCGTGCGCCAGGGCCAGGTAGATCGACGCGAAGTCCGGCACCGCCACCAGCGAGGCGAGCCGCTCCAGCGCCGAACCGCCCTCGGCGGTGACCACGTCGCACCGTACGCCCCGCCGCTCGGCGAGGGTCTGCACGGCGTCCGCGCGCCGCTCCTCCACGGCCAGTGGCTCGTCGGCGTCGTCCTCGGCGTTCAGGCCACCGTCGCGCAGCAGCACCAACCGCAGTCGGGTGCCCTCACCGTCCGACTCGTCGGGATCGGCGAAGATGTCCCGCTCCCCCTCGGCCAGGCCACCGAAAACGCCGTCGAGCAGCCCGACCCGGCCCCGACCCGCCTCGCCCAGCGCACCGGTGACCACCGGGTACCGGGCGTTGGCCGACAGGGTGTCGCCGAAGCGACGCGCGGCGACCGCCGCCAGCGGCGACGAGCCCCACACGATCGGGATCGACCCGGCCAGCCCGAGGGCCAGGGACTTCGCCGGATTGACGAAGGACTCCGCGGTCGGGCGGCTGCGATCCGCGTCGGCGTCCAGCCGGGCCGCCGTCTCCGCCAGATCCGCCTCGTTGACCTTGACCAGGCCGAGCGCCCGGGCGGCGAGCAGGACCGGCACGGTCAGCCCCCAGAGGCTGGCCCGGGCGGGTGCCCGCCGGGGCACCGGGATGAAGGGGGCGCGGGCCCGCTCGGCGACCGAGTGCAGTTGCGAATCCGCCGGACCCACCGCGACCAGCCGGGCGCCCCGGCGGTGGGCCGCCTCGGCGGCACCCAACGCCTCCGGGCTGCGGCCGGAGGCGCTGACCGCGATCACCACGTCCGCCGCGCCGACCCAGCCCGGCACTCCGGCAAGGCGGTGCGCGATGACCGGCACCGGGCAGCGCGGCCCGGCGACCGTGGCCAGCACGTCACCGGTCCGTCCGGCGGTGCCGATGCCGGCGATCACGACCGCCCGGGGCCGGCCGTCGTCGGCGAGTACGGAGAGGTTCGCCTCGGCGGCCAGGGCGGCCGACTCGCGTACCTGGGCACCCGCCGAGGCGGTGTGCCGCAGCATGCCCCCCGGGTCGCGCTCGGCGAGCGCCTGCGGGTCGTCGAGCAGTCGTTCGTCGGCGTTGCGGTGGCCGCTGACGCCGGCCGTTCCGTCGATCACGATCCCTCCGCGGGGCCGCGCGCCTCGTCCAGCAGCAGCACCGGCACGTCATCGCGGACCTCGAAGATCCGGCCGCACTCGGTGCACGTCAGCGTCTGGGCCTGCGCGTCGTAGGTCAGCGGGGCATGGTGTGTGTCCGGGCAGGCGAGGATTTCCAGCAACTGCGGGTCGAGGGCCACTGCGCGGCTCCTTCCACGTGTGCGGCTTCACCGATCGGGGGTGCCGACCGGCGCGAGCGATCTTATCGGCGAACCAGGTCGAGCACCTCGTCGCGCAGCGCGGTCATCCGCTCGGCGGTCGGTGCCTCGACGTTGAGCCGCAGCAACGGCTCGGTGTTCGAGGCGCGCAGGTTGAACCACGCCCCGTCGGAGAAGCGCAGGGTGAGACCGTCCATCTCGTCCGCCTCGGCGTCCGGGTACGCGGCACGCACCTCGGCCACCTTGGCCGTCTGGTCGGCCACCGTCGAGTTGATTTCGCCCGAGGCGACGTACCGCTCGTACTCGGCGGCCAGCGTGGACAGCGGCAACGGCTGCTCGCCGAGCGCCGCCAAGGTGTGCATCGCCGCCAGCATCCCGGTGTCGGCGAACCAAAAGTCCCGGAAGTAGTAGTGCGCCGAGTGTTCTCCGCCGAAGACCGCGTTGGTGCGCGCCATCTCGGCCTTGATGAAGGAGTGACCCACCCGGGCCACCACCGGCTCACCACCGTGCTCCCGAATGATCTCGGGCACCGCGCTGGAGGTGATCAGGTTGTGGATCACCGTGGAGCCGGGGTGTTTGGCCAACTCCCGCGCCGCCACCAACGCGGTGATCGCCGACGGGGAGACCGGCTCGCCGCGCTCGTCCACCACGAAGCAGCGGTCGGCGTCTCCGTCGAACGCCAGGCCGATGTCCGCGCCGTGCGCCACCACCGCGCGTTGCAGGTCGACCAGGTTGGCCGGATCCAGCGGGTTGGCCTCATGGTTGGGGAACGTCCCGTCGAGTTCGAAGTACAGCGGCACGATCCGCAGCGGCAGGGCCGCCAGGGCGGCGTCGCCGAGCACACTCGGCACGGTGTGCCCGCCCATCCCGTTGCCGGCGTCGACCACCACGGTCAGCGGCCGGATGCCGGCGAGGTCCACCAGCGTGCGCAGGTGTGCCGCGTAGTCGGGCAGCAGGTCGCGCCGCTGCGTCGGTGCGGTCGGCTCGCCGATCGGCTCGTCCTTGTCGAGCAGTGCCTGAGCCCGGTCGCGGACCTCGGCCAGCCCGCTGTCCTGCCCGACCGGGCGCGCACCGGCGTGACAGAGCTTGATGCCGTTGTACTGGGCCGGGTTGTGGCTGGCGGTGAACATCGCGCCGGGCAGCCCGAGCGCACCGGAGGCGTAGTAGACCATGTCGGTCGAGGCGAGCCCGATCTCGATGACCGGGCGGCCCTCGGCGCGTACCCCGGTGGCGAAGGCGGCGGCCAGCCCGGGCCCGGAGGCCCGCATGTCGTGCCCGATCAGCACCGCCTGCCCCGGCTCACCGGCGGCGTCGAGCATCTGGGCGAAGGCGACTCCGAGGGCACCGGCGACACGCTCGTCCCACTGGTCCGGCACCGTTCCACGGACGTCGTACGCCTTCACGATCCGGGACAGATCAGACACCGGTTCCACTCCTCGCCTGCGGGTCGTCAACGAACCTGAGCGTATCGGAGCGGCGGCACCCGCCCCGGCTCAGCCGCCGAGCCCGCGCCCGTACTCCGGCTCGTCACCCTTCCCGGCGCCCGATGACCGGTCCGGGTGCCCCGGCACCCCGCCCTGACCTGGCTCCGCCGGCGGCACGGAGGGCGACGCGGCCGGTGGGCCCGAGGTCGGCCCGGCCGGACCCGGGTGCGGCGCGGACGACAGGCCCGGGGGCGGTACGGCCAGGCCGGGCGTCGACGGTGCCGGCGGGGCGGAGGTGGGCGGGACGATCCGCGCCGGTGGCACTGCCGCACGGGCGGACGTGCCGGGTGGGACCGCGCGGGTCGGCCCAACCGGTTCACCCGGCCCGGTCGCCTCGATCGGGTCGGCCGGCCGGGCACCGTACACACCGCCGGTCGCGCGGGGTGCCGCGGTGCCGCCGTAGACCCGTGGCGTGCCGGGCCGACCCGTCCCGTACGGCTGACCGGGGGTTGCCGGTGGCACGCTCCCCAGGCCGGGCGGCGGTGCCGGCACGGCACCCGGGCCCGGTTGGACCGGAACGCCACCCGGGACGGGTGCGACCGGCGCGGCACCTTGACCGCCGCCGGACCGGTAGGTGGTGCCACTCGGGTTGCGCGACGGCGGGATCTCGAACCCGTCGGCCGGTCGTCCACGGTCTTTGCGGTCCTTGCGGGAGCGGTGGATCAACAGCCCGATGAGCAGTGCGCCAGCGGCGACCATGGCGATGCCGAAGTACATCACCGGCGACCCGCCGGAGGATTCATCGGCCGTCTGGGCGAGATCGTCCGTCGTCTCGGCGGCCAGCGCCACGGTGGGCGTGGCCTCGACGGCCGGTTCCTCGGCCACCTTCTCGCTGGGCGACGGCGACGGCGTGGGCGACGGGGAGGGCGACGCCGAAACCCGCCCGCCGACCACCCGCGACGACGCGGCGGCCCGGCCCAGCACGGCACCCCGCGCCGTGGTCGCCTCACCGGTCACCACCAGTCGACCACCGGGGGCATCCGCGGCGAAGGCGACGCGGTACCGCATCGCCACGCCCTTGCCCTTGCAGATCTCGTCCCGGGCCGGGGCGACCGGTGCGGTGGTGACCAGCCCCGCCGCCCCGGAGATCCCCACCGGCACCCAGCGACCCCCCACGTTGGCCTGCACCGCCACCTGGTCGGCCCGTACGTCGGGCAGGCTGAGACCCAGCGCGATGCGCACCCGCACGCACCCGTCGGTGCGCTTGCGCACCTCGACGGTCACGCCTGCGGCGGAACGGCCCGCGGTGAAGCTGCTCGCCGAACGCACCCGCACCCGGTCCTCGTCGGCGTGCGCGGGTGCGCCTCCGAGCGCCACCAGGGCGCCCAGGAACACGCAGACCGTCGCGAACCGCGCCGTGTGCCGACGTACCGACATGATCAACCACCGTTCCTCCCCCGACGGGGGAACGCCGGTCAGGCTACTACCGGGGCCTGTCCTCGGCTGGCCATCGAGCACCCCGCATGTGCGCCGCACCACGTCGGGCGCCCCGCTCGGCGGTCATGCCGAACGGTCCGGCCTCTTCCCGGGGTCGGGCTCGTCGGCGCCGTCCGCGTCGTCCTCGCCACCCATCGCGCCAAGAGCCACGGCGAGAGCCACGCCGAGGGCCACCCCGACGCCGATGCCGGCGGCACCGTCCAGCGCCGCCACACCGATCACCACGCCCAGTAGCATCCCCACCGGCCAGGCCCAGAGCCGTCGGTCACCGTCCTTCTCTTCCGGAGCTGCCATTCCGCGAGCGTATTGCCCCCTGTCGAGTCCTGCAGGCGGCACCGCTCGCGCCGTTCGGCGCGGCAGAACGACCGCTCGCCTCACGCTCGGTAGGCTCCACCGCACACAGCGCCACGCAACGACGGAGTCCGATAGGTTTCGGGTGTGATCGACCGCGAACAGGCCGAGCAACTCGCCGCGGTATGGGCCCGCCGCGACTCGCTGCGCCTGGGGCACGAGTGCCGACCCACGGTCACCGAATTCGACCTCGGCTACGTCATCGCCTCCACCGTGTCCACGCAGGTCAGGTCGCACCCCGGGGATCTGCCCACGACCGTGGTCGACAAGCGGACCGGCGAGGTGAGCACCTGGCCGCAGGTCTCGCCCGACGTGGTGGCGCGGCTCTACCGCCGCAGTCGGGCCTCCGGCCCACCGGCCCCGCGCACCGTGGACCCGGCCGGGCAGTTGCTACGCGAGATCCGTCGGTTGCCCGCGCCGACCACGACCGCGCGTCTCACCGTCGAAGGGCGGATCTTCGGTGCTCAGGGTGTCAAGGGGGACGTGGAACTCAACCACCACCCGCTGGTCCGTGCGTACCTCGACCAGCGGCCCGCCGGCCACCTGGTGCGTGGCGGAGCCCGGCACGCGGAGTTCGTCGTGGTCTCCGACGTCCTGCACGAGTACGACCATCGCCGCACCGCCGAAGGCATCACCGCCATGAGCATGGGCGACGCGAGGGAATTGCTGACGACCGCCCGCGTCGAGGTGTTCCAGGTCCGGGAGCCGGGCGATCCGCAGGGTGGGCCGGCCGAGTGGCCCTGCGACTCCTGCCTGAACATGCTTGTGGAGTTCAACGTCCTGGCCCACTTCGAACGGGCCCACACCGAGCCCTGGTTTCCGGAACCGGCTCCCGACCCAGCGCCCGGCCGGTTTCCTCCGGAGGTGGCGCGGGCGCTGGTCGCCGCCGGTTGGCCGCCCCACTTCGCCGACCCAGCCGAGGCGAGGTCAGCCGACCACCTGATCGGAGCGGTCGGCGGCGGCACGCACGGGCCCGCCGCCCGCAACGCCCTTCCGCGACTGCTCAGCCGGCGGCGCGGCCCCGGTGAGCAGGTGTGGATCTCACGCTTCAGCATTCACCCCCGTCAGCTCGCCCCGACCGCAGCGTCGCTGCACGACTTCGCGGCGGTGCTCGGCACCCGGCTGTTCCCGATCGGCACCGAGAGCCGACACAGCATCATCGCCGCCGACGAACTGGGCCGGGTCTTCGCGCTGGACCAGGCCGGTGAATGGTTCCTCGGGGTCGACTTCGACGCCGCGCTCACCACCCTGCTGCTCGGCCGCGCCCCGGCCCGGGTACGCGACGACGGTGGTTGGTGAGGCCGCCGGTCGTCGGAGCCCCGCGACCGCCGCGAGGTCCCTCCGGTCACTCAGAGCCGCAGGCCGGTCAGGACGGCGACGCGCGGCTCGGTGTAGTCGTCCATGGCGCTGCGTAGGCCCTCCCGACCCACGCCGCTGCCCTTGATGCCGCCGTACGGCATCTGGTCGGCGCGGTAGGACGGCACGTCGCCCACGATCACTCCGCCCACTTCGAGGGTCCGCGCCGCGGCGAAGGCGACGTCGAGGCGGTGGGTGAAAACACCGGCCTGCAACCCGTACGCCGAGTCGTTGACCGCCGCGAAGCCGGCGACGTCGTCGACCACCCGGTCCACGACGAGCACCGGACCGAAGACCTCCTCGGCGTGGACCTTCGCGTCCCGGGGAACTCCACTGAGGATGGTGGGCGGGTAGGTCGCGCCGTCACGCCGGCCACCGGTCTCGATGGTGGCCCCGGCCGTCACCGCCTCGTCCACCCACGCCTCCACCCGGCGGGCGGCGGCCTCGGAGACCAGCGGGCCGACGTCGGTCAGCGGGTCGGCCGGATCGCCGGTACGCAGCTCCCGGACCGCCGCGACCAGCCGGGGCAGAAAGCCGTCGTAGAGCCACTCGTGCACGTAGACCCGCTGCACGGCGATGCACGACTGGCCGGCCTGGTAGTTGGAGAAGGTGGCGACCCGGTGCGCCGCGAAGGTCAGCTCCTCGTCACCGGCCCAGTCCTGACAGATCAGCACCGCCGCGTTCCCACCCAGCTCAAGGGTCACGTGTTTGTCGGGTACGGAGCGACGGATCGCGGTGCCGACCGGTCCGGAGCCGGTGAACGAGACGACGGGCAGCCGGGGATCGGTGACCAGCTCGGCGGCGCGTTCGTTGGGCAGCGGCAGTACCGAGAACATGCCCTCCGGCAGCTCGGTCTCGGCCAGGATCTCACCCAGCAGCAGCGGGGACAGCGGGGTGGCCGGCGCCGGTTTGACGACGATGGGCGCACCGACCGCGATGGCCGGGGCGACCTTGTGCGCCACCAGGTTCAGCGGGAAGTTGAACGGCGTGATGCCCAGCACCGGCCCCTTCGGCACCCGTCGGACCAGGGCGATGCGCCCGGTGGCGGCCGGGTCGGTGTCGAGGCGTTGCAGCTCACCGGAGAACCGACGCGCCTCCTCGGCCGCCCACCGAAAGGTCGAGCTGGCCCGGCTCACCTCGGCCCGCGACCACTTGACCGGCTTGCCGTTCTCGGCGGTGATCAGCCGAGCCACCTCCTCGGCCCGCTCGGCGAGGCGGCGTGAGACGTGGTCCAGGGCCGCCGCGCGGGCGTACGCGGGCAGCGCGGCGGCGGTCGCGGCCACCTCGGCCGCCGCCGCCACGGCCGCCTCGACCTGGTCGGCGGTGGCGACTGTGGTACGCCCGACCTGGCGACCGTCGTAGGGATGGTGGACGGTCACCTCGTCGACACCGTGTGCGGGCCGGCCGGCGACGAAGAACGCTGTGGGCTCCACGTGCGCAGCCTAGACGACCAGCCTCGCCGACGAAAACAGTCGCCTCAAACCTTGTCTGCCGCGAATTCAGTAGCGAAGATGGCAGCAAGGTTGCGATAACCGCCGCAGCGAGACCCCGGACCCCTCGGAGTGATCCAGTCATGAGTGACAAGCAGAGGCTGCGCAACTTCGTCAACGGCGAGTACGTCGAGTCGGTCGACGGCGGCTACGCCGACCTGATCGACCCGTGCACCGGTGAGGTCTTCGCCCAGACACCGGTCTCCGGCACCGCCGACGTGGACGCGGCGATGCGGGCCGCCGCCACCGCCTTCGACGGCTGGCGGGACAGCACCCCGGCCGAGCGGCAGAAGGCGCTGCTCAAGCTCGCCGACGCGGTCGAGGCCCGGGCCGCCGACCTGGTCGACGCGGAGGTACGCAACACCGGCAAGCCCCGGCAGCTCACCGCCGACGAGGAACTGCCACCGGCCGTGGACGAGTTTCGCTTCTTCGCGGGCGCCGCCCGCCTGCTGGAAGGTCGTTCGGCCGGCGAGTACCTGGCCGGGCACACCTCGTACGTCCGGCGCGAGCCGATCGGGGTGTGCGCGCAGGTCACTCCCTGGAACTACCCGCTGATGATGGCGGTCTGGAAGATCGCTCCCGCGCTGGCGGCCGGCAACACCGTGGTCCTCAAGCCCTCGGACACCACCCCGGTGTCGACGCTGCTGCTCGCCGAGATCGCCGCCGAGTACCTCCCACCCGGCGTGTTCAACGTGGTCTGCGGCGACCGGGACACCGGCCGCGCCCTGGTCGCGCACCCCACCCCGCAACTGGTCTCCATCACCGGTTCGACCCGGGCCGGCATGGAGGTCGCCGCAGCCGCCGCGCCCGACCTCAAGCGGACCCACCTGGAACTGGGCGGCAAGGCCCCAGTGGTGATCTTCGACGATGCGGACATCGTCGCGGCGGCCGAGGCGATCGCCGTCGGCGGCTACTTCAACGCCGGCCAGGACTGCACCGCGGCCACCCGGGTGCTCACCGGACCCGGCGTCCACGACGACTTCGTGGCCGCCCTCACCGAGCAGGCCCGCAACACCAGGACCGGCGCACCGGACGACATCGACATCCTCTACGGGCCGCTCAACAACGCCAACCAGTTGGCCCGGGTACGCGGCTTCCTGGACCGGCTGCCCGACCACGCCACGGTGCAGACCGGGGGGACCCAGGTCGGCGAGCGCGGCTACTTCCACGCCCCGACCGTCGTCTCCGGCGTACGGCAGGACGACGAGATCGTCCAGGACGAGGTTTTCGGGCCGGTCATCACCGTGCAGCGCTTCTCCGACGAGGACGAGGCCGTCCGCTGGGCCAACGGCGTCGACTACGGCCTGTCCGCCTCGGTCTGGACCCGGGACCACGGGCGGGCGATGCGGATGACCCGGCGGCTCGACTTCGGCTGCGTCTGGGTGAACACCCACATCCCGTTCATCTCCGAGATGCCGCACGGCGGCTTCAAGCACTCCGGGCACGGCAAGGACCTCTCCGTCTACAGCCTGGAGGACTACACCCGGATCAAGCACGTCATGCACAACATCGAGGGCTAGTGAGCGCGAGGAGTGAGCCGGGGTTGCGAGCCCCGCAGTCGCGAACGAAAGAAGGCACAGCCCTATGACCTCTTCAGCGGAGCTGCACAAGCGGCGCGGTTCCGCCGTGGCCCGGGGTGTCGGCAGCGTCATCACGTCCTACGTGGACTCCGCCGCCGGCGGTACCCTCACCGACGTCGACGGCCGCCAGTGGATCGACTTCGCCGCCGGCATCGCGGTCACCAACGTGGGCAACTCCGCGCCGAGGGTGGTCGAGGCCGTCCGGGCACAGGTCGAACGGTTCACCCACACCTGCTTCATGGTCGCACCGTACGAGTCGTACGTGGCGGTCTGCGAGCAGCTCAACACGCTGACCCCGGGCGGGTTCGAGAAGCGTTCGGCGCTGTTCAACTCGGGTGCCGAGGCGGTGGAGAACGCGGTGAAGATCGCCCGGCACGCCACCGGACGACCGGCGGTGGTGGTCTTCGACCACGCGTACCACGGGCGGACCAACCTGACGATGGCGTTGACCGCGAAGAACATGCCGTACAAGCACCGGTTCGGGCCGTTCGCCGGGGAGATCTACCGGGTGCCGATGTCGTACCCGTTGCGCGACGGTGGTCTCGACGGCGCCACGGCGGCAGCCCGCGCCATCGACACCGTCGAGAAGCAGGTCGGTGCGGAGAACGTCGCCGCGTTGCTGATCGAGCCGATCCAGGGCGAGGGCGGTTTCGTCGTACCGGCGGCGGGTTTCCTGCCGGCGCTGCGCACGTGGGCGACGGCGGCCGGGGCGGTCTTCGTCGCCGACGAGATCCAGACCGGGTTCTGCCGCACCGGCGACTGGTTCGCCTGCCAGCACGAGGACGTCGAGCCGGACCTGGTGACCCTGGCCAAGGGCATCGCCGGTGGGCTGCCCCTGGCCGCGGTCACCGGCCGGGCGGAACTGATGGACGCGGTGCACGTCGGCGGGCTCGGCGGCACCTACGGAGGCAATCCGATCGCCTGCGCCGCCGCGCTGGCCGCCATCGAGACCATGCGGGAACTGGACCTGGCCGGGGCGGCCCGGCGGATCGGGGCGGTGCTGGGCGACCGGCTACGGGCCGTCGCCGCCCGCGACCCGCGGATCGCCGAGGTACGCGGGCGCGGCGCGATGCTCGCCGTGGAGATCGGCACGCCGGGCACCCTGACTCCCGACCCGACCGCCACCGCGGCGGTCTCGGCGGCCTGCCACGCCGGTGGT
This sequence comes from Micromonospora sp. NPDC000442, assembly GCF_042898635.1. Taxonomy (NCBI): domain Bacteria; kingdom Bacillati; phylum Actinomycetota; class Actinomycetes; order Micromonosporales; family Micromonosporaceae; genus Micromonospora; species Micromonospora sp. NPDC000442. Next base: position 328,819 of record NZ_JBIAYZ010000005.1, on the reverse strand, counting down.
CTGCTCACCCTCACCTGCGGCACGTACGGCAATGTGCTGCGCTTCCTGCCGCCGCTTGTCATCTCCGACGACGAACTGGCCCGCGGCCTGGACATCCTCGACACCGCCTTCGGCTGACCCGACAGCAGGGGCCCCGCCGACCGGGCGCCCTCCCCTGAGGCGGCAGGCTCAGCGCAGCACCTCGACGTTGTTGTTGCGCACCAGGTTCTTGCCCGGCTCCCGGATCTGCTCCATCGCGGCGGAGTTCAGCAGCACACAACTGCCGGAGGGACCGGTGATGGTGACCGTGGTCGCCTTGTTGTTGTCCAGGTTGGTCACCCGCAACCGGGTACCGACCGGGAAGCGGTCGCTCGTCGCGGCCGGTCCGGCGGCCTCCTCGAAGAAGGTGATCGCGCCCTGGCAGGCCGATCCGGCGACCGGACGGGCCGCCGGCGGTGAGGCCGAGCCCGGCCGGTCGCCGATCACGCCCGGCTGTCCCGCGCCCGGCTGCGTGGCGGCGTCGCCGATCCGCTCGACCACGTTGCGTCGGATCACGTTCTTGCCGGGTTCGCGGACGAGTTCCATCGCGGCGGCGTTGAGCAGCAGGCAACTGCCCGACGGGCCGACCACGGTCACCTCGGCCGATTTGTCGTTGTCGAGGTTCGTCACCCGCAGCCGGGTACCGACCGGGAACTGGTTGCTGGTGGCGGCCGGTGCGCCCGCCTCGGCCGAGAACGTGATCGATCCCGCGCAGACGCTCTGCCGGGTCGGTGCGCTGTCAGCGAATCCGAGTCCGGTGCCCACCGCCACCGTCGCCGCGGCGACCACCGCCACCCCCGCCGCCAGCATGTGCTTCCGCTGCAGCTTCACCTGTTCCTCCCGTCCTCACACCCTTGTGTTCGGGGGCTGGTACGGCCTGGGAGCGCTTTCCAGTTCATCGTGGTGACGCTTATCGAAAACAAAACTTCGAGTTGATCAACGGCAACGCCGGTCATACCGGTCCGTAACGGGTGTGCGGCGCACCGGTCAGCAACGCCCAGTAGCGATCCCCGTACGACCAGTGCCACCACTCGGTGGGGTAGTTCACCAGGCCGGCCCCGCGCAGGGCGGCAGCCATGATCTGCCGGTGCCGGCGGGCGTCGGCGCAGATCGACGACGCGGCGGTGAAGCAGGCGTTGTCACTGGCCTCCGGGGTGGCGTCCACCGCCGTGCCCATGTCCAGTTCGACGCCGTCCACTGTGCACAACGTCAGGTCCACCGCACCACCGGTGCTGTGCGGCGCCACCTCCACCGGCGAGACGAACTTGGTGGTCTCCCGGTACAACCGCTCCGGCGACCAGTCCGGGTGGGCCCGCCGCAACTCCTCCTGGTAGCCGGTGAAGATGTCCAGCTGCGCCTGGTAGGGCCGGTACCCCTCGACGAGCAGCAGGCGCAACCCGTCGGGCAGCGCGCGCTGCGCCGCCAGCAACCGGTCCACCACCGGGCGGCGCACTCGGGCGTACGTGCCGGCCGGATCGGCCGCCCGCGCGTCCAACCGCAACTCGGGGACCTCGCGCAGGTCGACCAGCGGCTCACCGTCGTCGACGCCGCGTACCGCCGCGACCCGCGGATCGCAGAGGAGGATCATCGCTCGCCTCTCCCGCCGGGCCGCTCCGCGTGCCGGGCGAAGGCCAGCGCGACGAGGCGGTCAAGGATCTCCCGGTAGTCGACGCCGGCCGCCGCCCACACCTTCGGGTACATCGAGTGGGCGGTGAAGCCGGGCATCGTGTTCAACTCGTTGACGTACAACTCGCCGGCGACCTCGTCGTAGAGGAAGTCGACCCGGGCCAGGCCCCAGCCACCGATCGCGGCGAACGCCCGCACCGACAGCTCCCTGATCCGCTCGGTCACCTCCCGCGGCAGCGGAGCCGGGACGACCATCGGATCGGTGTCGCCGAAGTACTTCTGGCGGTAGTCGAACCAGCCACCGCTGACCCGTACCTCGCCGACCGCGGACGCGTCCGGACGGGTCCCGCCGAGCACCCCACACTCCAGTTCCCGGCCACTGACCCCCTGCTCCACCACGACCACCGTGTCGTGTCGCAGCGCCTCCTCGATCGCCGCTCCCAGATCATCACCCTCGGCCACCCGGGAGATGCCGATCGAGGAACCCATCCGGGCCGGCTTGACGAACAGCGGGCGGCGCAGCCCGAGCACCAGCTTCTCCGGATCCTCCGTCGTCCGGTACGTGGTCGCGTCGAAGGAGACGTGCGGGGTGATCGGCACCCCCTCGGCCCGCAGCGCCCGCTTCATCGCCACCTTGTCCATCCCGACGGCGGAGGCGAGGATGCCGCACCCGACGTACGGCACGCCCAGGGATTCGAGCACCCCCTGCACCACCCCGTCCTCACCGAACGGGCCGTGCAGCACCGGGAAGACCACGTCCAACTCGGCGTGCACCGCGCCGGGCGCGTCCATCCCGGTCACCACCGCCGTACCGGAACGGGGCCCGGCCCGCAGTTCCACCGCCGGCCCGATCACCGTCAGCCGGTCGTCGATGGCCCGCTCGGATGCCGTGCCGGCGAGGAACCCGGACAGCGCCGCGTCCGGGACGAGCCGCAGCCCACCAGCGCGGGTGACCCCGATGGCGACGATGCGGTAGCCGCCACCGGCCAGCGCCCGGGCCACGCCGAGCGCGGAGGCGCAGGAAACGTCGTGCTCCGCCGACGGGCCGCCGAACAGAATTCCAATGCGTACGGGCGCGCTCATGCCGGTACCTCGCTTCGCTCGTCGCCGGGCCTCGGGCCCAGGCACACCCCTCCGATGATCAGCTCGCTCACGCCACTGCCACCTCTTCCTCAAGTCGGGCGGTTGCCGCCAGTCGGGCGACCAGTTCCGCCTCCACGTTTCCGCCGGTCAGCACCACGCCGACCGTGCGCCGCCGCCCACCGGCAGCCGCCGCCGGCAACCGCTCGGCGGCAGGCGACCGCCGCCCCCCGTCGGCGGCGAGCGACCGCAGCGTTCCGCCGGCGGCGAGCGACCGCAGGCTCCCGTCGGAGCCGAGCGACCGCAGCGTTCCGTCAGTGCCGAGCGACCGCAGCGTTCCGTCGGCGGCGAGTCGTAGCGCGCCGGCCAGGCCGGCTGCCCCCGACGGTTCGGCCAACACCTTCAGGTCCAGCAGGAGCAGCCGGAACGCCTCGGCGATCTCGTCGTCGTCCACCCGCACCACACCGCACAGACGGGTGCGCAGGATGGCGAAGGGCAGCTCACCCACGCACGACGGGCGCAGGCCGTCGGCGATCGTCGGTGCCGGCGTCACCGGAACGGGTCGACCGGCCACCAGGCTGCGGGCCAGCGAGTCGCAGCCATGCGGCTCCACCCCGTACACCTCGATCGGCCGACCGGTCGCGGCCAGGCAGGCACCGGCAGCACCGCCACCGCCACCGACCGGCACCACGAGGGCGTCCAGCGGAGTGCCGGCCCGTTCGGCCTCCTCGATCAGTTCGAGGCTGGCGCTGCCCTGCCCGGCAATGACGTCCGGATGGTCGTACGCGTCGACGATCGGGTGGCCGGTCTCGTCGCTCACCCGGCGGGCCACGGCCAGCCGCTCCTCGACGGTCGTACCGGCGAGCACCACCCGCGCACCTGCCGCGCGGGCCCGAGCCACCTTCGTCGCTGCCGCGTCGACCGGAAGGACCACCGTGGCGGCCAGTTCGAACCGCCGAGCCGCCAGCGCCACCGCCACCGCGTGGTTACCGGTGCTCTGGGCGACCACCCCGCCGTGGCCGGCCGCTGCCAGCCGGCCCACCGCGTAAAGCCCGCCGCGCATCTTGTACGAGCCCCCGGCCTGAAGGTTCTCCGCCTTCAACAGCACCCGGGCACCGGCCAGCCGGTCGATGGTCGGTGCGCGCAGCACCGGGGTACGCAACACCCGGCCGGCCAGCCACCTGGCTGCCTCCGGCACGTCGATCGGAGCCGGGCCGGCTCCGGACGGATCGGTGTGGGACATGTCTTCTCCTTCGAGGTCGATCAGTGAGACGCCGTCGGCCTGAGCGGCTCGGCCGCCGCCGGCGCGGACGGCTCCGGCGCGGACGGCTCCGGCGCGGACGGCTCCGGCGCGGACGGCTCTGCCGGGCTCATGACGGCCGCCGGCGCGGGCGGTTCCGCCGCCGTCGGTGTGGACGGTCCGAGGGTCGGCCGCTGGGCGATGTCGGCTCGGCCGGGCAGGTCGAACAGCCACGTCGCCCGGGTCGCCAGCAGCAGTCGGTGCAGGCCGAGGCTGATCGCCAGCACGGCGACGGTGAGCGAGAACGGGAAGCCGAGGGCCAACGCGAACCGGGCCGGTTCGTCCAGACCAGCGATCGGCTCGGCGATCAGTCGATGCAGCAGCGCCAGCACCGGCATGTGGATCACATAGATCGGCAGCGTCTGGCGACCGAGGGCAGCGAGTGGTTGGCCCACCGTCGACCACCGGGCCAGCCGGACCGCCACGGCGATGCCGAACAGCACCGCGAGGACGGAGACCAGTGGCGCCACCCCGGGCAACCGGGCAGTGCCGGTCGCCGCCACGGCAGCCAGCGCGACGGCGTACGCCGCTGCGGCCAGCAGCAACCGTCGGCCGGTGACGGCGTCGGCCCACCGAAGGACGTACCCGCGCAGGTACAGGCCGGCCAGGAAGAACACCAGGTTCTGGTAGAGACCGCCCCGGTTACCGGGCGTGTCGACCAGTCCCGCGGCGGCGACGGCGCTCAGCGTGCCGGCGGCGACCAGCAGCACCGCCGGATGGACCCGTCGCAGCGCCTTCGCCAGTACGAAGTACAACGCCAGCGCGTACAAGTACCAGAGGTTGGACGGGGTGACCGTCAACTGTGCCAACAGGCCGCCGAGGTCGCTCGCCCGGTCGGTCGGGAAGTCCGGGGCGAGGGCCAGTACGGCAGTGTGGATCATCAGCCAGACGCCGTACAGGTAGAGGAAGCGGGCGGCCCGGGGCCGGGCGACCGACCGCCACGGCCGCTGCACGGCGGTCGCCGCGAACATGCCGGAGATGGTGAAGAACAGCGGCATCCGCATCGGGAGCAGCAGTTCGCCGAGAGTCCCCCAGGCACCCGGCACCGGTACGTCGAGCCGCCAGTCGATCTGGAGGTAGTCCTTGACGATCACGTGCCAGAGCAGGACCAGCAGGATGCAGCCGCCCTTGGCGACATCCGCCCAGGCCAACCTGGTCCCACCCGAAGCCGGCCCGGCACCATCCGACGCCGGCCCGATACCGTCCGACGCCGGCCCGATACCGTCCGACGCCGGCCCGGCACCGGCGTCTCCGGGGACGGGCAGCCCGGCGGCCGCTTCTACCGCGACGGCTTCACGGGTGGTCATGGTCTCTCCTTTCCGTCGCCGGCACACCAGCCAGATGGCTGGCGCGCCGGGCAGATCGTTGGCGCGTCGGGCAGGTCGCGCGTCCGCCCGCACAGGTCGCACGCCGGGCAGGTCACTGGCCCGCCGGCCAGGCGCTTCCCAGGCATGGCGGACGCTCGTTCCCGGGCCCGCCGGTGCCGTTTCACGGGCACGCCGAAGGTCGGGCTGCCGAGCTGTTCGGCCCCGTTCGTGGGTGGTGGTTCGGCCGCCGGCTGGGCGGCCGGGTCAGGGTGCGGTGGGTAGTTGGACGTCCACCCGCAACCCGCCGTACTCGGCCGGGCGGGCGGCGATCAGGCCGTCGTGGGCCTGGGTGATCGAGCGGGCGATGGCCAGGCCGAGGCCGGCACCACCGCTGTGGTTCGTCCGGTCCCGGGCCAGCCGACGGAACGGTTCGAAGAGCCCGGCCACCGCCTCGGCCGGCACCACCTGGCCCGTGTTGACCACGGTCAGGGCCGGGCTGCGACCGACCGCGACGGTGAGGGTGCCGCCCGGCCGGTTGTACTTGATCGCGTTCTCCACGAGGTTCGTCACCAGGCGTTCCAGCAGTACCCGCTCGCCCATCACCAACCGGGGTTCCAGATGGCTGTGCACCGTCAACCCGGTCTCGGTGAGCCGGTCCTGGTACGCGGCCAGCACCCCGGTGACGATCTCGTCGAGGCGCTGCGGCGTACGGGAACGCAGCCCCTGGTCGCTCTCACTGAGCGCGAGCAACCCCTCGATGAGCCGCTCGTTGCGTTCGTTGGTCTCTAGCAGCTGCCCGGTCAGCAGTTCGAGTTGTTCACCGGTGAGCGACCGGGCCATGCCGACCTCGATAAGCGTCCGCTGCACCGCCAACGGCGTACGCAGTTCGTGGGAGGCGTTCGCGGCGAACCGTCGCTGTCCCTCGTAGCCGGCGGCGATGCGCTCCATCATCTCGTCGATGGACCGGGCCAACCGGGCCAGTTCGTCGTTGCCGCGCGGCCGGAGCCGATGACCGAGATTCTGCGGCCCGACCTGCGCGATCGGCCCGGCGAGATCCCGCACCGGACGCAGGCACCACAGCGCGGCGGCCCAGATTCCGGCCACCGAGAGCACGAGGAGCCCCAGCCCGGTGAGCGGGACGGCCAGACCGGCGAGGTCCCGCGCCGGCTGGCACACGAGACCCAGGCCGGGCAGCCCGGTGTGACAGAGCCTGCTGGCGCTCACCCACAACTCGCCGAGCACCGACTTCGTCAGGCCGGGCAGCACGTACCCGACGAGCAGGGCGAGCACGCCGACCAGCACGACGCGCCAGCGCGGGGTCACTCGGCACCACCGATGCGGTACCCAGCCCGGGGCACGGTGTGGATGACCTGGGGCTCACCGAGCTTCTTCCGCAGCGTCATCACGGTGACCCGGACGACGTTGGTGAACGGGTCGGCAAACTCGTCCCATGCCTGTTCCAGCAGTTCCTCAGCACTCACCACCCGGCCTTCGGCGCGGAGCAGCACGTGCAGCACCGCGAACTCCTTCGGGCTCAGGCTGACCGGCCGACCCTCCCGAGTGACCGTGTGCCGGGCCACGTCCAGGACGACGCCATGGGCCTCCAGCACCGGCGGGACGGCCGGGGCGGAGCGCCGACCCAACGCCTGCACCCGGGCAACCAGTTCGGCGAAGGCGAACGGTTTGGTCAGGTAGTCGTCGGCGCCCAGCCCCAGGCCCTCCACCCGGTCCCGGATGCCGGCGGCCGCGGTGAGCAGCAGCACCCGCGTACCGGAACCGGACGCCGCCAGGCTGCGACACACCTCGTCGCCGGTATGTCCCGGCATGTCCCGGTCCAGCACCGCGACGTCGTACCGGTTCACCCCGACCCGCTCCAACGCTCCGTCACCGTCGTAGCAGACGTCCACCGCCATGGAGAGGCGACGCAGCCCCTCCGCGACGGTGTCCGCCAACAACCGCTCGTCGTCTGCCACCAGCACCCGCACGCTTCCGCTCCCCGTGGTCCTCGCTGTCGCGCATACGTTCTCAGGCAGGAGTTAAGGGTTCCGTAAGTGCCCGCCGAAGCAATACTCCACGTAACCGCCCCACCCCCTCGACACCCGACGGTGACCTGCATCACCCTGGCGCAGACCCCACCCGCGTCGATCTTGCACTTTCGGTCGCCGAATTGCCCTTTACAGGTCATTCGCACCGACAGGAAGCGCAAGATCGCGGGGCGGCGGGGAGGGGTGGGGCGGCGGGGTGGGGCGGCGGGGTGGGGTGGCGGGGTGGGGTGGGGTGGGGTGGCGGGGGTGGGGTGGGCGGCGGCGGGCGAGGCAGCGTCGGGGTCAGGAGAGGGCGGTTCGGATGGTGGCGACGATGTAGTTGGGGCGGCGGTAGAGGTCGCGGTCGGTGAAGTACCTCATCCGCCAACCCTGCGCGTCGAGCCAGTTGACCCGTTCCCGGTCGTACCTGAGGCTCTCGCGATCGAGGTGGGAGACACCGTCGTACTCGATGCCGACCCTGCGCTCGCGGTAGCCGAGGTCGAGGCGATAGCGCTGGAAGCCCTCAGCGTCGTGGACCCAGAGTTGCGGCTCAGGAGGAGGTAGCCGCCCGTCGAGCAGCACCAACCGCAACTGACTCTCCTGGCGACATTCCGACCGGCCGTCGGCAAGCGGCACCAACTCGCGCGCCTGCCGCACCCCGCGTAGCGCCCGATGCTTGCACACCTCAGCCATCAGATCATCGGGAGTGACGAGACCGGACCTGAGTGCGCAGTCCAGCACGGGAAGCGCGTCGAGCCGCCGAACCGTACGCGCCAGGTCGACCGCGCAGCGCGCCGCCGGCACACAGGGCAGCCCATTAACGAGGACCGGCTGCACCGGAAGCACAGACCGATGCACGACCAGCCCGGGTAGCCGGGGTTTCGGCACGGTGGCCGGCAGGTGAACGTGCACGAGGTCGTCGCGCAGCACGCCGAAGCCATAGCGTCGGGCCGCCGTCTGTCGGGTGAACATGGCACCCTCCGGCAGACACAGCAGTAGTGCTCGTAGCTCGTCCTCGTCGTCGAGGAGTTGATCGGCGTAGACGCCCCTCCGCACGCGGAGCAGCTCGTCCCGGCCCAGACGGGTACGCAGCCGTCGGGCGGTGAGCGTCCGCAGCAGAGTTTCCACCCGCCACAGTTGAGCAGCCATGCGGGCACCCTCCCCCGCCCAACACCAGACGTTCCACCCCCGCGCACTCCCCTGTGGACAGCCCTCCCTCCTGTGGAAAACCTCCCCCCACCCCCAATCCCGTGCTAGGCACCCCACCACCCACCCCACCCTCTCCGCGATCTTGCACTTTCCGTCGCCACATTCAGCAACAAAACCCCCGTATCGACGACCAGAACTGCAAGATCGCGGAGAAGGGTGGGGTGGGTCAGCGTTCTTCCAGGGCCCAGGGGGAGCCGTAGGCGGTGAGCAGGTCGAGGAAGGGTTTCGGGGGTAGCGCCTCCGGGCCGAGGACTCCGGTGCCCGACCACGTGCCGCCGGCCAGTAGTTCCAGCGCGACGACCGGGTTGACGGCGGTCTGCCAGACCACCGCCTGGTGGCCGTACTCCTGCATCGACCATTCGTTGTCGACCACGTGGTAGAGGTAGACCTCGCGCGGCCGGCCGTCGAGCCCGGTACCCCGTACCCAGGTGCCGGCGCAGGTGCTGCCGCGCATCCGCTCGCCGAGGGTGGCCGGGTCGGGCAGGCAGGCGGCCACCACGTCCCGGGGTGAGACCGACACGCCGCCCACCCGCACCGGCGACGTCGCGGACAGGCCGAGCTTGTGCAGCGTCTTCAGCACCTCGATGAACTCGTCGCCGAGCCCGTACTTGAAGGTGACCCGTCGAGCCGGCACCCAGCGCGGGATCAGCAGCACCTCCTCGTGCTCGACGTTGACGCACTCCACCGGCCCGATGCCGGCCGGGAAGTGGAACACCTCCGGCTCGCTGAACGGCTCGGTGGTGAACCAGCCGCGCCCGGCCTCCCAGATCACCGGCGGGTTGAGGCACTCCTCGATTGTGGTCCAGATGGAGAACGACGGTGCGAAGTCGTACCCGTCCACGGTCAGATTGGCCCCGTCGCGTACGCCGATCTCGTCGATCTCGGCGAACAGCTCGTCGGCCGCGTAGCGGGCGAAGACGTCGGACAGGCCCGGTTCGACGCCGATGCCGCACAGCGCCAGCCGACCGGCCGCCGCCCACCTGTCGGCCACCGCGAACTGCTCGTCGCCGAGCTTGACGCCGGTTTCCTGATAGGGCCGGGCCGGGTGTGGCCTCGACAGCGACATCGCCAGGTCGAGATAGTCGGCACCGGCCGCGTACGCCCCGTCGAAGATCGGCATGACGAAGCGTGGGTCGACCGCGTTGAGCACGTGGGTGATCCGGTGTTCCCGGCACAGCGCGGCAACCGCGTCCGCGGCGGCCGCGTCGACGGACGCCGCGACGAAGCGGGAGTCGTGGCCGGCGACGGCCCGCGCGGCGCGGCCCGGATCGTGGTCGGCGACCACCATGGTCTCGAAGAACGCGCGCCGGGCCGCGATGGCGACCACCGCGGAGCCGACGCCACCAGCACCGACGAGCAGGATGCGCATCACGAGTCGAACCCCAGACCAAACCGATCGAGCGTACGGAGCCACAGGTTGCGCCGCCCCTGCCGCGCGTCGGCACGGGCCAGGGACCAACGGGTGAGCCCGATACCGACCGCGCGGGCCGGTTCGGGCGGGAACGGCAACGGCCGGTCGCGGACCAGGTTGAGCCGGGTCAGCGGGGTGTCCGCGCCGTCGAGCAGGTCGAGCAGCACCCGGGCACCGAACCGGGTCGCGCCGACACCGAGCCCGGTGTAGCCGGCCGCGTAGGCGAGCCGACCGTCGTACGCGGTGCCGAAGAACGCGCAGAACCGGGTGCAGGTGTCGATCACTCCGCCCCAGCGGTGACTGAACCGCACGCCGTCGAGCTGCGGAAAGGTGGTGAAGAAATGATCGGCCAGGGCGGTGAAGGTGGCGTCCCGCTGGTCCAACGCCGGTGCCACCCGATTGCCGTAGTGGTAGACGGCGTCGTAGCCGCCGAACAGGATCCGCCCCTCGCCGGTGATCCGGTAGTAGTGGAACTGGTTGCCGCCGTCCGCCAGCCCCTGCCGGTTGCGCCAGCCGACGGCGTTGCGCTGCTCGGCGCTCAACGGCTCGGTCATCAGCGCGTAGTCGTACACCGGCACGACCCAGGCCCGCAGCCGGCGCAGCAGCGGCGGAAAGGCGTTGGTGGCCAGCACCACCCGCCCGGCACGCACCGCCCCGGGCACGCCGTCGGCCCCGACGGTACGCGCCAACAGCGCCCCGCCGTCGCGGCGCAGCCCGGCGACCCGGGTGTGCTCGTGAATCCGGACGCCCGCCGCCAGGCAGGCCCGGCGCAGCCCCCAGGCCAGCCGGGCGGGGTCGAGCATCGCCACCCGGTCCCGGTCCCACAGACCACCGAGGTACGTCGGCGAGTCCACTTCGGCGCGTACCTCGTCGGCGTCGAGCAGGGTCACCCGGTGGCCGTACCGACGGGCCAGTTCGGCCTCCTCGGCCAGCCCGGCGAGCTGGTACGGCTCGACGGCGACGGCCAGCTCGCCGGTGCGCTCGAAGTCGCAGTCGATGCCGTACTCGGCCACGGTCGCCTCGATCGCGTCGAGGTTCTCCCGACCGAGTCGTTCCAGCTCACCAATCTCGTCGGGGAACCGTCGTGCCCCGTTGGCCAGCCCGTGGGTCAGCGAGGCGGCACAGAATCCGCCGTTGCGGCCGGAGGCGGCCCAGCCGCAGGTGCCCGCCTCGACCAGCAGCACGTCCCGTCCGGGGTCGGCCCGCCGGGCCAGCAGCGCCGTCCACAGTCCGCTGTAGCCGCCACCGATCACCAACAGGTCGGCGCTTGTCGCGCCGGTCAGCGGCGGCAGCGGGGCGGGCCGAACCGGGCGGTCCAACCAGTACGGCACCCGCGCCGCCTCGGCCAGGGCCCGGGTCGGATCCCCGGCGCGGTTCATGGCGTCGCCCTGAGCGGACCCGACGGTCCCGGCGCGGACCGTCCGGGCACGTCGGCCAGGCCGACCGGGGACACTGGCCCGTGTCGCGCCGCCCGGCCGGCAGGTGCCCGGGTCATGGCCGGCCGTTTCCCTTCACGGGCACGGGAACGATCGCCGCCCGGCGGGCTCGCCGGCCGCGCAGCGAGGTGGCCAGCACCAGCAGCAGCGCGATTCCGAACATGGCCGTGCCGATGACGTTTACCTGCGGTGGAATGCCCCGCTGGGCGGCACCCCAGACGTACATCGGGAACGTGACGGTGGTGCCCGAGTTGAAGTTCGTGACGATGAAGTCGTCGAAGCTGAGCGAAAACGCCAGCAGGGCGGCGGCCACGATGCCGGGCAGCACCAGCGGCAGGGTGATCCGCCGGAACGTCTGCCACTCACTGGCGTACAGGTCCATCGCGGCCTCCTCCAGCCGCCCGTCCATCCCGGTCAGCCGCGCCTTGACGGTCACCACCACGAACGACACGCAGAACATGACGTGGGCGATGACGATCGTCCAGAAGCCGAGCGGCACGCCGCCGGAGACGAAGAGGGCGAGCAGCGAGGTGCCCATCACCAGTTCCGGTGTCGCCATCGGCAGGAAGATCAGCACGTTGAGCCCGGACCGGCCCCGGAACCGGTGCCGGGCCAGGGCGAACGCCATCAGCGTGCCGAGCGCGGTGGCCGCCACGGTGGCCAGGAACCCGATCTGCACGCTGCGCAGCACCGCGTCGCACATGTCGGAGGTGGCACACGGGTTGCGCCAGTTGTCGAGGGTGAACTCGTTGAAGTCGTACGACAGCCGGCTGGAGGGGCGGTTGAACGACAACGCGGCGACCACGGCGATCGGCAGGAACAGGTAACCGAGCACCAGCAGCGCCACGCCCGTCACCCAGTGTTCGGCGAACCAACGGGAAACGCGGCTCATAGTGCCCGCCTTTCGTTCGCGACTGCGGGGCTCCGCTGCGCTGCACTCCTCGCGCTCACAGGACCTCCTCGGTGCCGGCGCGGCGCAGGTAGCCGAAGACCACCGCGAGGATCGCCGACATCAGCAGGAAGGACAGCGCCGCACCCTGCGGGTAGTCGAGGCGGACCAGGAACGCCGAGTCGATGACGTTGCCGATCATGTACTCGTTCGGGGTGCCGAGCAGTTCCGCGTTTATGTAGTCGCCGGTCGCCGGAATGAAGAAGAGCAGGGTGCCGGCGATCAGCCCCGGCATCGACAGCGGCAACGTGACCCGGCGGAACGTCTTCAGCGGGCTCGCGTACAGGTCGCTCGACGCTTCCAGCAGCCGGTGGTCCAGCCGCTCCAGGCTCGCGTACAGCGGCAGCACCAGGAACGGCAGGAAGTTGTACGTCAGGCCGAGCACCACCGCGACCGGGGTGGCCAGCAGTCGACCGTCCGGGCCGAGCAGGTGCACGTCGCGCAGCAGACCGACCAGCCAGCCGTTGTCCGACAGGATCGTCTTCCAGGCCAACGTACGCACCAGGAAGCTGGTGAACATCGGCGCGATCACGCAGACCAGCAGCAGGTTCTTCCACCGGCCGGCCTTCTGCGCGATCGCGTACGCCAACGGGTAGCCCATCAGCAGCGCCAGCACCAGCGCGATGCCGGCGTACAGGAAGGACCGCCCGAACTGCGGCCAGTACGTCTGCAACGCCGCCGGATAGTTCCCGAAGGCCCAGGTCAGCGCGTACCCGGTGGAGAGCGAGCCGGTGGGGTCGTAGAGGCTGGCCGCGGCGAGCTGCACCAACGGCACGGCGAAGAACAGGACCAGCCAGGCCGCGCCCGGCAGCAACAGCAGGTACGGCAGGAACCGGTGACGGCCCGATCGGGCAGCCGGCGACGTCGGCTGCCCGGAGCCGGTGGGCACGTGGGCCAGCGCGCTCACCGGATCACCGCCCTTGTTCGCGACTGCGGGGCTCGCAAAACCGGCTCACTCCGCGCGCTCACGCCGTGGCCTCGCTTCGCCGGCTCATGAGGACGCACCGACCGGCTCCTCCAGGACCGGGGTGGTCCGGTCCGGCTCGTCGGCACCCCGGCCGAGCAGGAAGGCGTGCTGCGGATCCCAGTACGCCACGGCCCGCTCGCCGACGGCGAAGCGCTGCTGGGCCCCGCTGTTGGCGACGAAGACGCTCAGCTCGGTGCCCCAGCCGGTACGCAGCAGGTACTGCGTGCTCACCCCGACGTAGGAGGCATCGGTGATGGTGCCTTCGAGGTGCTGGTTGCCGGCGGGCACCTGCACGGCCGCCGTGGCCAGGTGCAGCTTCTCGGGACGTACGCCCAGAAAGACCGGACCCCGGTCGGTGCGGGACCGCGCCGACGGCACGGAGAACCGCGCGCCGTGTGCGGTGACCAGCAGGTCGTCCCCGCTGCCGCCGGAGACGTCACCGGCGATCAGGTTCGACTGGCCGAGGAAGTTGGCCACGAAGGCGGTCGCCGGGAACTCATAGATCTCGGCCGGTGCGCCGAGTTGCTCGATCCGGCCGGCGTTCATCACCGCGACCGTGTCCGCCATGGTCATGGCTTCCTCCTGGTCGTGGGTGACGTGCACGAAGGTGATGCCGACCTCGGTCTGGATCCGTTTGAGTTCGATCTGCATCTGGCGGCGCAGCTTCAGGTCGAGCGCACCGAGCGGCTCGTCGAGCAGCAGCACCTGCGGGTGGTTGATCAAGGCCCGGGCCAACGCGACGCGCTGCTGCTGGCCGCCGGAGAGCTGGGCGGGGCGGCGCCGCTCGTACCCGTCGAGCTGCACCAGGGACAGCATCTGCCGCACCTGGCCGTCGACCGAGCGGATGCCGCGCCGCCGCAGCCCGAAGGCGACGTTCTCGAAGATGTCCAGGTGCGGGAAGAGCGCGTAGCTCTGGAACACCGTGTTGACCGGTCGCTTGTACGGCCGCAGCCGGGAGATGTCCCGGTCACCGAGCAGTACCTGCCCGCTTGTCGGCTCCTCCAGGCCGGCGATCATCCGCAGGGTGGTGGTCTTGCCGCAGCCCGAGGCGCCGAGCAGGCCGAAGAACGAACCCTGCGGAACGGTCAGGCTCAAGTCGTCGACCGCGGTGAAGGTGCCGAAGGTCTTGGTGAGGTTGGCCAGGCTCAGGTCGCCGGCCGGAGTCTCCCGCGCCATCTCACGCCCCGATAACCTGCTGGAACTTGGTCTCGTACTCGCGCTCCTGCTGCTCGTCCAGCGCCATGAAGACCCGGGACTTGGCGAGCATGGCCTCGTCCGGGAAGATCAGTGGGTTCGCGGCCAGCTCCGGGTCGATCTTTTCCATCTCCGTCTGCGCCCCCTGCACCGGGCAGATGTAGTTGACGTACGCGGCGAGCTGGGCGGCGACCGCCGGATCGTAGTAGTGGTTGATCAGCTCTTCGGCGTTGGCCTTGTGGCTGGCCCGGTTCGGCACCAGCATGTTGTCCGACCAGAGCATCACGCCGGAGTCGGGCACCACGAACCTGATCCGCTCGTCTTCGAAGCCGAGCTGGATGATGTCCCCGGACCAGCCGACGCACGCGGCGATGTCGCCCTTGGCCAGGTCGGGGGCGTAGTCGTTGCCGGTGAACCGGCGGATCTGCCCGGAGTCCACGGCCCGCTTGAGCTTGTTGAGCGCGTCGTCGAACTGGCTGGCGGTGAAGTCTGCCGGGTCGTGGCCGTTGGACATCAACAGCAGACCCATGGTGTCGCGCATCTCGCTGAGCGCGGTCACCTTGCCCTTGAGGTCGGGGCGGGTGAGCAGTTCGTCGACGGTACGGATCTCGCCGGTGACCCGGCCGTTGTAGGCCAGTCCGGCGAGGCCGGACTGCCACGGGACGGCAAACTGGTTCTCGACGTCGAAGGGGCGGTTCCGCAGCGACGGCAGGAGGTTGGCCTCGACGTTAGGCAGCTTCGCCGTGTCGAGCTTCTGGATCCAGCCGAGCCGGATCATCCGGGCGGCCATCCAGTCGGTGAGCACCATGATGTCCCGCCCGGTGCCCTGGCAGGCGGCGAGATGGTTCTGCACCTTGCCGAAGAACTCGTTGTTGTCGTTGACGTCCTCGGTGTAGGTCACCTGGATGCCGGTCCTGCTGACGAACCCGTCCAGGCTGGGACGCTTCGACTCGTCGTCCTCGTCGACGTCCATGTACTGCGGCCAGTTGGAGAAGGCCAGCGTCTTTTCCGAGCCGGACAGATCCTCGCTGACGCATCCCTCCTCGGTCTGCTGCGCGGCGGGGGTGCCGCAGCCGACCAGGGTGCCGCCGGCCGCGAGCAACGCGGCCGAGCCGAGGGTGCCGGTGAGCAGACCACGCCGGGTGAGGGGCCGGTGGGCACTACGCATATGACGACTCCTATCGGTGATCGTCGGCGGCGGGACGGGGGTGGGCGCGCCGGCTGGGGCTGGAGGGTCAGTGGCGATAGACGACTGATCCTGACATGAGAGAACCTCACTCACAAGGGATTCCGTTGCCGGGATAGCTCCTCACGACGAATTACGCCAGAGTTGCCGATGACGCTAGGCTCACCCCGGTGACGGACATGGGGAGCGGTCGATGACGAACCGGCAGCAGGACAACGGCAGCGGCGGACGCCGGGTCAGCGTGCGCGAGGGCGCCAGCCACGCCCTGCTCGACGATGTGGCGAAGCAGATCATCGAGCAGTTGCAGGAGGACGGTCGCCGCCCGTACGCCACAATCGGCAAGGCGGTGGGGCTCTCCGAAGCAGCGGTACGCCAACGCGTACAGCGCCTGCTCGACGCCGGGGTGATGCAGATCGTCGCGGTGACCGACCCACTTCAACTGGGCTTCCCCCGGCAGGCCATGATCGGGCTGCGCACCGACGGCGACCTGGAGAGCGTCGCCGACCGCCTCGCCGAGTTGGACGAGGTCGACTACGTGGTAATCACCGCCGGCTCGTTCGACCTGCTGGCCGAGGTGGTGTGCCGCAATGACGAGCATCTGCTGGAGATCCTGCAACGACTGCGCGCGGTCGACGGGGTGCTGTCGACCGAGGCGTTCGTCTACCTCAAACTACGCAAGCAGACCTACAGCTGGGGCACCGCCTGACCCGCCCGCTTGATCCACTCGACATGCCGCATCTCGCGCCATCCGGGTCGCCCGAGACCGCCACATGCCGCATCCCGCATCCCACGCCATCCGGGTCGCCTGAGACCGCCACATGCCGCATTTGGGGACGACGGGGTTGGGCGGAGGCACCAGATGCGGCGACCCGGAGCGGGTAGGCCGAGCGGAGCGGCGACTCAGGCCGTACTGCGGGCGGTGGTGGCGACGAAGGCACGCCAAGCGGTCGGGGTGAAGGCCAGGGTGCCGCCGGCTCGATCCTTGCTGTCGCGCACCAGCACCCGGCCGGGCAGATTGTCGGCCACCTCGACACAGGCACCGCCGTTGTTGCTGCTGCGAGTGGCGGTGCGCCAGCGGGCGTCGGTCATCTCCATGTCGTCGCCACTTCCCTGATCAGCTCGATGGACCGCCGACGGGGCAGCGCCTCACCTGTGACGCTCTCCCATCTCCCGCCCAGGCTAGCAAGGTCGGCACTCTCGGTCACCACCTGACCGCGAAGCTGATTGTCCAGATAGGCCGCTTCGGCGCCGTCCGCCATCCGGGCCAGCACGAACGGCCCGGCCAGCCCGGTGTGCCACGGACTCTCCGCCGGGATCACCCGCACCTGCACGTGCTCCCGCTCGCCCAGGTCGGCGAGGTGGCTCAGTTGCCCGGCCATCACCGTCCGCTCGCCGCCCACCTGCCGACGCAGCACCACCTCGTCGATCACCGTCACCAGTTGGAGCGGGACCTCACGCTCCAGCACCCGCTGCCGATCCAGCCGCGCGGCGACGTTCTCCTCCACCTCCGACTGCGAGAGCAGGCCGCCGGTGGCCAGCACCGCCCGGGCGTACGCCTCGGTCTGGAGCAGGCCCGGCACGAGCAGCGGCTCATACCACCGGAGGCAGCTGGCCTGCTGCTCCAGTTCCGTCCACTCCCGGAACCAGGGCAGATCCCGGCGGCGGAACGGCTCCGGCCAGAGTTCCTTGGCTGGTCGCCCGAGGAGGTTGGCCACCGCGATCCTGGTCCTCGGGTGCGGAATCCGCCCGTCCGCCAGCCAGCGCGCGGTCGTCTTCGGGTCGACGCCCACCTTCCCGGCCAGGGATTCGACCGTCTCGCCCTTGTCCGCCATCGCCACCCGCAGCGCCTCGTTGCCCGCCGTCCCGTTGCCCATCGCACCCTCCCGACTCGCGTCACACTCCGGCGCACGCTAGTCACCATGGGTGGCCGTGTCCGCCCACTACCGGCGTGTTGCGATCAGGACTGTTTCGCGCATCCGAGATGCGCTCTAGATGCCCCCGAGACGCCCTGGAAACGGCACCGATCACGGTCGACCTGGATGCAGCGCCCGGCGACCGAACCACCAGCCCAAGCCTCCGTCGACGCCGCCGCACCCATCCAGCCGGCGCCGGTCCACCTACACCTTCGTCGAGGCCGCCGCGCCCATCCCACTGGCGCTGGTCCGCCTCTCCCCCGAAACCCCACCCCGCCCCACCCCACTTCACCTCACTCCCTTTGCTCTGCTTCAACCCACGCAACGATTCCCGCCGGAATCCTGTGCGTCCGGTGAAGCAGAGCAAAGGGCGCGCAGGAGCTACCAGACCCGAGCGCCGCACCCGAGCACGCCGGCAACGTCCCGGCTGGGCCAGCGACGGCCGCCGGGGTTCGGTCGGGGCGCAGAGGACCGGCCGGGCGTAGTGCGAATTCCGTTGCCTAAAGCCGTCCAGGAACATCAAATCCGTTGCGTAAGCGCCGTTCCCCAACCGATAGCACTTGCTTTGAGGCGTGAGACTGTGGGATAACCGTGGCACGAGCGGCCGGTGACCCCTGACCGGCCCGAGACCCGATGGGGCTGACATGGCCAACGCCACCGACCACCTCTGGATGCACTTCACCCGGATGGCGAGCTACTCCGCCGCGGAGGTGCCGACGATCGTGCGCGGCGAAGGCGCGTACGTCTGGGATGCGCAGGGCCGCCGCTACCTGGACGGGCTGGCCGGGCTGTTCGTGGTCAACGCCGGACACGGGCGCACCGAGCTGGCCGAGGCCGCCGCGAAGCAGGCCGGCGAGCTGGCCTACTTCCCGCTCTGGTCGTACGCCCACCCGAAGGCGGTGGAGCTGGCCGAGAAGATCGCCGCACTCACCCCCGGCGACCTGAACCGGGTCTTCTTCACCACCGGTGGTTCCGAGGCGGTCGAAGCGGCCTGGAAGCTGGCCCGCGCGTACTTCAAGCGGGTCGGCAAGCCGACCAAGCACAAGGTGGTCAGTCGGTACATCGCGTACCACGGGACCTCGATGGGCGCCCTGTCGATCACCGGCCTGCCCGGCATCAAGACCGACTTCGAGCCGCTGGTGCCGGGTGGCATCAAGGTGCCGAACACGAACTTCTACCGGGCACCGGAGCACGGCGACGATCCGGTGGCGTTCGGCCGGTGGGCCGCCGAGGAGATCGGCCGCGCCATCGAGCGGGAGGGGCCGGACACCGTGGCGGCGGTCTTCCTGGAGCCGGTACAGAACTCGGGCGGCTGCTTCCCGCCGCCGCCCGGCTACTTCGAGCGGGTACGGGAGATCTGCGACGCGTACGACGTGCTGCTGGTCAGCGACGAGGTGATCTGCTCGTGGGGCCGGCTCGGCGAGTACTTCGGCGCCCGGCGCTACGGCTACCAGCCCGACATCATCACCACCGCCAAGGGCATCACCTCGGGCTACGCCCCGCTCGGCGCGATGATCGCCAGCGACCGGTTGATGGAGCCGTTCCTGACCGAGACCGGCATGTTCGCCCACGGCGTGACCTTCGGCGGTCACCCGGTCTCCTGCGCGGTGGCCCTGGCCAACCTGGAGGTCTTCGACCGGGAGGACTTGATCGGGCACGTACGCGCCAACGAGTCGGCGTTCCGCGCCACCCTGGAGAAGCTGCACGACCTGCCGATCGTCGGCGATGTCCGGGGCGACGGCTACTTCTACGGCATCGAGCTGGTCAAGGACAAGACGACCCGGGAGACGTTCGACGGGGTCGAGTCGGAGCGGCTGCTGCGCGGCTTCCTCTCCAACGCCCTGTTCGACGCCGGCCTCTACTGCCGCGCCGACGACCGGGGCGACCCGGTGGTGCAGCTCGCCCCGCCGCTGATCGCCGGCCAGCACCAGTTCGACGAGATCGAACAGATCCTGCGAACCGTACTCACCGACGCCTGGTCCCGCCTCTAACCCCCACACCCAACCACCCGCGTTGATCATGAGGTTAGCGGCAGTTCTAGAGATCGAGAACGCCGCTAACCTCATGATCAACTCACGGCAGGAGGGCGCGGGGGCGCGGCAGGAGGGCGCGGGGGGCGCACGGGGGGCCGTGGGGGGTCAGTGGGTGGGGGGGATTACGCGGAGGTGGCCGCGGCGCGAGGTGGGGGAACCGGCGGGGGGTGCGGTGGGGTGGTTCTGGTCGTCCTGGGGCGGGCGGGGGGCGGGGCGGGCGGCCTCGCGGACCGCCTCGGCCAGGGCCACCAGGTCGTCCGTGGTGGGCGGCGGCGGCTCGAACTCGCCCTCGTGCCGGACAACCTCCCAACCGCGCGGTGCGGTCAGACTGCGGGCGTGCGGCTCACAGAGGTCGTACGTGTGCGGCTCGGCGAAGGCGGCCAGCGGGCCCACCACGGCGGTCGACTCGTTGTAGACATAGGTCAGCGTGGCGACCGCTTGCCGGGGGCAGCCGTTGCGGGAGCAGCGCCGTGGTGACCTCACCGGCGCAGGGTATCTCCATTACCGGCTCCGGCGCACCGCTTCGCGTTACGACACGCCCGTCTTGGTGATCACATTTCTCGTCCGGTGCCGCAACGCGCCACGTGGTCGCCGCTGACGCGGCCAGGAGCTGACCGGAAGCTACTCTTTGGCTCATGACGAGCCCGGAGAACCGCCGCCCCGGCACCGGCCGGCGGGCGCACCGCGACCGGCACGGACGCGGTCTGCGTGGGCGGCTGGTGCCGGCCACCGTGCCGCTGGCGCGGACCAAGGCGGAGATCTTCGACGACCTGGTGCTGGACACTGTCGAGACGCTGGAGCGCCGGTTCGCCAAGGAACTGGCCGGGGTCGAGTTCGCCGTCGAGGACGTCCCGCCCGATCTGAACGTCTACGACTCCGACGTGCTGGAAGACGGCGAGGTGCCGCTGGCCCGGCTGCTGCCCGGGCGACCCGGCCGCCAGGAGGTCCCGCCGCGGATCGTGTTGTACCGGCGACCCCTGGAATTTCGGGCGATGGACCGGGAGGATCTCGCCGATCTGGTCCACGATGTCATCATCGAGCAGGTGGCGAACCTGCTCGGCGTCGACCCGGACGAGTTGGCCTGATCGCGGCCGGAGCGACCGCCGACCGTTCAACACGGCCCGCCCCCGGAAATCTCCGCCGGCCGTCCGCGCGCCGAGCCAAGCCGCCGCGCCGGGAGGGGGTGGCCCCCCAACCGCCCCGACCCACGCTGAAATCCGGACGCCCGGCCAGGACCCGCGCCGGGTGGGACGGCCCCCAACCGCCCCGCCCCACGTCGGATCAGGCCGCCCGGCGCTTGAGCTTGCGCCGCTCCCGTTCGGAGAGCCCACCCCAGATCCCGAACCGCTCGTCGTGGCCGAGAGCGTATTCGAGGCATTCCGTCTTCACCTCGCACCGCGAGCAGATGCGCTTCGCCTCGCGGGTCGAGCCGCCCTTCTCGGGGAAGAACGCCTCCGGATCGGTCTGCGAGCACAGGGCCCGCTCCTGCCACTCCGGCGCGTTTCCGAGCAGGTCGGCCGCCTCGAGCTGGCCGTCCATTCAGTTGCCTCCTTGTCGCGCACCGGCGTCGTCGCCGCTGCAACCCCCCACGCGAAAGGCGTGCTTTTGTCCGTCCGGTCCCGTTATCGTGCGTTCCGTGCGAACAACCCCATTCAAATTACACGCGTGTAATGCGTGCGCCGTCAAGCCAAACTTGATAATGGAGTCGCCCTCCCGACACGCGTCCCGGACGGCCGTCGGTACCACCCGGTCTCGCCCTGCCCTATCGATTCAGACCCCGGCCGAGTAACGCCCTCCCCGGCGAGTTGCCCGGGTTTTCTCCCGTGGCGCGCCGAGCGCCGCCGGAGCGATCGGGCCTCGCGTCGACGCCGAGGAAGCCGCCCATCAAGATCCGTTGATCTTGATGGGCAAGGTTATCCCGACTTCGCCAACCCTGCCCGCCGAGCGGGTGAACGACGACCGCGTCCCGCCCACATAGTGGACGGAACGCGGTAGACGGAAGCTCTGGCGGGTCAGTCGGCTGACGGGGTCAGGCTGGTAGGCAAGGCGAATTCAGCGACCACGCCACCGGTCACGGTGACCGACCCGACGGGCGTGTCGCTGTCCCACCAAACGGTATAGACTCCCGCCGGGAGGTCCGGGTAGACAGCACTGTGGAACGTACCGTCCCGGACCCGATGCTCGCGTACGGCGGAGTGCGTCCGGGGGTCACCGTCCCGGTCGGCCCGACTCACCTCGATCTCCCGGCCGAGCAATTGTCGTCCGGTGTAGATGATCAAGGCACCGGTGTCTCCGCCCAGGTCGAGGACGACCGTCCCGGTTCCCGAGGGGCCGTACGTGTGTGCATGCTCGTGTCCGCTCATCTCCACCACCTTCGGCTCAGGATTCCGCCGACGGGTTGTTGAACCCGTCGTAGGGCGTACCGAGGAACGGGAACTTGCGCAGGAACGGCGCGGTCACGTCCGCTGCGCTCAGTCCCGGCGTCACCGCTCCCGCCGCCTCGTCCGGCTGGAACTTCCGGTCCACCAGCGGCACGGTCAGCCCCGCGATGGCGCGCAGCGCGATGGTCACCACGTCGTCGGTCACCCGCCGGCCGTTCGGGAAGCCCGCGAGATCGCCGCCGAGCACACCGAACCGGTTCGGCCGGCGGGCCGGCGGGATCGCGGTGTTCAGCCGGAGCATGTCGGCCTGCACGTCCCCGGTGCTGTTGGTGAAGCCGTCGATCAGCCCCTCCGGGATGCCGGTCAGCAGAATGGCGACCAGGTCGGCTCGGGCCTTCTTCGACCTGTTCAGCTTGTCCAGGTTGGGGAAGACGTCCGGGTAGAGCACCGGCAGCAGGGCGGCAAGTTCCGGCCGCTCGACGAACTGCGCGAACCGCTTGTCCTCCGACGGCGGCAGGGTGTTCCACAGATCCTTCTGCGCCATCGGCACGATGACCTCGTTGAACAACGGGTTGCCCAACCTGGACACCTGCGTGAACGGCCCGGCGTTGGTGTCCGCCGCCAGCCGGTCGCCGAGCACCCGCACCTGCCGGCGGGACGCCGAGGTCCACACCCCGATGACCGAGGCGGGTTCCTGCCAGTGGTACCGGTCGGCGCGACGGCGCAGCCGCTCCACCGGCACCTGCAACGCCAGGCTGTGCACGTTCAACCGGTCGGTCGCGTTGACCGGCTCACCGGCCTCTTTGAAGATCTTCTTGCCGGCGACGTGCAACTGCTGGAACGGCCGCAGCGTACCGAGGTCGAAGATCGCACCCAGGTCCACGAAGAAGCCGTCGGCACGCTGACCGGCGAAGACCTTCTCGCCGGTGGAGAGCGAGAAGGTCGCCTGACGGACCAGGTCGCCGTAGTCCGGTGTGGACAGTGGGCCCACGTTGCACGGCGGGCAGGGCAGCTTACGGGCCAGCCGCTGCTCTCGGCCGCCAACGATCCGGGTCAGACTGTAGAACTGCCGACGGTTCCAGTTCTCGCTGTCCAGCGCGTCGATCGGCCCGGTGTTGTAGAGAAAACTGTTCGGATTGGTGATCTCGGTGGTGAATTCGAAGCGGTAGGTGACGTCCGGCCGCCCGTCACCGTCGTTGTCGATGTGGATCTCGTACCGCACGTCGTCGCCGAACTCGAAGAAGTTCGGGCCGCCGGAGGGTAGCTGCAACGGCACGTAGTTGGCGATCAGCGTCACCGTTTCCGGGCGGTCCGGGGTGACGAAGGCGTACAGGTCGGATGAATCGGCGACCGGATCCTTGGCGATCTCCGGTGCCTCGCGGTGTGAAGACATGACGGACCCACCTCACTGGGCGAAAGAGTCAATCGGGATGGTCGGCCGGGCACCGGGGCCCGCACCGAGGACGCCGGACCGCTCGCTACGGCGGGGCGGCGGAAGCGCTCAACGCTGATGGCTGGAACGCGGCAACCGGCTCCGCCTCGGCGCGCAGGGCGCGACTTCCGAGACGGCACGCACGGCGACGGCACGCAGGACGGCGGGCGAGTCGGCTAGCGCTGCGACGCAGGGTCGGACGGGCACGGGCTCAGCGCCGGGCGGCGGCGCGACGCAGCCGGTCCGCCAGGCCACGGTCACGCACCTCGATGCGGGACTGGCCGACGAACACGTCCATGGTGCCGGACCGGGCGTCACGCAGATGTACGACGATCGTCTCGTCGGGGCCGGCCGCCGCCTTGTCGTCGCCGTCACCGGCCAGGGACAGCCCCGGCACCGCGAGCGCGGCGGCGCCGAGGGTGGCACTGGCCGCGGCGGTGATCGTCTGGCGGCGGGTCAGTTTCGGCCAACGCCGCTTACGCTTCTCAGTGATCATGACCAACCTTTCCGGCGGCGGCGCGCAGGCGCCCGCGATGACGGACGGGGGTCACGACAGACCGCCGGGCCCCCGAGAGGGGTGCCGGCGGCGGTCCTCGCCGTGCCGCCGCCGGCATCGACAGGTACGTCCGGCGGCGGGCGAAGGTTCGACGCTAGGCCGTGATGTGACCGTACGCGGTCGTACGCCTACGCGTCGGTCGGCCCGCCGCCGCCGCGATGGCCCGCAACTGTTCCTCGGTGCGCGCCGACCCGTTGCCGGAGCCGGCCATCCGCGAGATGGTCTCCTCCATCAGCGTGCCGCCCAGGTCGTTGCAGCCGCTGCGCAGCAGCTCCGCGGTGCCGGCGTCGCCCAGCTTCACCCAGGAGCACTGGATGTTGTCGATCCGGCCGTGCAACAGCACCCGCGCCATCGCGTGCACCACCCGGTTCTCCCGCCACGTCGGGCCGGGCCGGGCGATGCCGGCGAGGTAGATCGGGGCGTTGGTGTGCACGAACGGCAGCGCCACGAACTCGGTGAACCCGCCGGTACGGTCCTGCACCCCGGCCAGCACCCGGAAGTGCGCCAGCCAGTGTGCGGGATGGTCGACATGGCCGTACATCATCGTCGAGCTGGACCGGATGCCCAGCTCGTGGGCCGTGCTGACCACCTCCACCCAGGCGGCGGTCGGCAGCTTGCCCTTGGTGAGCACCCAACGCACCTCGTCGTCGAGGATCTCCGCCGCGGTGCCCGGGATGGTGTCCAGTCCCGCCTCGCGCAGCCCGGCCAGCCACTCCCGCACGGACACACCGGCCTTGGCGGCAGCGGTGACGATCTCCATCGGCGAGAAGGCGTGCACATGCATCTCGGGTACCCGGGCCTTGATCGCCCGGACCAGGTCGGCGTAGATCGTCACCGGCAGCTTCGGGTCGATGCCGCCCTGGAGGCAGACCTCGCCGGCACCGGCCTCCCACGCCTCCTGCGCCCGGTCCGCGACCTGCTCCACCGAGAGCCGGTACGCGTCGGCGTCCCGTTCCCGCTGGGCGAAGGCGCAGAATCGGCAGCCCACGTAGCAGACGTTGGAGAAGTTGATGTTGCGGTTGACCACGTAGGTCACGTCGTCACCCACGGCGGAGCGGCGCAGCTCGTCGGCGGTGCGGCACAGCTCGTCCAGCGCCTGTCCGTCCGCGCCGAACAGCGCCAGTGCGGCGTCGGTGTGCCGGGGCTCCAGCAGCGCCGCCGGATCCTCGGCGGCCAACCGCAACCCGACCCGCAGGTCGGCGTCGCCGGAGCCGGCGGCGGCCTGGCGGCCGGCCCGGACAGCGGACCCCGCCTCCGGTGCCGGACCATCCTCGACACCCGCCCGCGCCGGAGGCACCGCCGCCTTCGCGGCCACCTCGGCCCAGTCACCGTAGACGTGGTCGAAGTCGCCCCGACGGTCGTCCGTACGCCCCGCGGTGTCGATGGTGGCGTGCAGGTCGGTCCGTCCGCCGAAGGTCTCGTCGGGCTCCTGCCACGGCCGACCGACCGGACGAGCCGTCTCAACCGCCAGCCCGGTCGCCGGATCGGCCAGCGCGGTCACGTGCGGCAGCAGTCGTGCGTCCAGCCACGGCTCGCCGGCCTGGACGTACTCCGGGTAGACGGTCAACCGTTCCCGCAGGGTGAAGCCGGCCGCCGCGGTACGGGAAGCCAGTTCGTCGAGCTGCGGCCAGGGGCGCTCCGGGTTGACGTGATCCGGGGTCACCGGTGAGACACCGCCCCAGTCGTCGATGCCGGCCCGCAGCAGCAGGTCGTACTCGCCGGCGATCAGGTTCGGTGGCGCCTGGATGCGGGCTTTCGGGCCCAGCAGCACCCGGGCCACCGCCACGGTGGCCGCGAGGTCGTGCAGCTCGGCGTCGGGCATCCCACGCATCGCCGTGTCCGGCTTCGCCCGGAAATTCTGCACGATCACCTCCTGGAGGTGGCCGTACTCGCGGTGGGTGCGCCGCATCGCGAAGATCGCGTCGACCCGCTCGGTGAGGGTCTCGCCGATGCCGATCAGGATGCCGGTGGTGAACGGGACGCCGACCCGTCCGGCGTCGTCGAGCACCCGCAACCGCACCGCCGGTTCCTTGTCCGGTGAGCCGTAGTGCGGGCCGCCGGGCTCGGACCACAGCCGGGTGGCCGTGGTCTCCAGCATCATCCCCATGCTCGGCGCCACCGGCTTGAGCCGTTGCAACTCCGCCCAGGAGAGCACGCCCGGGTTCAGGTGCGGCAGCAGGCCGGTCTCCTCCAGCACCGCCACGGCGCAGGCCCGTACGTAATCCAGAGTGGACCCGTAGCCGCGTTCCTCCAGCCACTGCCGGGCGGCCGGCCAGCGCTCCTCCGGTCGGTCACCGAGGGTGAACAGGGCCTCCTTGCAGCCCTGTGCCGCACCGGCCCGGGCGATGGCCAGCACCTCGTCGCGGTCGAGGAAGGCCGCCGGCAGCCGGTGCGGCACCGTGGCGAACGTGCAGTAGTGGCAGCGGTCCCGGCAGAGCCGGGTCAGCGGAATGAAGACCTTCTTCGAGTACGTCACCACGCCGGGCCGGCCGGCGTCCCGCAGACCCGCGTCACGGATCGCACCGGCGATGCCGAGCAACTCCTCCAGGGCCGCGCCCCGGGCGGTCAGCAGGGTCGACGCCTCGTCGACGTCGAGCGCCCGCCCGGTGGCGGCGCGGCGCAGTGCCCGCCGTACGCCCCCGTCACCCGGCCTGCGCTCGCTCTGATCAACCATTCGCTCAGCCTATGCGCTGCGGCCCGGTCCGGCCCCCCGCCCGTGGGCAACCGCACGTACCCTCGCGGACAGCGAACCTGGCGCGGCCCGATGCCTGCGGTCGCTCAGCCGGGCTGGTCGCCCGGATCGATCCGCTGGGTACGGTCGGCATCTCCGTCGCCCGGCCGGGAAACCGACGGGCCGGCCTCACCATCGCCCGGCCGCGGGATCGCCTGGGTCGGCTCAGCACTCTGATGCGGGATCGCCTGGGTCGGCTCGGCACCCTGGCGTTCGACGCTCCCAGCCACGCCACCCTGACGCGGCATGCTCCCGGCCGGGTCGCCCTGACGCGGGATGCTCTGGGTCGGGTCGGCCGAGGCCGGCTGCCCGAACGGCGGTGCGGCCGGCGAGGACGGTGCCGCCGACTGCGGTGGCACCGCCGGCTGACCGTGCGGCGGCCAGGTGTGCGGGGACTCCGCCGACCCGCCGGCGGAGGGTGCCTGGCCGGCGACCGGCCAGCCCGGCTGACCGCCGGCGTGGCCCTGGCTGCCGGGGTGGCCCTGACCGCCGGGGTGGCCCTGGGTCGTGCCGCCCGCCGGGTAGCCGCCGAACTGGCCGGGACCGGACTGATTCGGCTGCCCCGCCCCGGGGTGTCCGGTGCCGGGGTAGCCGGCCGGATAGCCGGCGGGCCGGTCGGCACCCGGCCAACTGCCCGACTGGCCGGGCGGCACCCAACCGCCGCCCTGCTGACCGGGCTGGCCACCGAACTGACCCGGGCCTCCCGGCTGCGGCCAGCCCTGCTGCGGCGTGCCGTACAGGCCGGGCTCGGGCTTGGGCCGGGGCACGTGGTAGAGCCGCTGCCACACGCTCCAGACCACATAGGCCGCCGCCGCGAACAGCGCCACCCAGGCGACCCGGGTGAGCAGGCCGGTCATGGCGTCGAAGAGCTGCGCCTCGGCCAGCCGGCCGACCACCCAGATCAGCAGGGTCAGACCGCCGAGCACGGCACTGACCGCGTACTCGATCAGCGCCACCTGCGTGATCAGTTTCGCCCGTCCGACGGTCGGGGCGAGATGCGTGGCCAGCAGTACCGCCAGCACCGGCAGGACGACCGCCTCGATGCCGATGAAGGCGAAGAACGAACTGGCGGCACGCCCGGTCACCGTGCTGTAGGCGCCCTGCGGGGTCAGCAGCCGGATCAGCCCCACGAAGAGGAAGACGGCGTTCGCGCCCAGGAGCACGAGAGCGACGAGTTCACGCAGCGGCCCGGTCACCTGACGGGCCGGGGTCTGGTCGGTGGGCGGGGGCTCGGCGGGGCCGGTCACGAACTCTCCCTGGGGCGAAAGCGGACAGATGCCGACGTGAGCCTAGTCTCCCGGGGCACCTGGCTGCCGGAGGCGTCACGTAGGCGAGGATGGGCGGATGCGCATCGTGGTTCTGACCGGCGGAATCGGCGGTGCCCGGTTCCTGCTGGGGGTGCGGGCGTACGCCCGCGAGGTGGGTGCCGAGGTGACCGCCGTGGTCAACGTCGGCGACGACCTACGGCTGCACGGGCTCCGGATCTGCCCGGACATGGACAGCGTGCTGTACACCCTCGGCGGCGGTGCCGACCCGCAGCGGGGCTGGGGGCGCGTCGACGAGAGCTGGACGGTCAAGGACGAGCTGGCGGCGTACGGCGCCGAGCCGAGCTGGTTCGGGCTGGGTGACCGGGACATCGCCACCCACCTGGTCCGCACCACCATGCTCGACGCCGGCTATCCGCTGCACCAGGTCACCGAGGCACTGGCGACCCGCTGGCAGCCCGGCGTACGCCTGCTGCCGGCGACCGACGACCGCCTGGAGACGCACGCGGTCGCGGACCTCGACGGTGGCCAGCGGGCGATCCACTTCCAGGAATGGTGGGTGCGGTACCGGGCGCAGATTCCGACCCACCGGTTCGTCTTCGTGGGAGCGGAGTCGGCGCAGCCGGCACCCGGCGTGACGGAGGCGATCACCGGAGCCGACGTGGTGCTCGTGGCGCCGAGCAACCCGGTGGTCAGCATCGCGCCGATCCTGGCCGTACCGGGCCTGCGCGAGGCGCTGACGGACGGTCCCGCCCCGGTGGTGGGCGTTTCGCCGATCATCGGTGGCGCGCCGGTACGCGGCATGGCCGACCGCTGCCTGGCGGTCGTCGGCGTGGAGTGCTCCGCCGGCGGCGTCGGTGGGCTGTACGGAGGCCGGGCCACCGGAGGGCTGCTCGACGGTTGGTTGGTGGCCGAGGAGGACGCCGAAACGGTGGTGCCGGACGTGACGGTCCGCGCGGTTCCGCTGCGGATGACCGACGAGACGGCGACGGCGGCGATGGTCCGCGCCGCGGTGGAGCTGACGTGAGACTGGAGATCATGCCGGTGCCCGGCATCGGGCACGTGACCGAGGGTGACGACCTCGCGGTCCTGATCGGAAGCGCGGCGCCCTGGCTGCGCGACGGCGATGTGCTGGTGGTGACCAGCAAGATCATCTCCAAGGCCGAGGGACGGCTGGTCGACGTACCCGCCGACGGTCCGGATCGGCAGGCCGTCCGGGACGAGGTGCTGGCGGCGGAGACGGTACGGGTGGTGGCGTCGCGCGGCCCGACCCGGATCGTGCAGACCCGCCACGGCTTCGTGATGGCCGCCGCCGGAATCGACGCGTCGAACGTCGACAAGACCCGGCTGGTGCTGCTGCCGGAAGACCCGGACGCCTCGGCCCGCGCACTCCGCGCCGGCCTGCGCGACCGGTACGGCGTGGACGTCGCGGTCGTCGTCAGCGACACCATGGGTCGCCCCTGGCGCAACGGGCTGACCGACGTGGCCCTCGGCGTCGCCGGGATGGAGGCCATCCGTGACCACCGGGGCGAGGTCGACCCGTACGGCAACGAACTGGTGCTGACCCAGATGGCGGTGGTCGACGAGCTGGCCGCGGCGGGCGAACTGATCAAGGGCAAGTGTGATCAGATGCCGGTCGCGGTGATCCGCGGTTACCTGACGCCACCGCTGTCGGTTGACGGCGAGGGCGCCGGGGTCCTGGTCCGGGACGCCTCGATGGACCTGTTCTCGCTCGGCACCGCGGAGGCGAAGGCGGCCGGGTTGGCGGCCGCCGCCACCCTGCCGGACCAGCCGGGCGAAACCGCACCCGACCCGGCCGCCGTCGACCGGGCGATCACCGCGGTCGCCGGTGTGATCGCGCCCGGCACGGTCTTCACCCAGGTGACCGACGACGAGGTACGCGCTGCGCTGGTCCCCATCGTGCCGGGTTGGCCGGCCCAGGCGACCGGCCTGGTGCTCTGTTCCCCACCCACCCCGGTGGGCCCGGTCCAACTGGTCCGCTTCGGCACCGACGTGCAACGCCTGCGCACCGCCCTCGCGGCAGCCGGCGTCCCCACCCAACTCCTCCCCCCACCCAGCGGCACCACCGCCGCCGCCACCCTCGCCCTCTAAACCCCCACCCCACCCCGCCCCACCCCACCCCACCCTCTCCTGCCCGGCCCGGCCCTGCCCTGCCCTGGTGGAGGGCGGCCCGTCGCGTACCCACGCCAAGACCGGTCGGGCATCTCCAGAATGGCGATACCAGGCCCCCGCCCAGGTTGATCATGAAGTTATTCGCTTCGGAAAGCGCTCTCACAAGCAATAACCTCATGATCAACGGACCGGCGGTGGGGTGGGTGGGGTGGGGGGTGGGTGGGGGTTGGGTTGGGGTTGGGGGTGGGGGTTGGGGGGTCAGGGGTTGAGGACGGCGCGGCCTAGTGGGGTGAGGGTGTGCAGGACGGTGTTGCGGTCACGGTGGCTGACCAGCAGGCCGGCGTTCCGCAGCACCGTGGTGTGCTGGCTGGCCGCGGCTGCCGAGATGCGCAGCCGGCGCGCCAACTCGCCGGTGGTACAGCCGTCGTCGCTTGCGGCTAGCACCGCCGCGCGGGTACGACCGAGCAACGCGGCCAGCGCCTCCCGGCCGGTACCGTCCGCCCCGCCTGCGTCCGCGGTCAACCCACCCAGCTTGTCCACCGGGTAGACCAGCACCGGCGGTAGTTCCGGGTCGAGCAGCGCGACGGGCGTGTTCGCACAGAAGAACGACGGCACCAGCAGCAGCCCTCGGCCCTCCAGGTGAAGTTCCCGGCTCCTCGGGTAGGCGGGGATCTCCAGCACGCCCGACTCCCAGCGCAGGCCCGGCCGCAGCGTGGTCAGCAGCCCTTCGACACCGCCGTCGAGCATGGCCCGAGCGCGACGGGCACGATCGGCCTCCACCGCCCCCTGGACCCGCGCCCAGTACGGGCCGAGGGCGAGCTCCCGGTAGCGGCCCATCGTCTCCGTCAGGTGGGTCAGCGCCTCCGGCTCACCCCGGGCGATGGCGGCGACACCGGCGGGCAGGTTCCGGTTGCTGTTGGCGAGCAGCGTCAGGTCGCGTTGCAGCAACGCCACGGGGGTACGCCGCAGCGCCTCCATCCCCGCCTCGAAACCGCGCACGCTCTCGTACGGGGTGAGGAAGTCCGGAAAGTAGCCGCGTGGCGGGCTCAACGTGGACAGCAGTCGCAGCGCCTCGGAGTCCACCTGTCGACGGAACCCTCGCGAGACCTCGCGGCGCCAACCGGCGAGCAACGGGTCACGGCTACGCCCGGGCAGCAGGTGCAGGCTCAGCACCACTTCCCAGACCGGATCGGCCGCCGGAGCCACCCTGGTCCGGAGGATGTCCTCGCCGGAGAAATGGATCTTCAGCATGGGTACTCCCATCGCCCGGCGAAGGGGGCGCCCGGCGACCTTCGAACTCTACCCGGCCGCGTCGGCCTCGGGCAGTTAAGCCTCAGCTAAAAGACCTCGACGCCCGTCATATGAATCCGCCATGCTTCCGGTGCCACAGGGGGCGACGCACGTCGAACGTGTTTGCCCCGCTGGGTGCCCGAGAGCGGGCGGCACCATTCGAGGGTCTGCGGCTCAGATTCCGCAGGGGGTGCCGCCCGATCTCGCTGGCCCAGCCCAGGCACATCCGCCCAGCTCCCGCACACCGCATCGGCGGGTCCACCAGCACCCCGTACGCTGGCACGGACGAGAGGAGCGGCCGTTGTCGACGCCCCGAATGGTGGACGAATCCCCGCGCGGCGACGCGGACGGCTGGACAGCGCTACACGCCGACGCGGTAGCGGTGCTCAGTGGCTGGACGCCGACCAGCCCGGACGCGGCGGTGGCCCGGGACCGCACCCTCGGTCTGCTCGACGCCGGACCGATCGCGATGAGCCGCGAACACCGGGCCGGTCACGTCACCGCCAGCGCGTTGGTGTTCGACGCGACCGGCACCCAGGTGCTGCTCTGCCTGCACGGAAAGTTCCACAAGTGGGTGCAGTTGGGCGGGCACTGCGAGCCCGGCGACCGCACCCTGGCCGGAGCGGCGTTGCGGGAGGCCACCGAGGAGTCGGGCGTCACCGGTCTGCGGATCGATCCGATGCCGATCGACGTGGACGTGCACCCGGTGGCCTGCCAGGGCGGGTCGCTGCACCACGACGTGCGCTTCGCCGTGTTCGCCCCGGCCGGAGCAACGGAACGGGTCAGCGCGGAATCCGAGGCGCTCGGCTGGTTCCCACCGGAGCGCCTACCGCATCCGCTGGCCGGCGGCACGGCCCGGCTCGTCACACCGGGCCTGGCAGCCTTCAGACGAGCTTGTCGTCACCCCGTCTCTTGAGCTCGTCCACGATCGACTTCACGTCCTGAGCGCGGTCGCGCGGGCAGACCAGCAACGCGTCCTCGGTGTCGACCACGATCAGGTCCCGTACGCCGACGGCGGCCACCAGCCGGCCGGCCTGCGGCACCACCACCATGCCGCTGCTGTCGTGCAGCAGCACCTCGGTCTTGGCGTCGCCGGTGAGCACCACGTTGCCGTCGGTGTCCGCCGGCAGTACCTCACCGAGGGTGTGGAAGTCACCCACGTCGTTCCACCGGAAGTCACCGGGTACGGTCGCCACCCGGCCAGCCGCGGCCGCACCCTCCATCACCGCGTAGTCCACGGAGATCTTCGTCAGCGTGGGCCAGACCGCTCCGAGCACGTCGTCCTGTTCGTCGGTGCCCCACGCCGCCGCGATCGCGGTGACCCCGGCGTGCAGGTCGGGCTGCTGCCGTGCCAGTTCGGCGAGGAACGCCGACACCCGCCAGACGAACATGCCGGCGTTCCAGAGATAGTGGCCCGACCGCACGTACGTCTCGGCCACCTCCGCGCTCGGCTTCTCTTTGAACTCGACAACCGGACGCATCGGGCCGCCACCGACGGGTTC
Organism: Micromonospora sp. NPDC000442; assembly: GCF_042898635.1. Classification (NCBI taxonomy): domain Bacteria; kingdom Bacillati; phylum Actinomycetota; class Actinomycetes; order Micromonosporales; family Micromonosporaceae; genus Micromonospora; species Micromonospora sp. NPDC000442. The sequence continues at coordinate 295,876 of NZ_JBIAYZ010000005.1, read as the reverse complement.
GCCGGTCCGCAGGTATCCGTAGCCGGTCTCCGGCCGGGTCGGGGTGATCCCGACCGTCATCAGCAGCCCCTGCTCCGCACCCCGGACCGCCTCCCGGACGGTGTCCACCCATCGCTGTGGGTCGCCGATCAGGTGGTCGGCGGCGAACGACCCCATGACGACGTCCGGATCGCGTACGGCGATCACCGCCGCGGCCAGCGCGATGGCGGCGCAGGAGTCCCGTGGCGACGGTTCGACCAGGATGTTTTCCTCCGGCAGACCGGTCAGCTGGCGGGCCACGGCCGCGGCGTGCGCGACCCCGGTGACCACCATGGTGCGCTCGGGGGTGGTCAGCGGCCCCAGCCGATCGACCGTCGCCTGGAGCAGCGACGCGGACGTACCGGTGAACGGGTGGAGGAATTTGGGATGGCCGGCGCGGGACAGCGGCCACAACCTTGTGCCGCTGCCACCGGCCGGAATGACGACATAGATCACCAGGACATCATGCCCGAACCGCCCGGACCGGGCGCCTCGGTTGCCGGCCTCAGGCCCGCGCCCTGGTCCACGCCGCGATGTGCACCTCGGCGCTGGATCCCCAGGTGAACTCCTTCGCCCGATCGAAGCCGGCCTTGGCCAGCGACAACCGGCGCGGCTCGTCGTCGAGCAGCGCGGCCAGGTCGGTGGCGATCTGGTCCGGATCCTCGCTGGTGTACGCCACCGCGTCGCCGCCGACCTCTGGCAGCGACAGCCGGGGGGTGGTGAGCACCGGGGCGGCGCACGCCATCGCCTCCAGGATGGGCAACCCGAACCCCTCGCCGTAGGAGGGGTACGCGGCCACCAGGGCCCCGCCGAGGAAGCCGGGCAGGTCTCCGTAGCGCAGGTACCCGGGACGCAACAGCCGCAGATGCGAGGGCACCTCGGCCACCGCTCGGTCGATGTCGTCGTCATGCCCCTGCCCGCCGGCCACCACCAGCGCGGGCGGGTCCTGCCGGTCGGCGACCGCCCGGGCCCAGCCACGGATCAGATTCGGCACGTTCTTGCGCGGCTCCTTGGCGCCGAGGAAGGCGACATAGCTGCTGCCGCCGAGGCCCAGGCGGGCACGCACCCGGGCCTTCTCCTCGTCGCCGGGCGCATGAAAGGCGTCCTGGTCCACGCCGTGGTAAGCCACGTCGATCCGGGTCGGGTCGGCGTCCAGCAGCCGGATCAACTCGTCGCGGGTGGCCTTGCTGGGCACGATCACCCGGTCCGCACGCCGCAGTGAGGTCTTGATCGCGCTGCGGAAGAACGTCCGGCGGGACTTGTCGTAGTGCTCGGGCTCGGTGAAGAACGTCGCATCGTGCACCGTCACGGTGACCGGACAGCCAGCCCGCAGCGGGCAGGTGTAGAAGGGCGAGTGCAGCACCTCCGCGCCGACCTGTTGGGCGAGCAGGGGCAGACCGGTCTGCTCCCAGGCGAGCCGGGCCGGCCGGTGCGCGACCGCGGCCGGCGCCGGGATGATCTCCGCGCCGGGCAGCTTCCGGCGGTAACGCTCCAGATCTGTGCGGAGGCTGACCACCACCAGGTCCACCGCCGATCCGCACACCTTGCCGAGGGCGCCGAGCAGGCCATCGACGTATCTACCGACGCCGCCGCGATCGGCGGGAACACTCGTGGCGTCGATGAGCACGCGGGGCGGGCGACCGGCGGTCACGGGGCGACTCCTTGCGGTGGCGGGACTGTGGGGAACGACACTCCGGCAAGCCTACGCCGGAGCCGGGCACGGACGCTGACTGCGACCCGACGGTACGCCGACTTGTCGCTGTCATCGAGTACGGCCGCCGGACGCGTATCGTTCGCGCCGATGGCCGACAACATTGCCCGGGTCTTCGCCGACGCGATCGCGACCGACCCGAACCGCCCGCTGCTGACCTGGTACGACGACACGTCCGGCGAGCGCACCGAGCTTTCCGGGGCGACACTGGCAAACTGGGTGGCCAAGACGGCCAACCTGCTCGTCGACGAACTGGCCCTCGGGCCGGGCGGCACCGCGGCGGTGCTGCTGCCGCCGCACTGGCAGAGTGCCGCCGTGCTGCTCGGCTGCTGGTCGGCCGGGTTGACGGTTCGGTCGGCCGGCCCGCCGGAAGCCGACCCGCCGGGCGAGGTGGACGTGCTCTTCGCCGCCACCGACCGCATCGCCGAGGCCGACGCCTGGTCGGCACCCGACCGGTACGCGCTGGCGCTGCACCCGTTCGCGCTGCCGCTGCGGGAGGTGCCGGCGGGCTTCGCCGACTACGTCACCGAGGTACGCGCGCACGGCGACCACTTCACGGCGTACCCGCCGGGCGGGCCGGACCACACCGCGCTGCGCGCCCGGGCCACCGCCCGCGCCGCCGAACTCGGCATCTCCCCGGGCGACCGGCTCCTCGTGGACGTCGACCGGCACCCGGACCCGCTCGACTGGCTGCTGGCTCCGCTCAGCGCGGCCGCCACCCTGGTGCTCTGCGCCCACCCGGACCAGGCCCGCCTGGCCGACCGTCAATCGACGGAACGGGTCACCCACACCCTGATCTGACTGCCCCCGGCCCGCCCGGTCTTACTGCCCGCCCGACCCGGCTGGCCCGCCCGACCCTGACCAGGACGCTCCACCGAGGCCAGCCGCCAATCCACCAGTCGGCACCCGAGCCTCACTCTCCGTGAGGTTCACCCACCGTTGCTGCGCCAGCGCCGGGAGATGTTCCCCTCCCGCCCTTTGCTCTGCTTCAACCAACGCACAACCGGCTGAACTGCGACGACGCGCTGATGGTCCGGGGCCACTCACGCGCTAGACGCTGCGGAGAGTGACTGTTGCGTGGGTTGAAGCAGAGCAAAGGGTGGAGAGGGGCGATGGTTGGGCGAGCCGCGACAGCACGCTGAGTGAAGGCTGATCCCAGCTCATATGAAACCCGCCACCGCGGAGGCGGGGTCATGGCCACCAGCGCCGAGCCATGTTTCTTCGGAAGCCGAGGCCGAAGCCGAGCCCGAGCCGGGGGCCGAGGCCGGGTGGGCGGTGCTGGGTGCGCGGGGTCGGGGGCTCGGCGCTGGGGGTCGGATCAGGTGGTGGGGCGATCCGGGGCGCGGTGTTGGGCCAGGGTGGCGAAGGCGGCCAGGGACTCGGGATTGACCAGGGCGCCCTTGGCGGCGGCCTGGTCGACCGGGGTACCGGTGAGGATCTTCTTGACCGGCACCTCGAGCTTCTTCGCCGACAGGGTGCGTGGCACCGCGCGGACCTGGTGGATCTCATCGGGTACGTGTCGGGGGGACAACGCGGTACGCAGCTCGCGGCAGATCGTCCGACGCAACTCGTCGTCGAGCGCGACCCCCTCGGCGAGCACCACGAACAGCAGCAGCTCACCGGCGCCACCCTCGTCGTCCTCCAGGTGCACCACGACCGAGTCGACGACCTCGTCCAGCCCTTCCACGACGGAGTAGAACTCGGCGGTGCCGAGCCGTACGCCGCCCCGGTTGAGGGTGGCGTCGGAGCGACCGGTGATGACGCAGCCGCCCCGGGAGTTGATGGTGACCCAGTCCCCGTGCCGCCACACTCCGGGATAGACGTCGAAGTATGCCTCCCGGTAGCGGACCTCGTCCGGGTCGTTCCAGAATCCCACCGGCATGCTCGGCATCGGCTCGGTGATCACCAGCTCGCCCAGTTCCCCGATGACCGGGGTGCCGTCCGGCGAGCGGGCCTCCACCTTGGCGCCCAGGGCCCGGCAGGCGATCTCACCGGCGTGTACCGGCAGCAGCGGCACACCGCCGACGAAACCGGTGCAGACGTCGGTGCCGCCGGAGAGGGACTGGAGCTGAAGGTCGCTACCGACCGTGTCGTACACCCAGGTGAAGCCCTCGGCGGGCAGTGGCGCGCCGGTGGAGCCGAGGCCGCGCAGCGCGGAGAGGTCGGCGATCTCGCGCGGGACCAGCCCGGCCTTGCGGCAGGCCAGCAGGAAGGGCGCGGAGGTGCCGAAGTACGTGGTGCCGGTCTGCTCGGCCAGCCGCCACATCGCGCCCAGGTCGGGGTGGCCGGGGTTGCCGTCGAACAGCACGACCGCCGCGCCCACCGCCGGTCCGGAGACCAGGAAGTTCCACATCATCCAGCCGGTGGTGGTGAACCAGAAGAACCGGTCCGCCGGACCGAGGTCGTGATGCAGGGCGAGCATCTTCAGGTGCTCCAGCAGAATGCCGCCGTGTCCGTGCACGATCGGCTTGGGCAGCCCGGTGGTGCCGGAGGAGTAGAGCACGTACAGCGGATGGTCGAACGGCACCGGGGTGAAGGCCAGCGGTTCGTCGGTCTCAGCCCCCAGCTCCGCCCAGGCCAGTGCCCCGTTCGCCGGCGAACCGTCGGGGTCGAGGTAGGGGATCGAGACGGTGTGCCGCAGCGACGGCAGCGCCGCCCGGATCGCGGCCACCTCGGCGCGCCGGTCCACCGGCTTGTCGCCGTAGCGGTAGCCGTCCACGGCGACCAGGATCCTCGGCTCGATCTGCTGCCACCGATCGGTGACACTACGGGTGCCGAACTCCGGGGCGCACGACGAGAAGATCGCACCCAGGCTGGCGGTGGCCAGCATCAGCACGTACGTCTCGGGGATGTTCGGGGCGTACGCGGCCACCCGGTCGCCGGTGGTGACGCCGAGCCGGCGCAGTCCGGCGGCGACCCGGCGGACCTGCTCGCGCAGTTGCCCGGCGGTGAGGGTGACCGGCGGCCGGGTCTGCCCGTGTGCCACGACGACCGGCTCGTCGTCGGCCCGGCCCGGCATCCGCAGCACGTTCTCGGCGTAGTTGAGGGTGGCGCCGGGAAACCACCGGGTGCCCGGCATGTCCCGGTCGGCCAGGGTGGCGGTCGGCGGGGTGTGCGCGACGACGCCGAAGTGGTCCCAGATCGACCGCCAGAAGGCATCCAGATCGGTGACCGACCACCGCCACAGGGCGTCGTAGTCGGCGAACGTCAGCCCCCGGTGCTCGGCGAGCCAACGCAGGTAAGCCCCGATCCGTGACCGCTGGAGCACGTCCGCCGGTGGCGTCCACAGCACGTCCGTCACTGGTCCACTCCTCCCCTGGCCCGGCACGACGCTGTGCGGTGGGCCGTGGCGCCATCTTGCCCTACCTCGAAGCGTCATTCTCCGCACCCGCGCCCCGTGGGCGCATGTGCCCGCCCCACACCCCCCGGGTTCGCTCGGTGTGGCCATGCCACCGGGGAGGGTTACCGATCGCCACCGGAGCGGGGGGGTTCGCCGGGCTTCAGGGTGCGCTGCGGGCCGCCTGAATGGCCTGGCGGCGGGCCAGTCGGTGGGCGCGGCGGATCTCCGCCTCGCGCCAGCGCCGCTCGTCCTCCGGCGTCTCCGGCAACACCGGACGCACCGGCCGGGGCGCGCCGCCCACCTCGACCCCGACGAAGACGAGGTACGCGGTGGCCACCCGCACCGGCAACTCGTCGGCCGAGTCCCAGCGCTCGGCCATCACCCGTACGCCGACCTCCATCGAGGTCTGCCCGGTCCAGTTGACCTGGGCGTACGCGTGCACCAGGTCGCCCACCCGGACCGCCTCCGAGAAGACGATCTCGTCGATCGCGGCGGTCACCGCCGTACCGCCGCTGTGCCGCGCCGCCGCTGCGCCGGCCACGTCGTCGACGAACTTCATAAGCACCCCGCCGTGCACCGTTCCGTACAGGTTCACGTCCACCGCGGTCATGATCCGACTGAGGGTTACCCGGGAGTACGAGGTCGGCTTGCCCGGCAGGGTGGCGGCGGGGTGCTCGGTCATGTCGGAAACGGTACGGTGCGCGGATGCGACATCTGTGGAGCTTCCTCGCAGGGCTGGTGGTGGTGCCGGTCACCTGGGTGCTGATCACCCTCGGTCAGGACGGGTCGGCCGACACCGTCAACCGGTGGGTGGAGATCGGCACCTCCAACACGGCCAACCTCATCGAACCAGCCGTGTACCTCGCTGTCGGCGGCATCGTGCTGGGTCTGCTCGGCACGCTGCGCATCTCACCGCTCGGCCCGCTGGTGGCCGGGCTGCTGCTGGTCACCCCGTACGTCGGACTGTTCATCACGCCCTTCCGGGTACGCGAGCGCATCCCGTCCGACTGGGAGTTTCTCGGCGACCCGCTGCCATTGGGGCTACCGGTGGAGAACGGGACGCTCTTCCTGATCGGCATGCTGCTGCTGATCGCGACGTTCAGCGGGCAGCGGTGGCGACAATGGCCGACCCCGGTGCCGCAGCCAGCGTCGACGACGCCCGACGCGCCAGCACCGGACCCGACGTCGACCGACTGGTCGCCGACCCCGTCGGCGGAACGGGACACCGTGCCGCTGAGCCTGCGCTATCCGGATCCGGAGCCGGATCCGGAGCCGACCGAGCCGCTGCCCCGGCGTACCGGAGGTGGGTCGCCCTGGTCGGCACCGCCGGGCAACCTGCCCCGACGCGACGACGCCACCAGCTGATCACCGAACGCCACCTCCGCCCGGCAACCGCGCGGGCGGAGGTGGCGGTGGTCTCCCTCGGACCGTCAGTCCTTGAGCAGCTGGCGGGCCATCACGATGCGCTGCACCTGATTCGTACCCTCGTAGATCTGGGTGATCTTGGCGTCCCGCATCATCCGCTCGACGGGGTAGTCACGGGTGTAGCCGTAGCCGCCGAGCAGTTGGACCGCGTCGGTGGTGATCTCCATCGCGGCGTCCGAGGCGAAGCACTTGGCCGCCGCGCCGAAGTAGGTCAGATCGGCGTCGCCCCGCTCGGACCGGCCGGCCGCCGCGTACGTCAACTGCCGGGCCGCCTCCAGCTTCATGCCCATGTCGGCGAGCATGAACTGCACGCCCTGGAACTTGGCGACCGCCTTGCCGAACTGCCGGCGCTCGGCGACGTACCCCTTGGCGTAGTCAAGCGCACCCTGCGCGATGCCCACCGCCTGTGCGGCGATGGTGACCCGGGTGTGGTCCAGGGTCTTCATCGCGGTGGCGAAGCCGGTGCCCTCGGCGCCGATCATCCGATCCGCCGGGATCCGCACGTTGTCCAGGTAGACCTCGCGGGTCGGCGAACCCTTGATGCCCAGCTTCTTCTCGGGCGCACCGAAGCTCACCCCCGGATCGGACTTCTCGACCACGAAGGCGGAGATGCCCCGGGACCGGGCGGCGGGGTCGGTCGCCGCGAAGACGGTGTAGAACTCCGAAACACCTGCGTTGGTGATCCAACGCTTCACACCGTTGAGCACCCAGTGATCGCCGTCACGTACCGCCCGGGTGGTCATCGCGGCCGCATCGCTACCCGCCTCCGGCTCGGAGAGACAGTACGAGAACATCGCCTCGCCGCTGGCGACAGGTGTCAGGTAGCGGCTCTTGAGTTCGTCGGAGCCCGCCAGCAGCAGCGGCATGGTGCCCAGCTTGTTCACCGCCGGGATCAGTGAGGAGGAGGCGCAGGCCCGCGCGACCTCCTCGATCACGATTGCCGTGGCCAGCGCGTCCGCACCGGCCCCGCCGTACTCGACCGGGATGTGCGGTGCGTGGAAGTCGGCGGCGCGTAGTGCGTCGTACGACGCCTTCGGAAACTCACCGGTCTCATCGGCCTCGGCGGCGTGCGGAGCCACCTTGGCCGCACAGACCTCACGGACCGCTTCCCGGATCGCCTCGTGCTCCTCCGGCAGGCGGTACGCGTCGAACGACTGCTCTGCGGCCATGTCGGCCCCTCCCCTTCACCGCTATCATGCGCAGTCTGTAGCGTCACCTGGACACCCACCGCGCAGACTGAAGGATAACGACCACAGTTCAGGTGATGTTACCGGCGCGTAGGCTGGGTCACGACGAAGCCCTGACACCGCTCGGCGATGATGGAACCCAGCAGACGAACCACCTCTCCGGCGCCCCGCCTTGGCGCCGCAAAGGAACGCGACGCAGCCACGCGGCGCCAGTGCGAGCGGAGAAGACAGGCGTGACCATCCCGTACCCGAACACCCAGCCGGTGCCCGCCATCGCGGCGGTCACGCCCCCCTCGGGCGCCTCCCGGCCTCGGGTAACCTTCCTGGGCACCGGCTACCTCGGCGCGACCTACGCCATCTGTTACGCCGAACTCGGCTACGAGGTGCTCGGCTTCGACGTCGACGCGGACAAGATCGCCAAACTGAACGCGGGCGAGGTGCCGATCCACGAGCCCGGGCTGGACGAGCTGCTGCGCCGTAACCTGGCCGCCGGGCGGCTGCGATTCAGCACCGACATCGCCGAGACCGCCGACTTCGGTGACGTGCACTTCATCTGCGTCGGCACCCCGCAGCGGGCCGACGGCATGGGCGCCGACCTGTCCTACGTCGAAGCGTCGGTCACCGGCCTCGCCCAACACCTGACCCGCAAGGCGCTGATCGTCGGCAAGTCCACCGTCCCGGTCGGCACCGCCGAATGGGTGGAACAACTCGTCGGCAAACACACCCCCACCGACCTCGGCGTCGAGGTCGCCTGGAGCCCCGAGTTCCTCCAGGAGGGCTTCGCCGTCGACGACGTGCTGCGCCCCAACCGCATCGTGGTCGGCGTGAAGAGCGAATGGGCCAACGGCATGCTCTACGCCGCCCACAAGGGCGTGTTCGACCTCGCCGCCACCGAGGACCGCGAAGTACCCCTGGTGGTCACCGACTTCGCCACCGCCGAACTGGTCAAGGTCGCCGCGAACGCCTTCCTCGCCACCAAGATCTCCTTCATCAACGCGATGGCCGAGGTCTGCGAAGCCTCCGGCGGCGACGTCACCCAGCTCGCCAAGGCCATCGGCTACGACCCCCGCATCGGCAACCGCTTCCTCCAGGCCGGCCTCGGCTTCGGCGGCGCCTGCCTACCGAAGGACATCCGCGCCTTCCAGGCCCGCGCCCAGGAACTCGGCGCCGGCGAAGCACTGCGCTTCCTGCACGAGGTCGACCTGATCAACCTGCGCCGCCGCACCCGCGTCCTGCAACTCGCCGCCGACCTGCTCGGCCGCCGTTCCGGCCCCGCCGGCCCCGACCTGTCCGGCACCCGCATCGCCGTGCTCGGCGCCACCTTCAAACCCAACACCGACGACGTACGCGACGCCCCCGCCCTCGCCGTCGCCGCCCTGCTCCACAAGGCCGGCGCCGACGTGCACGTCTACGACCCCCAGGGCATGGAGAACGCCCGCCGGGCCGTACCGGAACTGACCTACGAGCCCGACATGGCCGAGGCGGTCACCGGCGCCGACCTGGTCTGCGTCCTCACCGAATGGGCCGACTTCCGCAACGCCGACCCCAGCCACCTCGGTGACCTGGTCGCCGGCCGCCGCGTCGTCGACGCCCGCAACTGCCTCGACCCCGCACTGTGGACCCAGGCCGGCTGGGAGTACCGGGGCATGGGACGACCTTGATCTCGCCGTTTGGTGATGTTGGCGCTTGACCCGCCGACAACTGTCGAATTCCCGGCCCGCTTTGGGCATGCTGCGACAGTGGGAATCCACAGTGCGGCTGGAGGGGTGTCGTGGCGAACTTTCAGTGCCCTTCGTGCGGCCGGGATATCAAGCCGGCGGTGCGCTGCCCGCACTGCGGCGCGCACCAGCCACAGTGGGCCGAGCACCTGGCGGAGATCGAACGATCAATCGCGGAGTTGAAGGCCCGCGAGGCCGCCATCGCCCGTGAACAACGGCAGCTCGCCGCGAAGATGCAGGCCGCGCTCTTCCAGCGGGACATCCTCTCGCACGCCGGCAGTCAGGGTGACGAGCGGCTCCGGCAGGCCACCCGCCCCCGCCGGGTGCTACGTCGTCGGCCGCCCCGCCGCTCCACGTCCGAGGATGCCTCGCCACCTCGCGACGGTGCGGCTCCGCCGCCCCGGGTGCCCCGGCAGGGTGCCGCCGGCGGCACCCAGGGGCCGCCGCCACCGACCGAAGCTGTCTGGCTGGACGCCGACGACCCTGAGCACCCGCCGGAAGCTTCCTCGCGGGAGGTCCAGAACATCCCGCTCGGCCTCGGCGCGCTGCTGCTCGGCGTCGCCGCCGTGGTGTTCGCCGTGGTCGCCACCAGCTCGATGGACGCATTGGCCCGCCTCGGCATCCTGCTGCTCGCGACGGTCCTGATGCTGCTCGCCCCGCCGGTGCTGATCCGGCGCGGGTTGACCTCCACGGCCGAGACCATCGCCGCTGTTGGTCTGCTCCTGGTGCCCCTCGCCGGGTACGCGTTGTGGGCCGTGGACCGGATCGGCAACGGCGGCGCCTCCGGCGCCGTCTTCGCTGGAGTGATCTTCGCGGTCACCGCTGCCGTCTCCGTCGGCTACGCCGGGTGGACCAGGCTGCGCGCGCCCCGGTTCGCCGCCGTGCTGGCCGCCCAGCCGGTGGTGCCGCTGCTCGCGTACGACCGGATCACCGGGCCGGCGGGCTGGGCGCTGGTGCTGACCGTGGTGGCGCTGCTCGACCTGTGGCTGGCCCGTTCCCCGGTCACCGTGGAGCAGCCCCTCACCGACGCCGCGGCCGATTCCGGCCGGTCAAAAGCGCCCCGGCAGCGGTCGGCCGAGGAGGGTCAGGCCGACCGGAGGCCGGAGGCGGCGCCCGAGGAGGGCGGCGAACTGCTGGACCTCACCGTCGGCGGCACCGCGACCGCACCGACCCGACCGGTGCCCGGGCTGCGGGAACTGACCTGGGTGCTGCACGGGGTGGCGGTCGCCCTCGCCCTGGCGTACGCGGTGACCGCCCTGCTGCGGACCACCACCGTGCCGGGCGCGACCGGCGCCGGCCTGGTACTCCTCCTCGCCGCCGCCGTCTGCCTGGCCGGGACACTGGTGCTCCGCCGCCCACCCCTGCCCGACCTGGGCGCGGGCGTGTTCACGCTCGCTGTCATCGGCGCCCTGGGGCGGATCGCCTCGGTGGCGCTGCCCGGCCGGGCCCTGCTGTTGATCGCCTTGGTCATCACGGTCACCGGTCTCGCGGTGCGGGCGGTACCCGAGTCCGCCCGCCGTGGCCCGCAACTGGCCTCCGCGGTGGCGCTCACGGTCAGCGGGGTGGTGGTCGCCGGCAGCGCGCTGCGGGCCGGAATCGCGCCGGTCCAGGCGGCGCTGCCGGCCTGGGCGGCGGACCTCGACCGCTATCCGGCCGAGCTGGCCGCCGCCGTGGGACCGGCCGCCTGGCAACTCGCCGCCAGCGCCTTCCTGCTGACCGTGGCCGCGGTGCTGGCCCTGCCGCCGGAGATCCGCCGCGAGTTCGCGGTGACCGGTGCGGCGCTCACCGCACTGGCCGTACCGGCTTCCTTCGGCCTGGCCTGGACGTTGGCACCGTGGCCGATGGTGCTGGCCGCGATCGGTATCGGGGCGGCCGGCCTCTCCGCGCGTACGCCCCGCGCCGCCCTGGCGCACGCGGTGGCCGCCGCAGTGGTCGGGCTGGCCGGCGCGGGCGCGGCCCTCACCCGGCCGGCGTCGACCGCCGCCGTGCTGATCGCCCTCGTCGTGGCCGGTGCGCTGATCGCCGCCGCCCCCCGGATCCGGCTCGCCCCAGCGGCAGCGGACACCGTCTCCGCCTGGGCCGCCGGAGGTGCCGCCTTCGCCCTGCCCGGAGCGGTGGCCGCCTTCGTGGCCGCCACCCTGCCGGTGGACACCACGCCGACCCCGGCGAGCCTGCGCGAGGCGACCGTACCGGTGCTCGCGGCCAGTTTCCTCGCCTGCTGTGTGACGCTCGGCTACGCGGCCCTCGTCCAGGTGTCGCAACGCCAGATCCCGGTACCGCTGTCGGTGGGCACCGGTCTGGGCGCGTTGGTGGTCGCCGCGGCCGGTTTCGGTTCACCGGGCGCCACCGTGGCGGACGCCTGGGTCGGCGCGCTGCTGCTGGTCTCCGCGGTGCTGCTCTTCCTGGCTCCCTCGATCGACACCGGCCGCCGCTCCGATCTCACCCTGGACGGTTCCGACCTGGCGGCCGCCGCGGTGACCGCCACGCTGGTCGCCACCCTGCTGCGGATCGGCACCGTGCTCGCGCCGAACGGGCAACTCGCCGTCGCCGCCGCGCTGGTCCTGGTGGTCGCCGTGGCAGCCCGGGCGATGCCCGAGGAGTGGCGACGAGGGCCGGTGCTCGGCCTCACCGTCGGTGGCGTGCTGATCGGGCTGTTGGCGGGCTGGATGGCGCTGCGCGGCGGCGTCGGCGTGCTGGCCACACCCGGCCCGATCTGGAACGGTGACCTGAGTGGTTGGCCGGCGGCGCCGACCGGCGGTACGACCTGGCAGGGCCCGATCGCCCTGGTGCTGCTCGCGGTCGCGGCAGGCATCCTGCTGCCGCCGCCCTGGCGCTATGACGTGGCCGGCGTGGCGGTGGTGCTCGCCACCATCGGTGCTCCCGCCGCGTTCGAGCTCTCCTGGTGGTCGCCGGTCCTGATCGGCGGCATGGTCGCCACCGTTTTCGGGATGGCCGCGGTCGCCACTATCGATCCCCGGGCGGCACTGTCCCGGATCACGGTGGCCGGGGTGGTCGCGCTGCATGCGGCCGGCGCCGGCCTGGTGCGGCCGTGGACGACCGCGCTGGCCCTGGGCAGCATCGTGCTGATCGGCGCGGTGGTGGCCGCGCTGGCCCGCAACATGGCCGAGCCACTCGTCGAGGACATCGAGGCGGAGGGCATGCCGCCGCACCTGGCGCAGATCGGTGGTGCGGGTTTGTGCGCGGCACTGTTGGCGCTGCCGGGTGCCACCGCCGCCCTCGCCGTCGAGTTCGGCCACACCCCGCAGGTGGTGCTCACCGCCGGCCTGGCCGCATCCAGTCTCGGCCTGGCCGCGGTGGCCGCGGTCCGTCGGCAGGTTCCCCAGTACCTGCCCTGGGCCAGCGCCGGGGTGGTCGGCGGAGCGAGCGTTACCGCGCTCGCCGCCGTACCGATCGCCCTGCCCGTCGGGGTCTACGCCGCAGCGGCGGCACTGCTCGGTGTGCTCGCCGAACTCGTGCGAGGGGCGACCGAGCCACCGGTTGGCGCGGCCCAACCGGTGCGGCGCTGGACCGTGCTGCTCGACGGGGCGCTGCGCCGGCTGCCCGATGACAACCGGCGCCGGTGGCGGGTGAGCCCGGCCGCCGGTGCGCTGGCCGCCGCCACCCTGCCGACCGTCCTGGCCCTGGTCTCCATCGCCCCGGCGCTGATCGCTGCCCTCGTCGACCCGCATCGCACCGTCGGCCGGATCTGGCAGGGGCCACCGGCGGCCCTACTCGACCCGCCGCCGGCAGCGGTCAACCCGACCCATGTGCTCACCGCGTTGCTGCTCACCGTGACGGCGGCCCTGGCCGCCACCGGGTTCAGTGGCGGTCGCCGGTCCCGGGCGGTGCCGGTGGTGCTGCCCGGGGCCGCCGTCACCCTGCTCATCGCCCCGATCGCGCTGGGCGGTGGTTGGCCGGCGAGCACCCTGTCTGCCCTGGCCGTGTTCACCATCTCGATGCTGGGGCTGGCGCTGACGCCACCGCCGGCCCTGGTGGAACCGGCCCGTTCGTTGCGGCTGGCCCGGGTCCTGGTCTTCGTGATCGGGCTGGCGGCGGGTGGGGCCGGCCTCGCCGGCAGCCTCGCCACCCGGGAGCTGACCCTGTTCACCCTCGGCGGTGCGGTCGGGGTCGGGTTGGTGGCCGCCCTCTACGGCCTGACCTCCCGGGCCCGCCTTCTCGGCTGGCTGTTCGCCTCGCTGATGGCGCAACTGTTCGTGCTCACCGCCGGGCTCGTGGCCGGACTCGCCCCGGTCTGGTCGGCGTTCGGGGTGCTGGCGGTCGGCGCGGCGTTGCAGGTCTTCTCCGCCACCCTGCCCCGACTTCGCCGCCCGGAGGCACGTCGCGAGGCGGCGACGGTGGAGTGGAGCGGACACGCCGCCGCGCTGATCGCGCTGGCGCTGGCCTTCGACTCACCTCGGCACATCGCCGCGCTGCTCGCCGCCTGGGGTGCGGTCCTCGGCGTCGCCGCCACCCGGCCCGGCCGCCGGCCGACGGAGCGAAGGGTCCTGTTCTGGGCGGTGGTGCTCTGCGAGATCACCGCCTGGTGGATCCTGATGCGGGTCGCCGACGTGGCCCTGCCCGAGGCGTACACGCTGCCGTTCGCCGCGCTGGCCCTGCTGGTCGGGGTGCTGGAGCTACGCCAACGCACCGACCTGAGCAGCTGGGTGGCGTACGGTCCGGCGCTGCTCGCCGCCTTCGTGCCGACCCTGGCGATCGTGCTGGCCACCGATTCGAGCACGATGCGCCAGGTGCTGCTGCTGCTCGGCGCGGTCGCCGTGCTGGTCTTCGGCTCGATGACCCAGCAGCAGGCACCGGTCATCGTCGGTGCGGTGGTCACCGCCATCGCGGCCGTGCACGCGCTGTTCAGCCTCGGACCATGGCTGGCGCTGATCCCGGTCGGCTTCCTGCTGCTGATTCTCGGAGCCAGCAACGAACGCCGCCGCCGCGCCCAGGAACGCCTGCAGACGGCGCTACGCGGCATGCGGTGAGACCGGAGGGTCAACGCAGCCGCCGTCGCGGTGCAGCAGAGTGGGCCGGCACCGACGGTGGTCCGCTCCGCTTGCGGCGTCCCGGCCCCTGCCCGCTCGGGGAGGCCGCTGGATGCCGCAACCGGTAGCGGACCATCCGGGTCAAGCCAGGGAGGCGCGGAGCGCGGCGTCCTTCTCGGCGACCAACTGCTCCAGGTCGGCCTGGTACGCCGACATCCGGTCGAGCAGGGCACGGTCAGCGGTGGCGAGGATACGGACGGCGAGCAGCCCGGCGTTGCGGGCGTTGCCGATCGACACTGTCGCCACCGGCACCCCGGCCGGCATCTGCACGATGGACAACAGCGAGTCGATGCCGTCGAGGTGCTTCAGCGGCACCGGTACGCCGATCACCGGCAACGGGGTCACCGACGCGACCATGCCGGGCAGCGCCGCCGCGCCACCGGCCCCCGCAATGATCACTTTGAGCCCACGGTCGGCGGCGGCCCGACCATAGTCGATCATCTTGACCGGGGTGCGGTGCGCCGAGACCACCTCGACCTCGTACGGCACCTCGAACTCGGTGAGCACCTCTGCGGCGGCCTTCATCGTCGGCCAGTCCGAGTCGCTCCCCATGATCACACCGACCGTGCTCACGCTGCTCATTCCTCCGGTGTTCCGTCCCGCAACCAGCTGGCGGCCCGGGCAGCCCGGGCGCGTACCTCGTCCAGATCGTCGCCGAGCACCGTGACATGACCGATCTTTCGGCCGGGACGGACCTGCTTGCCGTACAGGTGCACCCGGGCGCTCGGCTCGGCGGCGAAGAGGTGGTGCAACCGCTCGTCGACCGACATGCCGCCCGGCTGCCCGCCGAGCACGTTCGCCATCACCACCACCGGGGCGGTCAACGAGGTGTCGCCCATCGGGTAGTCAAGCACCGCCCGCAGGTGCTGCTCGAACTGCGACGTGCGGGCACCCTCGATGGTCCAGTGCCCCGAGTTGTGCGGGCGCATGGCCAGCTCGTTCACCACGAGCCGACTACCGCCCGGTGCCGCCGAATCGGCCACCTCGAACAGCTCCACCGCGAGCAGGCCCACCACGCCGAGCGCGGTGGCCAGGTCGATGGCGAGCTGCTGCGCGGCGACCGCCAGGTCCTCGGCCAGGCCGGGTGCCGGGGCCAGCACCTCGACGCAGATCCCGTCACGCTGGACCGTCTCGACGACCGGGTAGACCGCGACCTGCCCGAACGGCGAACGCGCCACCTGCACGGCCAGTTCCCGGCGCAGCGCCACCCGTTCCTCGACGATCAGCTTCGTGCCACCGGCCAGCAGCGTCTCCGCCAACTCGGTCGCGGCGGCCGGGTCGGTGGCCAGCCAGACACCCCGCCCGTCGTACCCACCGCGGGCGGCCTTGAGCACGACCGGCCAGCCGACCTCGTCGCCGAAGGCGACCAGATCGGCGGGGGACGCGACCGGTCGCCAGCGCGGATTCGGCGCGTCGAGGGTGCCGAGCCGTTCCCGCAGCACCTGCTTGTCCTGGGCGTGCACCAGGGCGTCGGCGGGCGGGAACAGCTTCACCCCCTCGTCGGCCAGGGTGCGGATGTGTTCGGTCGGGACGTGCTCGTGGTCGAAGGTGACCACCTCGCAGCCCTTGGCGAAGGTGCGCAGCGCGGCGAGGTCGGTGTGGTCGCCGTACTGGACGTCGGCGGCGACCAGGGCCGCCCCGTCGTCCGGGGTGAGCGCGAGCACACGCAGCGACTGGCCGAGGGAGATGGCAGCCTGGTGGGTCATCCGGGCCAGCTGGCCGCCGCCCACCATGCCGACAACGGGCAGACCGGTACGGGAATCCATAGCGGCGTCAGCCTATCCGGGCCGGACCCGGCACCGACCGGCGGATCCGGCTCACCGCAACTGCCCCACCAGCTCCTCGACGCCGGTCACCGGCCGCTGGCAGACGAAACCCCGACAGACGTACGCGGCGGCCCGCCCGTCGACCAGCGGACGGCCGGCCAGCAGCGGAATCCCCGGCTGGTCCGGGGCGCCCGCCACGATCACCGCGCCGGGCGGGGCGTGCCGGTACGCCGCGGCCACCAGCGGGTCGCCCGCCGGATCCTCGGTCGCCACCGCGATCTCGTACGGCCCGGAGAGCAGCGCCTCGCCCACGGTCGCCGCGTACCCGGTGAAGCGGGCGTGCCGCCCGACGATCGGCGCAACGGTGGACAGGGCCGCCTCGGCGGCCTCGCGGTAGCGGTTCTCCCCGGTCAACGCCGCGTACGCGACAAGGGCGGCCACGATGGCGGACCGGCCGGAAGGGGTGGCGTTGTCCGTCGGATCGGCCGGCCGGGCGACCAGCCGTTCCGCGTCGTCGGCGGTGTCGTGGAACGCACCGCCGGGCGCGGCGAAGTGCGCCAGCGCGGCGTCGACCAGTTGGCCCGCCAGTTCCAGCCACCGCCCCTCGCCGGTGACCTGGTGCATGGCGCAGAACGCCTCGGCCACGCAGCCGTAGTCTTCCAGTACCCCGGCCGGATCGCCGGCCCGACCGTCGCGGGAGGCGCGGCGCAGCCGGCCGTCGACGACGTGTACCCGGGCCAGGTACTCGGCGGCGTCCCGCATCGCCCCGTCGGCGACGATGGTGACCCCCTCCAGCAGGTTCGCCTCGCCCTCGGTGCCGATCCGGCCGGTGGTCTCGACCAGCCGGACGAACTCGGCCAACGCGGTGATCGCCAGGCCGTTCCAGGCGGCCACCACCTTGTCGTCACGCGCCGGTTGAGGACGGGCGTCCCGGGCGGCCAGCAGTCGTCGGACCACCACCTGCCAGCGTTCCCGCACCGCCGGGTCCGCGTCGTCGACGTCGCGGGCCAGCCGCAACACGCTCGTGCCCTTCTCGAAGCTGCCGGCGTCGGTCACCGCGAAGAGGTCCGCGGCCCAGCGGCCGTCCTCCTCGCCCAGCACCTGGACCAGCTCGGTCGGCGTCCAGACGTAGGTGAGACCCTCGACGCCCTCGGTGTCCGCGTCAAGTGCGGAGGCGAAGCCCTGCCCGGGCCGGTGCAACTCGTCGGCGAGGAACCGCGCGGTGTCCCGGGCGACCCGCAGCACCAGCGCGTCGCCGGTGAGTCGCCACAGCTGGGTGTAGACCCGCAGCAGCAGGGCGTTGTCGTAGAGCATCTTCTCGAAGTGCGGCACGGTCCAGTGCCCGTCCACCGAATACCGGGCGAAGCCGCCGGCAAGCTGGTCGTGGATGCCGCCCCGGGCCATCGCCTCGCAGGTGTGCCGGACGATCTCCAGGCTCCGCGCCGAGCCGGTGCGCTGGTGGTGGCGCAGCAGGAAGAGCAGGTTCATGTGCGGGGGGAACTTCGGCGCCCCGCCGAACCCGCCGTTGACCTCGTCGTACTCGCTGGCCAGCTGATCTGCGGCGGCGTCGAGCAGCTCGGCGGTGAGCGGGGCGGTGGGCCCGCCGACGGCCTGGGCGCCACCGATCGCCTCGACCACCGCGGCGCCCTGGCGCAGCACGGCGTCGCGCTGCTCCCGCCAGGCGGTGCCGACCGACTCCAGCAACCGGACGAAGTTCGGCCGGGGAAAGTACGTGCCGCAGAAGAACGGGGTGCCGTCCGGGGTGGCGAAGACCGTCATCGGCCAGCCGCCCTGACCGGTCATCGCCTGGGTGGCGGTCATGTAGACCGCGTCCACGTCGGGCCGCTCCTCGCGGTCCACCTTGATCGAGACGAAGCCCTCGTTGAGCAGCTTGCCGACGCCGTCGTCCTCGAACGACTCGTGCGCCATCACATGGCACCAGTGGCAGGCCGAGTACCCGACCGAGATGAGCACCGGCACGTCCCGCCGTTTCGCCTCGGCGAATGCCTCGTCACACCAGGGCCACCAGTCCACCGGGTTGTCGGCGTGCTGGAGCAGATACGGGCTGGTCGCCTCCGCAAGTCGATTCACCCACCGACCATATCCAGCCACACCCACCCCACCGGTGTTGATCAAGAAGTTTGCGTCGGTGCCGGCAACTCCGTCGACCAGAACTTCTTGGTCAACACGAGAACGGGAGGGTCAGGAGGCGCCGTCGGCGCGGAGGGGGAGGACGTTGGTGGGGGGTTGGGCGGCGAGGGAGTTGAGGACGGCGGCGATCTTGTCGGCCGGCATCGGCTTGAAGAAGTGGTAGCCCTGGGCGGCGGTGCAGCCCAGCTCGACCAGCGCGGAACGCTGCGCGGCCGTCTCCACCCCCTCGGCCACCACCCGCAGGCCCAACTGATGGGCCAACCCGACGGTGCTGCGCACGATGGCCGCCGCCTGCGGTGAATCCGCCATCTGGAGCACGAAGGAGCGGTCCACCTTCAGCTCGTCCACGGCGACCCGGGTGAGGAACGCCAGTGACGAGAAGCCGGTGCCGAAGTCGTCCACGGCCAGCTGCACGCCCATCGACCGCAACGAGGTGAGCACCTGGTCGATGACTTCCAGCTCGCTCATCACCACCGTCTCGGTGATCTCCAGGACCAACCGGTCGGCGGGCACCTGGTGCCGGCGCAGCGCGTCGGCGATCTCCGCCGGCAGTCTCGGATTCAGCAGGCTACGCGCGGACAGGTTGACCGAGATGGGTACGTCCAGGCCCTCCCGGGCCCAGTCGGCGGCCACGGCGAGCGCCTTGTCGAGCACGTAGCGGGTGAAGGCGCCGAGCTGCTCGCTGTTCTCCACCGGCCGGATGAAGTCGGCGGGCCCCAGCCAGCCGCGCCTCGGGTGCCGCCACCGGATCAACGCCTCCACACCGGTCGGCGCCCCGGTGACCAGGTCCACGGCCGGCTGCAACACGAGCACCAACTGGTCGTCGGCCTGCAACGCCTCCCGCAGCTCCGCGAGCAGGGCGAGCTGGTCGGTGCTGGCCGCGTCACGCGAGGTGTCGTACGCGGCCACGCTGACGCCACCCGACTTGGCCTGGTACATCGCGATGTCGGCTCGGCGCAGCAGCTCGGTCAGGTCGGCGGTGCCGGCCGGGGCCACCACCACCCCGACGGAGACCTCGACGGACATCCGCACCCCGGCCACCTCGGTGGGCGCGGCCAGCCGCTCGGCGATGTCCCGGGCCTGACGCAACGCGTACGCCATCGGTGCCGCGCGGTCGCCGACCACCGGGACCGAGCTCAGCAGCAGGGCGAACTCGTCGCCGCCGAGCCGGGCCAGCAGATCGCCCGAGCGGGCCAGGGCACCCAGCCGGTTCGCGGTCAACCGCAGCAGCTGATCACCGGCGGCGTGCCCGAGAGTGTCGTTCACCTCCTTGAACTGGTCGATGTCCAGCAGCAGCAGGGCGACCGGATGATCATGGGACAACTGCCGCAACGCCTGGTCGCCCTTGCCGAGCATCGCCGCCCGGTTGGCCAGGCCGGTCAGCGGATCGTGCACCGCCTCGTACGACGAGCGAGCCGTGACCAGGCGCAGTTCCCGGTGGGTGGCGGCATCGTGCAGTGCCGCGGCGAGGGTGTCGGCGAAGGCCTCGTGGGCGTCGCGTTCCCGACCGGTGGCCGGCGCCGTGCGGGGGAATCGCACGCGCAAGCGGCCCACCCGGGTCTCGCCGACCGACAGGTCGCGGACCAGTTCCCCCGGCTCGGGATCGTCGCCGCCTGGCGGGGCGATCTCCCGGTCGACCACCTGACCGCCCGGGTCACCCCGGTAGCGGCGCCACCGTCCGTCGCCCCGGGCCACCTCCACGTCGACCAGTTCCGCCTCGAACAGCGCCAGCGCCCCGGTGACACCGGCCGTGGCCACACCCCGCTCGTCGAGTTGGTTGAGCGCCTTCGTGGCCTCGGCGAACGACCGCCAGGTACGCCGATCGCGGTCCTGGAGCAGCCGCTGTCGATAGGTCTGCTGCAACAGCCACAGCGGAGCGGGCAGCAACAGGAGCCAGCGTGGGTCGATCTCGATCAGCACCACCACCAGCAGGCCGACCACCACGTTGCCGACGAACATCAGCAGCTTGCCGCGCAGCGCGGCGAGCAACGGGCGCCCGATCGGCATGCCGTGCCGCAGCGCCAGCATCACCCCGCCCAGCCAGGCGCTGGCCAGGAGGTAGGCGACGGCGCCGGCGGCCACCGCGAGGGTGAGTGACGGGGTCGGAACGGCCAGCGTCGGCTGCCCCAGGGCGGTGGTGACCGCCACCGCCAGCGCGGTGGCGGCGGTGTGCGCACCCACGACGCGGATCACGTCCCAGGTGGTGCGGCCGTCGTCCACCACCGAGAGCGCCGTCCAGGCGAGCGTGACACCGAGCAGCGCGGCCCCCGGCAGCCAGCCGGGTGGTACGAGGTAGAGGCAGATGATCAGGGCGGCTTCGGCCCAGGTGACACTTACCACGCCGGCCGCGGCGCGGAACCGGAGCCGAGCCAGCTGGGACAGGGCGAAGAGGGCGACCGCGAAACCGAAGCGGGCCGGCCCGCCAAGCGGGTCGTCGGCCGGCAGCCCCACCGGCAGGCTCAGCCCCACCACCGCGGCAACCAGCGCGGTGGCCACGACGGCGACGGTGAGCAGGTGCAGCCCCATCGGCGTACCACGGCCCGTGGGCCGGTCGAGCGGTTGACCGGCCCTGCCGGAGGTCACCGGCCCCCTCCCACCGACCTGAAAAAGACCACGCGGCGGGCGGACATGACTGCGGTGGTCATCGGCGCCCCCTCCCGCGCAGCTTGAGGACTTCTGGTCCCCCCGGCGGAAGGCTAAGCCAAACCCGATGGTCGCAACAGGGGTCGACCATCCGGTTCGACGTGAATCATGCTCCGATCAGCCGTCGCGGCGCTGCTGGTGCCTGTTGGGAGCATCCGTGGATGAATCCTCCGTCACGGTCCCACCTGTCGGATCACCGACCGAACGGTCCATCGACTCCGTGCCGGGTGCCGTCGGCCCCTCGCTGGGGAACCGGTCCGGAAGCCGGCGCAGCCGGGCGTTCATGTTCCGGATCAGCAGCACGGTGGCGGCACCGAGGACGAGGATGAGGAACAGGCCCATCGGCCCGGCCAGACCACCCGTGCGGGTGTCACCGAAGTTGTTCTGGGCGAGCACCTGGGCAGCGGTCAGCATGGGATTCCTCCGGTTCGCGGTGTGCGACCAGGGTAGCCCGCCGCCCGCTCAGCGGGCATGGCCTGTCCCCCGTACGCCGGCGAACAGGTCGGACTCCGGCATGGGACTGTCGACCGACGACCGGACCAACTCGAAATCCTCCGTCGGCCAGGCACGCTGCTGCAGCTCCATCGGCACCTGGAACCAGAAGCCGTCCGGATCCACCTGGGTGGCGTGCGCCCGCAGCGCGTCGTCACGGACCGGGAAGTACTCGGCGCACGGAACCCGGGTGGTGATCCGGGGCCCCTTGTCCGGCCGGTCCTCCCAGCGGGTCAGCCACTCCGCGTACGGCGACTCGACGCCGCTGGCGAGGACGGCCTCGTGCAACGCCAGGATCTTGCCCTTGGAGAAGCCGATGTCGTAGTAGAGCTTGAGCGGCTGCCACGGCGCACCCAGCTCCGGGTAGCGCTCGGCGTCGCCGGCCGCGTCGAAGGCCGCCACGCTGATCTTGTGACACATGATGTGGTCCGGGTGCGGGTAGCCACCCTCCTCGTCGTACGTGGTGACCACGTGCGGACGGAACTCGCGCATCAGCCGCACCAGCGGACCGGCGGCCACGTCCACGTCCTGGAGGGCGAAACAGCCCTCGGGCAGCGGCGGCAGCGGGTCGCCCTCGGGCAGGCCGGAGTCGACGAAACCCAGCCACGCCTGCTCGATGCCGAGAATGGCTCGCGCCGCGTCCATCTCGGCGCGACGGATCTCGGCGATGTTCGCCCAGATGTCGGGCCGGTCCAGCTTGGGGTTGAGCACGCTGCCCCGCTCACCGCCCGTACACGTCACGACCAGTACGTCCACCCCCTCGGCGACGTACTTCGCCATCGTCGCGGCGCCCTTGCTCGACTCGTCGTCGGGGTGCGCGTGAACGGCCATGAGTCGAAGTTGCTCTGCCAAGGTCGGCGCTCCTCGTCTCTGCCCACCGGCGACCCACCCCGGGCCCCCGTTGACCTGCCGAATTCCTCCCCGTAGCGGCACCGGACCGCGCCGGCCTGTCATATTTGACCCCAGCCGTACGCGACGCTGAGCCAGATCTGGCGACCGAGTCGAACAGGAATGGCGGACTCTGCCATTCTTGCCGATACCGCTGACAACAACGCCAGGGAGATACCCGACGGTGACCGAGACGCACGCCACACTTGGACCGAACGCGCCGGTCTTCCCGCCCGGTCGGTACGGCCACCGTCGCGCGCCCCGGCGCCGCCGGCCGGTGCTGGCCGCGCTGCTGGCCATCCTCGTGCTCGCGACGCTCACCGTCGTCTCGGTCCGGCTCTACCGGCAGTACGGCGATCCGGCCTACGACGCCCAAGTGATCAGCTATGGCGACATCACGGACAACCAGGTGGTGGTCGACTTCCGGGTCAACCTGCCGGATGGCGGCGCGGCGGTGTGCGTGCTGCGCGCCCGGGACCACGCCGGCGCCGAGGTGGCCCGTGAGGAGGTGCCGGTGACCGCCGCCGCCGGGCAGCGTCACGTCACCGTCCGGCACCGCCTCGCCACCACGGCACGGCCGTTCATCGGTGAGGTCGTCCGCTGCCGGCCACCCGCCTGAGGCGCGGAGCGTCCGTTCCCCGCAGCCGGCAGGCTGGTGCTGGAGCAGATCAACGAGATCGTCGGCGGCGCCGACATCCGTCCGCCGACTGCCCGGTCGACGAACCCGGGCCCGCCATCCGGCGCGGGCCGCCCGTCGGCTCAGCCGGCGTGATCGCCGACACTCCTTGTCGTAGGGCACTGGTAACTTGGAGGTTCACCTGTCAGCCAGCACGCACAACAGAGGAGGACCGCCTGTGTCCAATGGCAACGAGGCGCCCGCCACCTGGCTGTCCCAGGACGCGTACGACCGCCTGAAGGGCGAGCTCGACGAGTTGATCGCCAACCGGCCGGTCATCGCCGCCGAGATCAACGCCCGGCGTGAGGAAGGCGACCTGCGCGAGAACGGCGGCTACCACGCCGCCCGCGAGGAGCAGGGCAAGGCCGAGGGGCGCATCCTCTACTTGAAGGAGCTGCTCCGCACGGCCCAGGTCGGCGAGGCGCCGACCGTCGACGCCGTGGCGCCCGGGATGGTCGTGACGATCTACTTCGACGACGACGCCGACGACACAGAGACGTTCCTGCTCGGCTCGCGTGAGATCGCCTCGACCACGGATTTGACGGTCTACAGCCCCGAGTCGGCCCTCGGCCAGGCGATCCTGGGCGGCAAGGCAGGCCAGGCCTGCACCTACACCGCTCCGAGCGGCGCCGACATCAAGGTGACCGTGGTCAGCTTCGAGCCGTTCTCCGGCTGACGTCGTCCGCTGGCCGGGCCGGCGATCCGATCGACCGCCATTCCGTCACCCGGGCCGGCAATCCGATCGAGGGTCATTTCGCCACCCGAGCCGGCAAGTCTGTTCGCACCAGAGGCGTGACGCTGCGGCGTCACGCCTCTGGTGCGATCGTCACCTGGTAGCCGCTGGCCCGCAGGGCGCTGATCAGCATGTCGGAGTGTTCGACACCACGGGTCTCCACCGACAGCGCCACCTCGACCTCGCCGAGGCGCAGGTGCGGGTGGGCCCGCTGGTGCACCACGTCCACCACGTTCGCCCGGTGCTCGGCGATCTCGCTCAACAGCGAGGCCAACTGCCCCGGCCGGTCCGAGCAGCGCACCGTCACCCGCAGGTAGCGCCCCGCCGCCGCCAGTCCGTGCTCGATCACGCGCAACATCAGCAGCGGGTCGATGTTGCCACCGGAGAGCACCACCACCGCTGGCGGGGTCACCTCGACAGCGCCGGCCAGCAGGGCGGCCACGCCGACCGCCCCGGCCGGCTCCACCACCTGCTTGCCGCGTTCGAGCAGCATGAGCAGCGCCCGGGAAATGTCCTCCTCGGAGACCGTGACCATGTCGTCGACCAGCTTGCGGACGTGGCTGAAGGTGACGTCGCCCGGCCGACCGACGGCGATGCCGTCCGCGATGGTGGTGAAGGCCGGCAGCCGGACCGGCTCGCCCGCGACAAGTGACGGCGGGAAGGCCGCCGCGCCAGCCGCCTGCACCCCGATCACCCGAACGTCCGGCCGGAGCGCCTTGGCGGCCACCGCCAGCCCGGAGATCAGTCCTCCCCCGCCGACACCGGTGACGATCGTTGTGACCTCCGGGCACTGCTCCAGGATCTCCAGCGCCACCGTGCCCTGCCCGGCGATCACGTCCCGGTGGTCGAACGGATGGATCAGCACCGCCCCGGTGCGCTCCGCGAACGTCTGCGCCGCGATCAGCGACTCGTCGACCGTGGCACCGACCAGCTCGACCTGCGCGCCGTACCCCTTCGTGGCCGCCACCTTCGGCAGGGGCGCGTTGACCGGCATGAAGACGGTGGCGTGGGTGCCGACCAGGCCGGCAGCGAGCGCCACGCCCTGCGCGTGGTTACCGGCGCTGGCCGCGACCACGCCCCGGGCACGCTCCTGCGCCGACAACCGCGAGATCCGCACGTACGCTCCGCGTACCTTGTACGACCCCGCCCGCTGAAGGTTCTCGCACTTGAGCCAGACCGGCCCGCCGAGCGCGGCGCTGAGCGGACGGGACGGCTCCAGCGGAGTGGTACGGACGACCCCGTCGAGCAGTTCCCGCGCCGCGCGCACCTCGTCCAGGCTGACCAGTTCCGTCATGCCTAGATCGTGCCACCCGCCCCGTCCGGCGTCGGCGCCGCCTGACCCGGAACAGCCGGCAGCGGACCGGCCGACGGTACCGGTGCCGAGACGGCCGGCGCCGGGCCCGACGCGGCCGGTGACGGCGCGTCGGCCTGCTCCGACGACCCGTGCGGCGGCAGACCACCGACGTTGCCTGACGTCCCCGCCGGTGCCGCCATGGTCATGCCGGGCAGGATCGGGCCGGCGGGCATCGACCGTACGATTCGGGCGGTCTGGGCGGCGGAGATGCTCTGGATCAGGACGATCAACGAACCTCCCGCCACCGTGCAGAACACCGCCGGCACCAGGTACTCACCGGTTGCGGTCAGGTAGTGGTCGGCGTACGCCTGAAAATCGGACGAGGTCCGCGGGTACGGCAACGCCTCGTACTCGGCGGCGGAGGAGCGCGTGAACATCCGCTCCGAGAAGAGGAACACCAGCCAGCTTCCCCACCACAGATGTACCAGCGGAGGAGTACTGAGCCGCCAGAGACTCTCCCGGGCGATGTTTGCCACCACCCGGTGCGGCATCACGAAGTTGACGAACGGCACCAGCCACCCGGCGATCGCCCACCCGTCGGAGTTGGTGGGTCCGGCGCCCGGGAAGGCGTCCAGGTTCGTCCGGGCCCGCCAGGTCCAGACGATCACGAGCACGATCGCGACCAGGAATGCGACCTGGTAGAGCAACGCCGCCGACAGTTCCAGCACCCCTGCAGTGAGCAGGAACGTCTCGGTGTCACGGGAGTCGGCCGCCCGCCCGGCGAGCACCGCGTTGATCGGCTGCACCGCCACCGTCAGCAGCAGGAACACGGTGGTCGCGGCCACGGCGACCGACGCGGCCCGACCGACACCCCGGACCGGGCGAACCCGGGCACCCGGGTACAGGGCCGGCGAACCGACCGGCGTGCGGCAGGTCGGGCATTCCCTGGTGCGTACGTCGTTTTCGGTGTCGCAGGTGTGGCAGCGCATGGTCGTCGCCCTCCCGTGTGATGGCAACGGGAGCGTAGATGATCACGCGTTGGCGGGCGACCCCGTTCCGACGCGCGGGTAACCGGGGGCGTGCCGAGGCCACGGGCTCGCCATCTCGAACTGACCGGCGACGCCGAGCAGCAGCAGTTCCGAGCCGGGTGGCCCGACCAGTTGCACGGCGAGCGGCAGCCCGTCCGGGCGGCGGCCCACCGGCACCACCAGGGCGGGCAGGCCAGCGATGTTCCACGGCGCGGCGTACGGGGCGTACCGGATGCTGGCCAGCATGTTGGCCTGCCACGAACGGGTCGACCAGCTGGTCGCCGCTGGCGGCGCGCTGGCCAGCGCCGGGGTGAGCAGCAGGTCCACCGAGTGATCGGTGAAGAAACCGATCGACCGTTCGCGCCAGGCCAGCCGGTCGGCCTCCCGGACGTACCCGCGCCGCCACGCCCACTCGCCGAGGGCGACGTGCCGGCGGCTGCGACGTTGCAGGGCACGCCGGTCGACCCCGGCGACGCGCACGTCCGCCGCAGCGGCGGCGAACCAGGTGGCGATGCCCTTCAGGCCCAACGCGGTCGGGTACACCGGGTCGGCCGGCACCGTGTCGTGCCCGGCACCGGCGAGGAGCCGACCGGCGGCGGCGACCGCGTCCCGGTTCGGCGCGTCGGGCGAGACGCCCCGCACGGGCGAGCGCAGCGACACGCCGACCCGCAGGCGCTGCGGCGGAACGAGTTTGCTCTGGGCCCGACCGGCGAGCACCTGGAAGCCGACCGCCGCGTCGGCGACGGTGGTGCTGAGCATGCCGTGCTCGACCAGGCCGAACCAGTCCTCCGCGCCGAGCTGACAGGGCACCACGCCGCGACCGGGTTTCAGGCCGACCAGCCCGCAGCAGGCGGCGGGAATGCGGATCGAGCCGAGTCCGTCGTTGCCGTGGGCGATCGGCACCAGGCCGGCGGCCACCGCCGCGGCCGCACCACCTGAGGAACCACCGGGGGTCCGGGACAGGTCCCACGGGTTGCGGGTGACCGCGGTCTCGTCGTCGGTGATGCCCCACAGGCCCAGCTCGGGCATCCGGGTGACGCCGAGGATCACCGCACCGGCTCCGCGCAGCCGGCGGACCACCTCGTGGTCGGCCTCTGCCACGCCGGTACGGACGGCGGCGGAGCCGTTCCAGGTGGGCACACCGGCCACCGGGGTGTTCTCCTTGACCGCCACCGGCACCCCGGCCAGCGGCAGGTTCGCCAGGTCCTCCTGCTCGTCGACCTTCTCCGCCTCGGTGACCGCCTCCCCGCCGCGTACCGCGCGGAACGCGGCCAGGTCGACGTCGGCCTTGGCGACGTGGTCGAGGTGGTCGGCAAGCACCTGGGTGGCGGAGACGTCGCCCCGGCGTACGCCCCGGGCGATCTGTTTGGCGGTCGCCCCGACCCAGGTCGGCATGATGTCCTGCACGGCCACCCTCCCAAGCCAGCGGTCAGCCCAGCGCCTGCTCCAGATCGGCGAGCAGGTCTTCGACCGTCTCGATGCCGACAGACAGTCGCACGAGATCGGAGGGAACTTCAAGCGGCGAGCCGGCAGCACTCGCGTGTGTCATCCGACCCGGGTGCTCGATCAGGGATTCCACCCCGCCGAGGGACTCGGCGAGCACGAAGAGTCGGGCCCGGTTGCAGATCTCGACGGCGTGCTCCTCGCCCCCGGCGGCGCGGAAGGAGATCATGCCGCCGAAGCGGCGCATCTGCTTGGCCGCCACCTCGTGCCCGGGGTGCGTCGGCAGCCCCGGGTAGAGCACCTGACCGACCTTGGCGTGCCCGTCCAGGTACGCGACGATCCGTTCGGCGTTGTCGCAGTGCCGGTCCATCCGCACCCCGAGCGTCTTGATGCCGCGCAGGGTCAGCCAGGCGTCGAACGGGCCGTTGACCGCGCCCATCGCGTTCTGGTGGTAGCGCAACTGCTCGCCGAGGTCGGCGTCGGCCGTCACCAGCGCACCGCCGACCACGTCGGAGTGCCCACCGACGTACTTGGTGGTCGAGTGCACCACCACGTCCGCGCCGAGGGTGATCGGCTGTTGCAGGTACGGCGAGGCGAACGTGTTGTCGACCACCAGCAGCGCCCCGGCGTCGTGCGCCACGGCGGCGAGGGTGGCGATGTCGGCGACGCCGAGCAGCGGGTTGGTCGGGGTCTCCACCCAGACCACCTTCGTGACACCGGGCCGGATCGCGGCCCGCACGGCGTCGGTGTCGGAGACCTTGGCCGGGGTGTACGCCAACCCCCACCGCTCGGCGACCTTGGCGAAGAGCCGGTACGTGCCGCCGTAGGCGTCGTCGGGGATGACCACGTGGTCACCCGGTCCGCAGACGCTACGCAGCAGCGTGTCCTCGGCGGCGAGGCCGCTGGCGAAGGCCAGGCCGACCTGGCCCGCCTCCAGCGCGGCCAGGCACTCCTGGAGCGCATCCCGGGTAGGGTTGCCGGAGCGGCTGTACTCGTAGCCGAGCCGCGGCGCGCCGACGGCGTCCTGGGCGTACGTGCTGGTCTGGTAGATCGGTGGGATCACCGCGCCGGTGCGGGCCTCGGGGTCCTGGCCGGCGTGGATGGCGAGCGTCTCGAAGCCGTGGGTCATCCCGCAGACGTTAGTCGCCCTGCCCGTCCCACCGGAGGAAACCCACCCTGGCGGCGGGCTGGGTCATAATTGGCCGATGAGCCCGACGGAAACGCTGCCGTCTCGCCTGGCCGGCGCGGCGGACCGCATCCCGACGTCACTGGAGCAGCTCACCGGGCCGGACTGCGGCCACGTCGTGCTGCCCCTGCGGCTGACCTGGTCGGGCCTCAGCGAGTTCGAGATTTCCGACCCGCGGCAACGACTGACTCTGTACCGGACACTGCTGGACTGCGGCCAGCGGGACGACATCGTCCGCTACGTCAACGCGACGCTGCTCCGCCACGACTGGCCCCGCATCAGGCGGCTCACGTCACGGCGCCTGGTCGCGATCTGGGAACGTCAGCTTCCCGAACTCGTTTCCTGAGCGTGGATGAACTACACCTTCGGTTGCTGCGGGTCGGCTTCACTGCCGGCGACGATCTCGGGCTCGTCCTAGCTGGCGGGTACGCCCTCGGCGCACATGAACGGGCGGAGCGGCGCGGACGGCGGCGGCACCCGCGCCGGCTTAATCTGGCCGGGTGGCGGGGTGCGTGTTCTGCGGGATCGTGGCTGGTGAGGTGCCGGCGTTCCGGGTGACCGACGAGCCGGACGGGGTGACGTTCCTGGACACCCGGCCGGTGTTCAAGGGCCATGTGCTGGTGGTGCCCCGTACCCATCTGGTCACCCTCGCCGACCTGCCGCCGACATCTCTCGCCGGCTACTTCGGGTTGGTGCGCCGGATCGCGGTGGCTGTCGAGTCCGGTCTGGGGGCCGGCGGCACGTTCGTGGCGATGAACAACAGGGTGTCCCAGTCGGTGCCGCACCTGCACACCCATGTGGTGCCCAGGACGAAGGGCGACGGACTACGTGGCTTCTTCTGGCCGCGTACCCGTTACGCCGACGACGCCGAGGCCACGTCCTACGCCGAACGGATCCACACCGCCCTGCCGGGGTGAGCCGGCCTGAGCGGCGGTGGGGCGGGTAAGGAAGCGGGGTCCGCCGGTGTTGCACGCGGGGAAGGGTACGAAAGGAGTCCCACCGTGTTCCTCCGCCGCATGAAGGCCGAGATGATCTCACCCGACCGGGCCCTGCCCGGCCGTCCCATCGCGATGCCGGTGGCCGACCGGCACGAGGTGCTCGGGACCCCGCTGAAGGGCCCGTTCCCCGAGGGCTACCAGGTCGCCGTGTTCGGTATGGGCTGTTTCTGGGGAGCCGAGCGCCTGTTCTGGACCCTGCCCGGGGTCTTCACCACCTCCGCGGGTTACGCGGGTGGTTACAGCCCCAACCCGACCTACGAGGAGGTCTGCTCCGGGATGACCGGGCACGCCGAGGTGGTCGAGGTGGTGTACGACCCCACGAAGATCAGTTACGAGGATCTGCTCAAAGTCTTCTGGGAGAACCACGACCCGACCCAGGGCATGCGCCAGGGCAACGACGTGGGCACCCAGTACCGGTCCGCGATCTACGCCAGCACTGACGAGCAACTGGCGATCGCCGAGGCGTCGCGGGAGGCGTTCGCGCCGATCGTGGCCCGCGCCGGCAAGGGCGAGATCACCACGGAGATCACCCGCCTCGGCGACTACTACCTGGCCGAGGACTATCACCAGCAGTACCTCGCACCGACAAAAAACCCGAACGGCTACTGCAACCACGGGCCGAACGGGCTGAGCTGCCCGGTCGGCGTGGCGCGTACCGCAGGCTGAACGACAACACAGGCAAGCACGCTTTGCCGGCCGGCCCGCCGATTTCGGCGGGCCGGCCGCCGTGTGTGCGTGGGACGGCCAGCCTGTGATCGAGCCGATGCGGCACGTATTGCGGCATTCGTCACACTCAACGCTGCTTCACAAACGCCACAAGGGCTACGAGGCGGGCACGAAACAGCACGCCGCTCGACCCCGAATGACAATCTCTTGATCGCGGGGCGCGGATTCTAGCAATGCTGTTACACGACCGTCATGGTCTCAACAGGCTAATCGCAACATCCTCTGGCAGCATGGGCTCACATGTGCGGACTGGCTGGGGAGTTCCGACGGGACGCGACGCGTGCCGACGTCGCAGCGGTGGAACGGATGGCCGCCACCATGTGCGATCGGGGGCCTGACGGCAGCGGAGTGTGGTCACAGGGGTCGGTCGCCCTCGGCCACCGTCGCCTGAAGATCATCGACCTGTCGGCGGCCAGCGGCCAGCCGATCGTCGACTCCGCCGCCGGCCTCACCGGCGTCTTCAACGGCTGCATCTACAACTACCGCGAGTTGCGCGCCGAACTGCAGGCCAAGGGCCACCACTTCTTCTCCACCGGGGACAGCGAGGTCGTCGTCAAGGCGTACGCCGAGTGGGGGCTGGACTTCGTCGACCACCTGATCGGCATGTTCGCCGTGGCGATCAGCGAACGGGACACCGGCCGCCTGGTGCTGGCCCGGGACCGGCTCGGCATCAAACCGCTCTACCTCGCCGAGTCCCCGGGCGTGGTGCGCTTCGCCAGCACCCTGCCGGCGCTGCTGGCCGGCGGCGGGGTGGACACCACCATCGACCCGGTCGCGCTGGGCCACTACCTGAGCTTCCACAGCATCGTGCCGCCGCCGCGCACCATCCTGCGCGGGGCCACCAAGCTGCCCCCGGCCACCGTCCGGGTCTACGAGGCCGACGGCCGCAGCCACGAGCGGGTCTACTGGGACCCGCCGTTCCTCCGCCGCGACGAGCACGCCGGATGGTCCGAGCGGGAGTGGCAGGACGCGCTGCACGAGTCGCTCACCACCGCCGTACGCCGGCGGATGGTGGCCGACGTGCCGGTCGGCGTGCTGCTCTCCGGTGGCCTGGACTCCAGCCTCGTGGTGGCCCTGCTGGCCGGGGAGGGGCAGCGCGGGCTCTCCACCTTCTCCATCGGCTTCGACGCCGTCGGTGGCCGGGAGGGTGACGAGTTCCGCTACTCCGACGTGGTCGCCAAGACCTTCGACACCGACCACCACCAGATCCGGGTCGCCGCACAGGATCTGGTCCCGCCGCTGGAGGCGGCCGTCGCGGCCATGAGCGAACCGATGGTCAGCCACGACTGCGTCGCCTTCTACCTGCTCAGCCAGGAGGTGTCCCGGCACGTCAAGGTGGTGCAGTCCGGCCAGGGCGCCGACGAGATCCTGGGCGGCTACCACTGGTACCCACCGCTGGCCCAGGTCGGCCGGGAACAGGCCCTCGACACGTACGCCCGGGCCTTCTTCGACCGGGACGGCGCCGGCCTGGCCCGGGTGCTCAACCCCGACTGGCTCGCCGACGGCGATCCGGCGCGGGAGTTCGTCGCCGCGCACCTGACGCGGCCGGGCGCGCAGACCGCGGTCGACGCCGGCCTGCGCATCGACACGCAGATCATGCTCACCGACGACCCGGTCAAGCGGGTCGACAACATGACCATGGCGCACGGGCTGGAGGCCCGGGTGCCGTTCCTGGATCACGAGTTCGTGGAACTGGCCGCCGCCTGCCCGCCGGAGCTGAAGCTGGCGCAGGGCGGTAAGGGTGTGCTGAAGGAGATCGGCCGTCGTGTGCTGCCGCACGAGGTCATCGACCGGCCCAAGGGTTACTTCCCGGTGCCGGGCCTGACACACCTGGAGGGCAAGCTCCTCGACCGGGTACGGGACGCGCTGTCCGCTCCCGAGGCCCGTCGCCGCGACCTGTTCCGCACCGATTACGTCAACGCCCTGCTCGACGCGCCCAACGCCGAACTGACCCCGTTGAACGGAAACAAGCTGTGGCAACTCGGACTCCTGGAAATGTGGCTCCAGAGCCACGGAATCGACTGAGCGTGACCGACACCCTGGCCACCGGCGTTGCCCGGACAGACCGGGGCCGCGGCGCGGGCAGACGGTACGAGCGGGTCGGGCCGGGCGGTGATCCGATCGCCACAGGCGGCGGCGACCCGACCGTCGACGAACGCCCGAGCACCGGTGCGGATGTCATCGTCGACTGCGGTTGGGGGCGGCTGGTCTTCGGCCAGACCTTCGCCGACCAGTCCGCGGTCGCCGACGTGCTGCGCTCCGAGGCGGCCGGTGCCCGGGACATCTGCATCTACCTGCGCGATCCGCACGTGCTGGTCTCCCGGCTGCCCGACGAGTTGTTCATCGACCCGTCGCTGACGTTCCGCTTGCCGCTCGGCGGGGATCGCCGCGGGCCCCGTCCCGGTGCCGGTACCACCGAGGAGGCCGGCAGCGCCGAGACACCGGTGCCGCTCGACGGCCGCAACGAGCTGCCCGGGGTACGCATCCGTCGGTTGCGCGACGCCGCGGACGCCGACGCGGTCAACCGGATCTACGCGGCCAACGGCATGGTCACCGCCCCGGTCGACGTGCTTGTCGACAACGCCGGCACCGACCGGTTCCTGCACCTGGTGGCCGAGGCGGTCACCGGCGAGATCGTCGGCACCATCACCGGCATCGACCACGTGGCGATCTTCGACGACCCGGACAACGGCGCCAGCCTGTGGTGCCTGACCGTCGACTTCAACCAGGCCCCGCCCGGCACCGGGCAGGCACTGATCACCGAGCTGGCCAACCGGCTGGTCGCCCGGGGCCGCGCGTACGTCGACCTGTCGGTGCTCGCCGAGAACGCCGGGGCGATCCGGCTGTACGAGCGGCTCGGTTTCTACCGCACCGCCACGCTCTGCGTGAAGCGCAAGAACCCGATCAACGAGCGGTTGTTCCTGCCGGCCATGCCGATCGGCTACGACGGGCTCAACCCGTACGCCCGGATCGTCGCCGACGAGGCGATGCGGCGGGGCATCCGGGTGGAGGTGACCGACCCGGAGTGGGGCGAGCTGCGGCTGACCAGCGGCGGCCGGACCATCCTCACCCGGGAGTCGCTGTCCGAGCTGACCTCGGCGGTGGCGATGAGCCGTTGCGACGACAAGCGGGTCACCCGCCGGATCCTGACCGAGGCCGGTCTGTCGGTACCGCGCGGGCGCACCGCCACCGGCGACGCCGCCGACGCGGAGTTCCTGGCCGAGGTGGACCAGTTGGTGGTCAAGCCGGCCCGGGGCGAGCAGGGCAACGGCATCACCGTCGGCGTACGCACCCCCGAGGCGCTGACCGCCGCCGTCGAGCTGGCCGCCCGGTTCTGCCCGGAGGTGCTGCTCGAGGAGCTGTGCACCGGTGAGGACCTGCGGGTCGTCATGATCGATCACGAGGTGGTGGCCGCCGCCGTACGCCGGCCTGCCTCGATCACCGGCGACGGTGTGCACGACATCGCCGAGCTGATCGAGCGGCAGAGTCGGCGCCGCGCCGCCGCCACCGGTGGCGAGTCGCGCATCCCGCTGGACGACATGACCCGGGACGTGGTCACCGAGGCCGGTCACCAACTGCACGACGTACTGCCCGAGGGGGAGGTGCTGGCGGTGCGGCGCACCGCGAACCTGCACACCGGCGGGACCATCCACGACGTGACCGGAGAGCTGCACCCGGTGATCGCCGAGGCGTGCGTCGCCGCCAGCCGCGCCATCGACATCCCGGTCACCGGGCTCGACCTGCTGGTGCCGGCGCCGGACCGGCCCGAGCACGTCTTCATCGAGGCCAACGAGCGGCCCGGGCTGGCCAACCACGAGCCGCAGCCCACCGCCGAACGCTTCGTGGATCTGCTCTTTCCCGGGACTCGGGCACCGCAGAAGCTGTGGACCCCGGCGGGTGCGGCACCATCTGGGGCATGACCGTACGCAAGACCACTCCGCTCCCCATTGACCTGGACTATCTCCGTCAGGTGCTGGTCGAGCTGCTCGACATACCGAGCCCGTCCGGGCGCACCGACCATGTGCAGCAGTACGTGGGCGAGCGCCTGTCGGCGCTCGGCATCCCGTCGACGCTTACCCGCCGGGGCGCGCTGAGCGCCTGCCTGCCCGGACCCCGCGAGACCGGTGCGGACCGGGCCATCGTGGTACACACCGACACCATCGGCGGGATGGTCAAGCGGCTCAAGGAGAACGGCCGGCTGGAACTGAAGCCGATCGGTACGCACAGTGCCCGGTTCGCCGAGGGCGCCCACGTACGGATCTTCACCGACGACCTGGATCGGGTGGTCACCGGTCAGGTGCTGCCGCTCAAAGCCAGCGGTCACCGCTACAACGAGGGCGTCGACCTGCAGGGCTTCGGCTGGGAGCAGGTGGAGGTACGCGTCGACGAGCCGGTCGAGGACATCGCCGGGCTGCGCGCGCTCGGCATCGACGCGGGCGACTTCGTGGCGTTCCTGCCCAACCCGAGTGTCACCCCCAGCGGGTACGTCAAGTCCCGTCACCTGGACGACAAGGCTGGCGTGGCTGCGGTGCTCGCCGCCCTGAAGGCGATGGTCGACGCCGGGGTGAAGCCGGCCGTGACCGCGCACCTGCTGGTCACCGTGACCGAGGAGATCGGCCACGGCGCGTCCCACGGCCTCGACCCCGACGTGGCCGAGATCGTGTCGGTGGACGCGGCGGTGGTCGCCCCCGGGCAGCAGTCCCGGGAGCACTCGGCCACCCTGGCGATGGGCGACGGCGTGGGGCCGTTCGACTACCACCTCACCCGAAACCTGGCGTCGATCGCCCGGGAACACGACGTGGATCTCGTCCGGGACGTCTTCGACTACTACCGCTCGGACGTGGCGGCGGCGGTGGAGGCGGGGGCGCATGCCCGGGTGGCGCTGCTCGGCTTCGGCGTCGACGCCACCCACGGCCACGAGCGCACCCACCTGGAGGGGCTGCGCCACCTGGCCCAGTTGATCTGCCTCTACCTCCAGAGCGACCTGGTTTTCCCCGAATGGGACGCCGAGCCGGAGGGCGACCTGGCCGACTTCCCGTCGCTGGCGGTGCAGCCGGCCAGCGCGGACGGCCCCCGCGAGGGCCCGATCGGCATCGCCCAGAGCGCCTGACAGCGGGGTCGACGGCAGTGTGATCGAAATCCGTTGCCGGTGGGCCGGCGGCTGGATAGCGTGGCGGTACACGGGAAAGGAGGTGGTCCAGACTTGTATAGCAATCGGACTCGTGAGGTGGCTGTCCGCTAGCCGCTGTCCTCGACAGTGACAGTCCGTCCCTTCGGGGGCGGGCACGGTAAGAGTCGTCGAGACCGTGTGGCAGCGGTGCGGCGAAACCACGACAGCCACCCGACCCCCGGGGTGCCGACCCAGTCCAGTCGGCCCGCGTCAGCGCGGAAGCCCCGGGGGTCGTTTCATTACCGGAGGCGGCCGTGTCCATGCGCGAGCTGGTGGTGCTCGGCACGGCGAGTCAGGCACCCACCCGGGCCCGCAACCACAACGGGTACGTGCTGCGGTGGGACGACGAGGTGATCCTCTTCGACCCCGGCGAGGGCAGCCAGCGGCAACTGCTGCACACCGGCGTCACCGCCAGTGACCTGACCCGGATCTGCGTCACCCACTTCCACGGCGACCACTGTCTCGGCCTGCCCGGCACCATCCAGCGCCTGTCGCTGGACCGGGTGCCGCATCCGGTGGCGGTGCACTTCCCGGCCGGAGGTGCCGACTACTTCGACCGGCTGCGGCACGCCAGTTCCTTCCACGAGACCGCCGAACTGGCCGTCACCCCCATCGAGGCGGACGGGCAACAGATCATGCTGCGCTGCGGGACGTTGGAGGCGCGCCGGCTGCGGCACCCCATCGAGACGTACGGCTATCGGCTGCTGGAGCCGGACGGGTGCCGGATGCTGCCGGAGAAGCTGGCCGCGTACGGCATCGCCGGGCCGGCGGTCGGTGAGCTGCAACGCACCGGCCACCTCGACCTCGACGGGCGTCGCGTCACCCGGGAGGAGGTGAGCACGCCACGGCCGGGGCAGCGGTTCGCCTTCGTGATGGACACCGGCCTCTGCGACGGGGTGTACGCGCTGGCCGAGCAGGCCGATCTGCTGGTCATCGAGTCGACGTTCCTGGAGTCGGAGGCCGCGCTCGCCGCCGAGGTCGGGCACCTCACCGCCGGCCAGGCCGCGCGGGTGGCGGCCGAGTCAGGGGTACGCCGACTCGTGCTCACCCACTTCTCCCAGCGCTACGCCGATCCGGCCCGCTTCGCCGACGAAGCCCGTCGGCACTTCGACGGGGACCTGGTGATCGCCGAGGATCTGACCACGGTTCAGGTACCACCCCGACGGGTACCCTCGGCTGAGTGACCGTCACGCTGCGTCCCGCAACCGCCGACGATCTGATGGCGGTGGGCCGGCTCCACCAGCGTTCCCGGGTCGCCGCCTACTCGTCGTTCCTGCCGCCCGAGGCGCTGGCCAACCCGACGCCGGAGGCGATGGGTGAGTACTGGGTGCAGCGTTGGACCTGGGAGCGGGCCGACCACCGGATGACCGTGGCCGAGCGGGACGGCACCCTCGCCGGCTTCAGCTACCTGGGCCCCGACGACGAGGGCGACCCGGCGACCGGCCTGCTCAACGCCATCCACCTGGCACCGGCGGAACGGGGTCGGGGTATCGGCCGAGCGCTGATGGTCGACGCGCTGGACGCCATGCGAGCCCGCGGCTGTCACCGCGCGGTCCTCTGGGTGCTGCGCGACAACGGCCACGCCCGCCGCTTCTACGAACGCGGCGGCTGGCACCCCACCGGCCAGAAGCGCGACGACACAATCGGCACCACCCGCACCCCCCAACTCCGCTACACCCGCCCCCTCCCCCACCTCTAGCCGTGTTGATCATGAGGTTAGCGGCAGTATTCGATCTCCACGGTGCCGCCAACCTCATGATCAACGCGGGTGTTGGGTTTGGGGTTTGGGGGTTAGCGGGCGCCTAGGTGGGCTAGGAGGTCCTGGCGGGTTAGGACGCCCTTGGGCTTGCCGTCGATCAGAACCAGCGCGGCGTCGGACTTCTCCAGCAGGTTCACCGCCTCACTGACCGGCTGGCCGCCGCCGATCATCGGCAGCGGCGCCCCCATGTGCCGCTCGATCGTGTCGTGCAGGTGCGCCTGGCCGGTGAAGAGCGCGTCGAGCAGGTCCTTCTCGGCGATCGAGCCAGCCACCTCGCCGGTCACCACCGGCGGTTCGGCCTTGAGCACCGGCAGCTGCGAGACGCCGTACTCGCGCATGTAGTCGATGGCGTCGCGGACCGTCTCGGTCGGGTGCACGTGGACCAGTTCGGGTAGGCCGCCCGGCTTGCCGGCCAGCGCCTCCGACACGGTGGGCTCCGAACCGGAGGCGTCGAGGAAGCCGTAGCGGGCCATCCAGGCGTCGTTGAAGATCTTGGACAGGTAGCCCCGACCGCCGTCCGGCAGCAGCACCACGATCACGTCGTCCGGGCCGGCGGCGCGCGCCACCTCCAACGCCGCGACCGCCGCCATGCCGCAGGAGCCACCGACCAGCAGCCCCTCCTCGCGGGCCAGTCGCCGGGTCATCTCGAAGGACTGCTTGTCCGAGACCTCGATGATCTGGTCGGCCACGTCCCGGTCGTACGTCTCCGGCCAGAAATCCTCGCCGACCCCCTCGACCAGGTACGGCCGGCCGGTGCCGCCGGAGTAGACCGAGCCCTCCGGATCGGCACCGATGACCTTGACGGTGCCGTTGGAGGCCTCCTTCAGGTAACGCCCGATGCCGGAGATGGTGCCGCCGGTGCCCACTCCGGCCACGAAGTGGGTGATCCGCCCCTCGGTCTGCTTCCACAGCTCCGGGCCGGTGGTCTCGTAGTGCGAGCGCGGGTTCGCCGGGTTGGCGTACTGGTTCGGCTTCCACGCGCCGGGGATCTCTCGGGCCAGCCGGTCGGAGACGTTGTAGTACGAGCGGGGGTCCTCCGGCGCGACGGCGGTCGGGCAGACCACCACCTCGGCGCCGTACGCCCGCAGCACGTCCTGCTTGTCCTGACTGACCTTGTCCGGGCAGACGAACACGCAGCGGTAGCCCTTGAGCTGGGCCACCAGGGCCAGCCCGACGCCGGTGTTGCCGCTGGTCGGCTCGACGATGGTGCCGCCCGGGCGGAGGATCCCCGCCGCCTCGGCGTCCTCCACCATGCGCAGCGCGATCCGGTCCTTCACCGACCCGCCGGGGTTGAGGTACTCCACCTTCGCCAACACCGTCGCCCGGATGCCCTCGGCGACGTTGCGTAGCCGTACCAGCGGCGTGTTGCCGATCATTTCGACGACGTTGTCGTAGTACTGCACCTCGTTGTGCCCTCTCGCTCCGGCACCGGCACGCCAGGCCGGGCGGGTGAACCAGGTGGAATTCCCGCCCAGGGTACGTCGGTCAGGGCACCACGTGGCCGGGGACCACGGTGCTGCGACGTGCCTCCCACTCCAGGAAGCGCTCGGTCTCGGCGAGCACCGCACCGGCCAGCCAGGTGACCATCACCGCGTCGTCGATCAGCCCGAACACGGTGAGGAACATTTCCGGCACCGCGTCGATCGGCGAGACGATGTACGCCGTGGCGGCGGTCATCATGGCCAGCCGCAGCCCGCCGTCGTACTGGCCACGCGTGGTGGCCGCGATCATCCTGGGCAGCGCCCCGATCCGGGCGCCGAGGGACGGCCCACCCCGGGCACCGGCGGTCATCGCCCGTGCCAGGGCCACGAACGCAGCACCTCGCTTCAACGTCTTAGCCATCGTCGTGCTCCTCTCCACGTGCAGCGTGACGCGCCGCCGCAACAACGTCCATCCAAGTACCCAATGCGGTCGTTTTCCAGGCACCGGAGCGCCGCGACGATGACAGCAGGGCGTCAGACAGCCGCGCTAGTGTCACGGTATGGGGGTCGCTGGTTCCGTCGTACCGGATCGTCCGCGCTGGCAGCGTGCCCTGCGGGTGGCCCGTGTGGCGGCCATCGGCACGGGCGCCACGATGGCGGCCGCGGCGGCGACGACAGGTGTGCTCCTCGGTCAGGCCCGGCAGGCCCGGCGCACCATTCCGATGGCCGAGGCACCGCCACCACGCTGCGACGGCGTCTACGGCGCGAAGTTCCCCGGACCCGCGATCACCATGGTCGTTCTCGGTGACTCGTCGGCCGCCGGTTACGGGGTGCACCGACGCCGAGAGACGCCGGGTGCGTTGTTGGCCACCGGGCTGTCCCGGCGTCTCCAGCGTCCCGTCCGGTTGCACCGCTTCGCGGTGGTGGGTGCCATCTCAGCCGGCTTGAAGTTCCAGGTGGAGGCGGCCCTGGAGTGCGACCCCGAGGTCGCGGTCATCCTCATCGGCGGCAACGACGTCACCAACCGCACCCCGCCGGCCCTGGCCGTGCGGTACCTCGTCGAGGGGGTCCGGGCACTGCGCGCGAGCGGCGCCGAGGTGGTCGTCGGGACCTGCCCGGACCTGGGGGCGATCCGCCCCATCCAGCCGCCGTTGCGCTGGTTGGCCCGCCGGTGGAGCCGGCAACTCGCGGCGGCGCAGACGGTCGCCGTGGTGTCGGCCGGTGGTTGGACGGTCTCCCTCGGCGACCTGCTCGGTCCCCGGTTCACCGCCGAGCCGGGGCGAATGTTCGGCTGGGACCGGTTCCATCCCTCCGCCGAGGGATATGCGGCGGCGGCCGCCGCCCTGTTGCCGACGGTGCTCTCCGCACTGGGCCACGGTGCCGAACGCAGGCCTTCGCCAACGCGGCTCGAAGGCGTACGGTCGTTGCCGAAGGCCGCGCAGGAGGCGGCTCGGCACCCGGGGACGGAGGTCAGCGGTACGCAGGTCCGGGGCAGCGAGAGCGGTCCGGCCGGCCGTTGGGCGCAGTTGCGCCGGCGGGGATTCTTCGGTGTCGGTCCGGCGCCGAAGTCAGCCCCCACCGTCGACTCACCCGCAGTGGAAGGATTCTCATGACCGAGCGGATCAGGAGCCGGTCCGGCTCCGGCGCGAGGGCGGCGGCATGACCAGTCTCCCTCCGGGCACCCGGGCCGCCGCGCGGGTCGCCCGTACCGCCGCCTTTTCCCTGCTCGCGGGCGCGCTCGGCGGGGCCGCGGTGCTCGCCGGTGAGGCCGTGGTGGCGCGAAACCGCCGCTACGCCCAGCCGGAACTCGGCCTGGCCCTGCGGGCGACCGTCGGTCGGGCTGGTGCCCCACCGCTGCGCCTGGTGCTGCTCGGTGACTCCTCCGCCCTCGGCGTCGGGGTGGACCGGCTCGGCGACACCATCGGCGGGCAGTTGGCGGAGTTGCTCGCCGAAGGGCCGGGCGGGCGTCAGGTTCACCTGTCCAGCGTCGGTGTCTCCGGTTCGCGCTCCACCGACCTGGCCACCCAGGTGGCGCGGGCGCTGCTCGGCGAGCGACCGGACGTGGCGGTCATCCTGGTCGGAGCCAACGACGTCACCAGCATGCGCCGGCCGACCGAGGCCGCCGCCTATCTCGGCGCGGCCGTGCACCGGCTGCGTCATGCCGGTGTCGAGGTCGTGGTCGGCACCTGCCCGGATCTCGGTGCCGTACGCGCGATCGCGTCGCCGCTGCGGCAGGTCGTCGGCTGGATGGGGCACCGCGTCGCCCGGGCGCAGACCGGTGCGGTGCTCGACGCCGGAGGGACGGTGGTGGACCTGGCCACCGAGACGGGCCCGGTGTTCCGGGCCGACGCCGGCACCTTCTGCCACGACGGCTACCACCCCTCCGCCGACGGTTACCGAGTCTGGGCCCACGCCCTGCTGCCCGCGGTGGTCGCCGCCGCGGCCGTCACCCCACGACACTGACAGGTCTGCTCGTCCGGTTGGCGGGGTGACATTTCCCGGCCGACGGAAAACTTCCGCCGCAAGTTACCGGCGAGTTAACGTGACGGTATGCCGATTGAGTCGTCCCGCGACGCCGTCATCGTCGCCACCGCCCGCTCCCCCATCGGCCGGGCCCACAAGGGGTCCCTACGTGACCTCCGCCCGGACGATCTGGCCGCCACCATCGTGCAGGCTGCCCTGGACAAGGTGCCGCAGCTCGACCCGCGACAGATCGATGATCTCTATCTCGGGTGCGGCCTGCCCGGCGGCGAACAGGGCTTCAACATGGCTCGCGTGGTCGCCGTACTGATGGGCCTCGACGGCCTGCCCGGTGCAACCCTCACCCGCTACTGCGCCTCCTCGTTGCAGACGACGCGGATGGCCATGCACGCGATCCGGGCCGGCGAGGGCGACGTCTTCATCTCCGCCGGCGTCGAACTGGTCTCCCGGTACGCGCGCGGCAGCTCCGACGGCCTGCCGCCCGAGGCCCAGGCCCTGCTCGGCGGCTGGGAGAACCCCCGCTTCGCGCCCGCACGCGAGCGGTCCCAGTCCCGCGCCGAGGCCGGCGCGCCGGTCTGGACCGACCCGCGCGAAAAGGACGCCCTACCCGACGTCTACCTGGCCATGGGGCAGACCGCCGAGAACCTCGCCCAGGTGTACGACGTGAGCCGCGCGGACATGGACGCGTTCGGCGTACGCAGCCAGAACCTGGCCGAGAATGCGATCGCCGACGGCTTCTGGGCCCGTGAGATCACCCCGGTCACCACGCCCGACGGCACGGTGGTCAGCACCGACGACGGCCCCCGAGCCGGAGTCACCCTGGAGGCGGTCTCCCAGCTGAAGCCGGTCTTCCGCCCGGACGGCCGGATCACCGCCGGCAACTGCTGCCCGCTCAACGACGGGGCCGCCGCCGTGGTCGTGATGAGCGCCCAGCGGGCCGAGGAACTCGGCATCACTCCGCTGGCGCGGATCGTTTCCACAGGTGTCACCGCACTGTCGCCCGAGATCATGGGCCTCGGCCCGGTGGAGGCGAGCCGGCAGGCACTCGAACGCGCCGGCATGACCATCGACGACGTCGACCTGGTCGAGATCAACGAGGCGTTCGCCGCCCAGGTGATCCCCTCGTACCGTCAGCTCGGCATCCCGGAGGAGAAACTGAACGTGATGGGCGGCGCGATCGCCGTCGGTCACCCGTTCGGGATGACCGGCGCCCGGATCACCGGCACGCTGCTCAACGCCCTGCAATGGCACGACGCGACCATCGGCCTGGAAACCATGTGCGTCGGTGGCGGCCAGGGCATGGCGATGGTCGTCGAGCGCCTGAGCTGACGACGCGACTGGGCGACATCGTCCATCGCCGATCCCGACCCCCGATCGCGGTCGCCGATCCCGACCGCCGATCGCGGTCGCGAGATGCGGACCGCCGATCGCGGTCGCGAGATGCGGCAACTCGGGCCATCAAGTCGGCGGTAGACCCCGGCTTGCCGCATGTCGCGACCGCATGGGGGGTCGTTGGGCAGGCCGCGGTTTCTGAGGCCCGGTCAGGCCGATCGGGCTGGCACGGTCGACCCGGCACGGCGCGGCGCGGTCGGAGCCCGGCACGACGCGGTCGGAGCCCGGCACGACGCGGTCGGAGCCCGGGACGGCGGGGTCAGCCTAGTGCGGCGCGGTCGGGTCGCTAGAGCGCGGTGCGGGTCGCGGCCACTTCGGTGGCGGCCCGGGTCAGGGCCTCCTCGCTCGGATCCGCGGCGAGCAGATCGGCGGCGACCACCCGGAGCTGATCGGGCAGGGCGAGGTCGTTGTCGAGCCGAGGTACGGCTCGACGTGGCTGCCCCTCCGCGTCCGCAGCGAGGTTGGCGATCTCCTGCACCAGCCGGTGCACCAGATCCGCCCGGGACACGTTGCCGACCGATGCGGGGGCCGACCACCGTGGTTGCTGCCAGTGGCTGACCTGCCCCACCAACAGCTCCACCCCCCGCACGACCTCCACCCCCCGCTCGGTCCCACCTCCACCCACCACGTCCCGCACTCTACGCACCCCGCCCTCCAGCTTGCCGATCTTGCACATGTGGTCGCCGAAACACCCCTTGTGGCCCGTTATGCCGCGGCAACAAATGCAAGATCCACGCATAGTGGGTGGGTGGGGACGAGGTGGGGAAAGACGACGGCGCCCGCCCCGGGTGGGGCGGGCGCCGGTCGGGATGTCGGGCGGCGAGGTCAGTCGTCGCCCTGGAAGTAGCTCAGCAGGCGGAGCATCTCGATGTAGAGCCAGATCAGGCTGACCAGGATGCCGAACGCGGCAACCCAGGAGTAGCGCTGCGGCAGGCCCATCCGGACGCCGTCCTCGACCTCCTTGAAGCTGAGCACGAAGCTCAGCGAGGCCACCACGATGCAGACGATGCTGAATCCGATGGCCAGCGGGCTGCCGTCACGCAGGCCGGTGTTGACGCCGAAGAGCGCCAGCACCAGGTTGATCAGCATGACGGCGAACAGGCCCGCCATCACCGCGATCATGCCCTTGACGAACTTCGGCGTCGCCCGGATGACCCGCGCCTTGTAGAGCATGGCCATCACGAAGAAGACACCGAAGGTGGCGGTCACCGCCTGGAGCACGATGCCGTCGTACAGCGATTCGAAGAACTTGCTCAACGCTCCGACGAGCACACCCTCGACGACGGCGTACGCGACGACGAGCGCCGGATTCGCCATCCGGGAGAACGAAATGATCATGCCAAGCACCAGGCCGACGACGGCCGCACCGATCCACGCGACGCCGAGCAGCGCGTCGGGCACCAGCGCCCACGCCGCCGCAGCGGCGACGCCGAGGATGGCCAGGAGGGTGACCGTCTTGACCACCACGTCGTCGATCGACATGGGGGTGACCGCCGGCGGGGCCGACGGGAAGCCCGGCGCGCCGGGGTAACCGGCCTGCGGCGGGACCTGCTGGGGATAGCCGGGCTGTCCGTACGGCCCGGACGGGGCGTACCCGGCGGCCCGCTCCCGCTCGGCCGCCTGACCGAGCCGGGCGAGCACCGGGTTCGAAGTCTTCACTGTCTGGCCTCCCTAAGGGGGTCGTGGCACGTCAACGCGCGCTACAAGAGTAAACGCCCAGCACTGCCCAGTGGTGATCGGAAGGCTGAGCGAACGCTGAGAGTGCCCGGTGCGGTTCGTCACCACGGGCTCTGCGGACGGCGGGAGTGCCCGGGGCGGGGGTCGAACCCGCACGCCTTGCGGCAGCCGCTTTTAAGGCGGCCGTGTCTGCCGTTCCACCACCCGGGCGGGTGACACCTGCGCGCCGGCACGCACGGTGCAGTGCCACGGTAGCGGGTTCGTCGCCACTGCGGCGTCCCCCGTCAGGCACCGCCACTAGGGTCGAGGCCGTGAGCAGCCGCGCACCCATCGCCCCCACCGACGACGTGGCGACGCAGGCGGATCACCCCCTCGCCCGGGTACGCCGACGGCAGCTCACCCGGTTGGCGCGGACCGCCGCCCGGTACCGGACCGACCTGCTGGCAGGGCTGTTCTTCGCGGCGCTCGCCGGCACGCTCACCCACCGGCTCTGGGCCGACCCGGCCGGACTGGTGCTC
Organism: Micromonospora sp. NPDC000442; assembly: GCF_042898635.1. Classification (NCBI taxonomy): domain Bacteria; kingdom Bacillati; phylum Actinomycetota; class Actinomycetes; order Micromonosporales; family Micromonosporaceae; genus Micromonospora; species Micromonospora sp. NPDC000442. The sequence continues at coordinate 250,987 of NZ_JBIAYZ010000005.1, read as the reverse complement.
GCCCTCAACCCCGAGGACCAGGTGCTCTACGAGTGGTTCCTGGCTGTCGACGCGCGGGCGCTGCTGGGCGACTTCGGCCTGACCACCGACCGGCTCAACGCCCCCGACGGGGTCAATCTGATGGCCAACACGTCGGTCATCGCCCTCGGTGTGGTGTTCGCCCCGGTCACCCTGCTGTTCGGCGCTCCGGTCACCTTCGCCCTGCTGATGACGGTCAACCTCGCCGGCACCGCGACCGCCTGGTACCTCCTGTTCAGCCGTACGCTGCGGGCCCACCGGGCCGCCGCGACGCTGGGTGGCGCGCTGTGCGGCTTCGCCCCCGGCATGGTGTCCCAGAGCAACAGCCACCTGCACATGACGGCGCAGTGGCTGCTGCCGGTCATCGTCTGGCTGGTGGTACGCCTGCTGCGGGCCGCCGACCCTGCCGCCCGGCCCACGCCGGCCGCCGGCCTGCCGACCGGCGCTCCGGACCGGCGGCGGCTGACCACCTCCGCGATGGGGCTCGCCGCTGCCGTCTCCGTCCAGGTGTTCATCGGCGAAGAGGTGCTGTTCCTCGGCGCACTCACCCTCCTGGTGATGGCGGTGACGATGATCCTCGCGGACCGCGACCTCGCCCGTCGCGCGCTGCCCTCCTTCGCCGGCGCGATGGCCCTCGCCACCGGTGCGGCCCTGCTGGTGCTCGCCCGCCCGCTGTGGTTCCAGTTCGCCGGGCCCCTCGGCGTAGCCGACGGCATGTTCAGCCCGCACTACTTCTCGGCCGACCTGCGTAGCTGGTGGGCGATCTCACCGCTCTCCCTGGTCGGTGACGACAGTTCCGCCCGGCTGAGTACCGGCCCGGCCGAGTACAACACCTTCCTGGGCTGGCCGCTGCTGGTGGTCACCGTCGGCTGCGCCGGCTGGCTGGGACGCCGCCCACTGGTGCTGGCCTGCACCGCCGGCATCCTCGTGATGGGTGGGCTGTCGCTCGGCCCCGAGGTGGTCTTCGACGGCGCAGGCACCGGCCTGCCCGGGCCGTACGCCCTGCTCGGCGGGGTGCCGGTGGTCGACGGCGCGCTACCGATGCGGTTCGCGCTGGCCGTACCGCCACTGGTGGCGACGCTGCTGGTGCTGGCGGTCGACCGGGCGCTGCGCGGCGCGAACCGTGCCCGCCGGCTGACGCTTGTCGCGGTGGCCGTGGCGGTGGTGCCGCTGATCCCGGCACCGCTGCCCACCACCCAGAGACCGCCGGTTCCGGAGTTCATCACCGCCGGCCACTGGCGCACGTGTGTCGAGCCGGGCGGCGTCCTGGTACCGGTACCACTGGCCACACCGAAGGAGCCCTGGCCGATGCGGTGGGCGGCCGCAGCCAACGCCGAGTTCAGCATGCCGCAGGGCTTCTTCATCGGCCCGCACGGCCGGGGCGGCAGCGCGGCGATGGGCGTCGCCCCGCGACCCACCTCCGCGCTCCTGGCCGACGTGGCCCGCAGCGGTCTCCGGCCGGTTGTCGGAGACAAGCAGCGTCGCCGCGCCGCGGCGGATGTCGAGCACTGGGGTGCCTCGTGCGTGGTACTGGCGGCCGACACCGCGCACGCCGACAGTCTGCGCCTGACGTTGGAGGGGCTCTACGGCCCGTCGACCAGGATCGCCGACGCCTGGTTCTGGCGGGTCCGAAAGACGCGGTAGCCCCCTTCCGGGAAGGGGGCTACCGCTCACTCACACCTTCGACGGTGGCTGGGACGCCTCGGCGAACTCCTCGCGCGGGTCGTGCAGTTGGCCGAGGGCCACCACCTCACGCTTGAGGATGAACGCCAGCGTCCAGTCCACCACGACCCGGACCTTCCGGTTCAGCGACGGGATCCGGCTCATGTGGTACGTCCGGTGCATGAACCAGGCCGGCCAGCCGGTCATCTTGATGCCGTAGACCTGGGCCACACCCTTGTGCAAGCCGAGGCTGGCCACGCTGCCGGCGTGCTTGTGCTTGTAGGGCACCGGCGCGCGACCCCGGATCACGGCGACGATGTTGTCGGCCATCCGCTGGGCCTGGCGTACCGCGTGCTGTGCGCTCGGCGAGCAGTAGTTGCCCGGCGGCTTGGTCAGGTCCGGTACGGCGGCACAGTCACCGGCGCTCCAGGCGCCCTCGACCACGCGGTCACCGTCGACCACCTGCAACGTCGGCAGGCAGGTGACCCGGCGCCGCTCCTCGCGGGGGAAGTCGGTCGCGTCCAGCATCGGTGACGGCTTCACCCCGGCTGTCCAGACGATGGTGTCGGCGCTGAAGCTGTCCCCGTCGGAGAGCTTGACCACCCCGTCGACGCAGGACTCCAGCCGGGTGTCGAGCCGGATGTCCATGTCCCGCTTCAGCAACTGCTGCACCGTGTAGGCGCCCATGTCCCGGTCGACCTCCGGCAGCACCCGCTGGGTGGCCTCGACAAGCACCCACCGCATGTCCGACGTGTTCAGCTCCGGGTAGTACTTCAGCGCGTGGCGGGCCATGTCCTCCATCTCGGCCAGCGCCTCGATACCGGCGTACCCGCCGCCGACGAAGACGAAGGTCAGCGCCCGACGGCGTACCTCCGGATCGGTTGTGGCAGCGGCCACGTCGAGCTGTTCGAGCACGTGGTTACGCAGGTAGATGGCCTCACCGATGGTCTTGAAGCCGATGCCGTGCTCGTGCAGGCCGGGGATCGGCAGCGTGCGGGAGACCGAGCCGGGAGCAACCACCACGTGGTCGTAGGTGATCTCGCGCGGCGGGCCGATGATCGGCTGCACCGTGGCGGTCCTGCTCGCGTGGTCGATCCGGGTGACCGCACCGGCCACCACCTTGCACCGACGCAACTCCCGACGCAGCGGTACCACGGCGTGCCGTGGGGAGATGTTTCCCGCCGAGGCCTCGGGCAGGAACGGCTGGTACGTCATGTGCGGCTGGGGGTCGACGACGACGACCTCAGCCTCACGGGAACTCAGCTTCTTCGACAGGCGCAGCGCCGCGTAGAGACCGACGTGCCCGGCGCCCACCACAAGGATCCGCTTCGGATTCACGCCTACCATCTTTCCCCCACCGACGGCGGTAATCCCGCGTGCGGCCCCCTTCTGTGACCGAGCACAAGGCGGCTGTGACCCCGCTAACGCCGGCCACCTTAACCACGCTTGGCGCGACTACACCGCCGGTCACTCGGACCCCGACGACCCCTCAATCACCTGCGTCGCAGCAGTCCAGCCAGCAACGCGGTCACCCCGACGGCCAGCAGCAGACCGGCCACCGTGACCGCCTGCCAGCCGCCGTCACCGGCCTGGGCACCGGAGAATTCGAGCAGCAGCACACCGAGCACCGACGTGGCGAGCAGCACTCCGGCGGCCCGGGTGAGCCAACGCACTATCACGTCCGGGTCCACCACGGCGTCGTACGGCAGCACCGCCACCAGCGCGCAGAGCGTGTGGGTCAGGTAGAGCGCCACGGCCACCGCCATCAGCCGCCACAACGCGATCGGCCGGCCGTACCCGTCGGTGGCGAGCAGCCAGCCGCCGACCGTGACCAACGCGGCGAAGGTCGGCCAGAGCCGGCGCGGCATCAGGGCCGGCAGCACCGCGACCGCCACCAGCGGGCCCAGCGCCTCACCGACCACGACCTCGGCGGGGTACGCCAGCAGCAACCCCACAAGTGCGCTGAGAAAGATCCCCAACCGGACCAGCACGGGTGCCAGGGAGACCCGCGCCGCGACGGTCCGCAACGCCCGAACCCGCCCGATGACCGACCCCATCACCGGCCACCCACCCGAGGGGCGGTGGCCAGCCTTGCCACGTCGCGTAGCACCTGGTCGAGACTGCCGGCGCCGGCCCACGGCACCACCGGCACCCCGTGCTCACGCAACTGCGCGATCATCGTGTCCCGGTCCAGTCGCCACAGCCGGTACGCCACCTCGGCCCAGCCCCGATCCTTCGGTGGTGACAGGTCCACCGGGAGCGTGTCGACGGCCACCACGAACCGTCCCGAACGGGCCAACCGGGCCAACATCTGCGCCGACCGCTCCTCCAGCAGCGGGGTGAGCACCACCACCAGCGCGTCCGCGGAGAGCAGTTGCGGGCCGAACACGTGGTCGTACGGCTCGTGCGGGGAGGACTGGGCCTTGACGTCCAACAGCCACTCCAGCACGGTCAGGTACTGCCGTCGTCCGGTCGCGGGGCGCAGCCGCCGGGCACTCGGGCCGTACTCAAGCAGCGCCACCCGGTCACCCCGGTGCAGGTAGTGCTCGGCGATGGCGGCGGCCGCCCGGACCGTGGTGTCCAACACCGATGCCGTACCGGCGACCCCACCGGAGCGGCCCGCCTCGGCCAGCACGTCGAGCAGCACGACCACTTCGGCGTCCCGGTCGGAGAGAGTGGCCGCCACGTGCAGTTGCCGGGCCCGCAGCGACACCCGCCAGTCGATGCGGCGCAACCGGTCACCGGGGGCGAAGACCCGCACCCCGGCGAGTTCGCCGCCCTCACCGGGACGGCGCGAGTGGTGGGCCCCGACCAGACCGGCGGCCCGGGGCATCACCTCGACCGCCTCGAACGGCTCGGTCTTCGGGTACACCTTCGACCGGACCGGTTCGACGATCACCGCACGCGAGACCAGCAGGCCCTGCGCGGCAGCGACCCGGGCACCCGCCGGGCCCAGCGGATGCCGCCCCCACCGCAGCGCGGTACCGGCCAGCTCCAGGTCGACGGCGGTGTCCGGAGCGACCGACGTGACGAACGGTCGGTCCGCCACGGTCGGTCGACCGGCACCCGCGGGTCGACCGGTGCCGACGACCGCGCTGCCGGCGAGACCCGCGCGTTCGATCCGCAGCCACGGTGAGACCCGGGTACGCAGCACCGCCACGTCGTAGGAGACCGCGCCCGGGTTGCCGACGGTGACCGTCCCGGCCATCTCACCGCCCTCGACCAGGTGATCCTCGTCGGCGCTGAGCCACACCCGGGGCAGCTCGACGGGGCGGCGTCGCAACGCGTACGCGGTACCGAGCGCGAACGGGACGGCCAGCACGATCAGGTCCACCCGTCCCAGCAGCACCGCGGCGACCAGCAGCAGGCCGGTGAGCAGCACCGCCCGGCCGAACGCCCAGGTGGGCGTCCAGTTGGTCGGTGCCGTTCGCTCGCTCCGCTCGCTCACGCCGGGTCAGTCTCCCGGCCGGCCGGCGGCGTAGCTGGGCAGCGCGCCACTGGCCGGCGCCGGGGTGCCGTCGAGGACCTCACCGACCACGAAGGACGGATCGACCCGACGCAGCCACATCTCCGGTCGCAACGTGATCCGGTGCGCCAGCGCCGGGGCCGCGACGTCCTTGACGTCCTCGGGAACGACGTAGTCCCGCCCGGAGAGCACCGCCCGTACCCGGGACAGCAGCAACAGTGCCAGTGAGCCGCGGGGCGAGGCGCCGACCAGCACCGACGGGTGCTCGCGGGTGGCCGCGGTCAGCGCCACGATGTACCGGCCCACCGAGTCCTCCACCACGACGTCCTCCAACGCCGCCTGCATGGCGCGCAGCGTGCCGGCGTCGACCACCGGCTTGATGTCGGCCTCCTCCCGGCGGCGCGCCATCCGCCGACGCAGCACCTCCCACTCCTCGTCCTGTGCCGGATAGCCGAACGACACCCGCAGCAGGAACCGGTCCAGCTGCGCCTCCGGCAACGGATAGGTGCCCTCGTACTCGATGGGGTTGGCGGTGGCGAGCACATGGAACGGCTCGTCCAGCCGGTACGTCACGCCCTCCACCGAGACCTGCTTCTCCTGCATCGCCTCCAGCAGGGCCGACTGGGTCTTCGGTGGGGTCCGGTTGATCTCGTCGGCGAGCAGCAGGTTGGTGAAGACCGGCCCGGCCCGGAAGGTGAAGTCACCGCTGCGCTGGTCGTAGAGGAACGAGCCGGTGACGTCGGCGGGCAGCAGGTCGGGGGTGAACTGCAGACGCCGGAAATCCAGGCCCAGCGCCTGGGCGAAGGACCGCGCGGTGAGCGTCTTGCCCAACCCCGGGAGGTCCTCGAGCAGCACGTGACCGCCGGCGAGGATGCCGGCCAGCACCAGCTCTAGGGCGTCCCGTTTGCCGACCACGACCTGGCCCACCGCGTCCAGTACGGCCCGGGCGAGGCGACCTACCTCGGCGGGGGGCATCGTCCGGCCGGCGTCGTTCATCAGATCTTCTCCAGTTCGGCGACGATCGCCGCGAGGTCGCGCGGCGAAGGGGTGCGGCGGGGTGGGGTTTCCAGGAACGTCGACAGGCGGTCGCCCAGCAGGGCGCGGGCCCGGGCCGGATCCGACTCGCGGGTGACGCCGTGCTTCAGGCGCATCCGCTCGTCCGCCAACTCGGCCAGGCGGGGCAGGATCACGGTGGTGAACCGTTCGGGGCGCGTCTTCGACCACTCCAGTGGAGTCGCCCAGCCGTTGATCGCGACTCGCAGCGCGTCCCGGGCGTCCCAGTTGTAGGTGCCGGGCTCCTCGCCGCCCCGCGACGACGAACCGCCCTGGCCGGACTTCGGTGGTGGGGCGAGGGTGGCGACGATCCGGCGTACCACCAGCAGCGCGATCACGGCAGCGACCAGCACCAGCAACGACACCCGCAGCCCGACCGCGCGCAGCCCGGCGACGGCCACCACCGTCACCGCCACGGTGACACCGAGCACCCCGGCGACGGTGCGCAGCCGCCCGCCCTGGCGCGGCTCGGACTGGATCGGCCGCTCCTCGGAGAAGCTGAGCAGGTCGTCGATACTCGTGCTGCTCACGCCGGCTCCCGCTCGGCCAGTGCGGTCAGTTCGCCGCGCAACCGGCGCAGGGCCACCCGGGCCTGGTCCCTGGTCCGTTCGTCCACCGGGCGGGTGGCGTACCGGGCCTCGCGATAGACGTTCGCGAACTCGGCCAGCACGTCGGCACTCACGATCGCCGGCACGCCGGTGGACGGATCACCGCGGAGCAGCCGGGTGACCAGGTCGGTGGGGGTGTCGCCGGTCAGCCGGGACACCCCGGCGACGGCCGCGGCCTCTTCGAGGCGTACCCAGCAGGCGATCACCGCGGTCCGCGGGTCGGTGGCGCGGTCGTCCAGGTCGACCAGGCCGGCGTCGACGGCCGCCACCACCTCCGCGGCGGTGCCCTCGGCGCTGCGCCGGGTCGGCTGCGCGGGCAGTGCCCGGGTGACCCGGCGCGCCACCCCCCGCGCCACGGTCCAGAGCAGATAGCTGAGGGCGGCGAGCAGCGCCAGCCCGAGCACCGCCACCGCCACGGTGCCGAGCCAGGACGGGATTCGGGTACGGGTCTCCTCGGCGGCCTCGCGGGGCTCGGCCGGGATCGACGGACGCGGCTCCCCGCTCGGGTACTCCAACACGAAGGGCGCATCCTTGACGGCGGGCGGTATCCGGCTCGCGCCGATCGACGAGTGCGCGGTGGCCAGGGTCACGGCGGCGAGCAGGGCGATCACCGCCGTCACCGGCCACCAACTGCGGAGCACGTCCATCGGTTACCTCCGGGCCATCGGGGCGTACGGCGGGACGGCACACGTACCGTCCGCCATCGTCATCGCCCCGCCGCCTCAGTCCACCCCGGCCAGCAGTTTCGCCCGGGCGAACACATCGTCCAGCATCTCTGGTGTCAGCCGACCGGTGAAGGTGTTCTGCTGGCTGACGTGGTAGCAGCCGAGCAGTTCCGGTCCGGCCGTGCCGGACCAGTGTGCCCCATGCCCGAACGACGGTCGCGGGCTGGGCGGAGGGACGCCGTACCCGGCATGTAACGCCGGCCACCACGCTGCCCAGGCGAAGGCGCCCAGCGCCACCACCACCCGCAGCGTCGGCCGGATCAGTTCGACCTCCCGATGCAGCCAGGGCGCGCAGGTGTCCCGCTCTCCCGGGGTCGGCTTGTTGTCCGGTGGGGCGCAGCGTACGGCGGCGAAGATCCTCGTCTCGCGCAACGCCAGCCCGTCGTCGGCGGCCACACTCGTCGGCTGGTTGGCCAGGCCGGCCCGGTGCAGGGCGGCGAAGAGCACGTCACCGGAGCGGTCGCCGGTGAAGATCCGGCCGGTGCGGTTGCCGCCGTGCGCGGCCGGAGCCAGCCCGAGGATGGCGATCCGGGCCGCCGGATCGCCGAGGCCGGGCACCGGCCGTCCCCAGTACTCCTGATCGCGGAAGGCCGCCCGCTTCGTGCGGGCGACCTCCTCCCGCCAGTCGACCAGCCGGGGGCAGGCGAAACAGTCGGCGACGCCCGCGTCCAGGTCGGCCAGATCCGTCGCCCGCGCGGCGCGGGCGACAACCTCGACGGGGGTACGCGTCTCAGCCAAGCTTGGCCCGGAAGAGTTCCAGGGTGCGCGCCCAGGCGCTGGTGGCGGCCCGCTGGTCGAACTTCTCCGGCCGGTCCTCGTTGAAGAAGGCGTGCGCGGTGCCCGGGTAGTCGTGCAGCTGGCAGGTGCCGCCGGAGTTCTCGATGGCCCGGCGTACCGCCTGCACACCCGGGTCCGCGGAGGTGCCGTCCGCCTCGGAGCAGTGCACCAGCGCGTCCTTGCCCGCGTAGTCGGTCCACTCGGTACGCATGCCCTCCCAGGGCAACCGGGGGTAGAAGGCGGCGGTGGCGACGATCCGCTCGGAGAAGTTCGCCGCCCACAGCGCCAGACTGGCCCCGGCGCAGAAGCCGGCGCAACCCACCTTGCCGGTGACCTCGGCGCGGCCGGCGAGGTAGTCGGCGGCGGCGGCGATCTCCCGCGCCGTCTCGTCCATCTGCGGCCCGTTGAGCAGCCGCCGCGGCTCACTCGGCCTGCCAGCCGGCTCGCCATGCCGGAAATCGGGGGCTAGGGCGACGAAGCCCGCCTCGGCGAAGCGGTCCACCACCGACCTGATGTGCGGCACGAGGCCCCACCAGTCCTGGATCACGATCACTGCCGGGCTTGCCGCGCCGGTGGCAGGTATCGCGAGATATCCCTCACCCGTGCCGCCATCACCACGGTAGGTCACCATCTCGCCCATCGGCCCGTCCTCCTAGCGGTCAGTCATCGTTGGCTGGTCGCCCAGTGGTCCTACGTGCGGGTAGCCTGCCACGCGGTGACCACCGCCGGGAAGATGCCGGAACAGTGGCATTCACCTCCCGTTCGCGTTTGCGAGACTCCAGGCGATGCCGTCGAGGATGTCGTGCTCGGAGGCGATCACGGCGGCCATGCCGGCCCGCTCCATGGCCACCCGGAGCACCAACGCGCCGGCACCGATCACGTCCGCGCGGCCGGGATGCATCACCGGGATGGCCAGCCGCTGCTCGCGGGTCATCGCCAGCAGGTCAGCGGTCACCTCGGCCACCCGGTCGTACGACACCCGGGCGTGGTGGATGCGGGCCGGGTCGTACCCGGTGAGACCCTCGGCGATCGCGACCACGGTGGTGACCGAGCCGGCGAGCCCGACCAGGGTGGCGGCCTCCCGCCCCGGCACGGCCGCCAGCGCCCGATCGACCGCGACCGCGATGTCGGCCTGTGCGGCGGCGATCTCGTCCAGGCCCGGCGGGTCACCGTGCAGGTGCCGCTCGGTCATCCGGACGCAGCCGACGTCCATGGAGATAGCGGCGTCGACACCACCGTCCCGGGTACCGACGACGAACTCGGTCGAGCCGCCACCGATGTCCAGCACCAGGTACGGCGACGGCGCGGCGGCGGGCAGGCCGCGCACGGCTCCGGTGAACGACAGCCGCGCCTCCTCGTCGCCGCTGACCACCTCCGGCGCGACGCCGAGCGTCTGCTCGACCATGCTGCGGAAGTCAGCCGCGTTGTCCGCGTCCCGGCTGGCCGACGTGGCGCACATCCGTACCCGCTCGGCACCCAGCTTCTCGATCTCGGCGGCGTATTCGGCGAGCGCGACGCGGGTTCGCTCGATCGCCTCCGGAGCGAGCCGGCCGGTGGCGTCCACGCCCTGGCCGAGCCGGACGATCTCCATCCGCCGGCACTTGTCGACGAGTGGTGCGGCCGGTCCGGCCGACGGGTCAGGCAGGTCGGCCACCAGCAACCGGATCGAGTTGGTGCCACAGTCGATGGCCGCCACACGCGTCGTCACGACGAAAACCCTACCGCCACCGCCGACCTACTCCTCCGGCCACCGCATTCACGGACTGTAGCCACACCAGCGGTGACTCTCCGAAGTCAAGCAGCCGCAGCACCCGTCCTACCCCTCGCCTCCTTTGCTCTGCTTACCTATACGCAACCCCTCATGAACAGGGGTTCCTTGAAAGCCCGGTCAGGTCCACACCCAGCCAGCCATCACCGAAAGTGAACCTGTGCGTATGAGTAAGCAGAGCAAAGGGGCTGAGGTGGTATGTGGACCCACGGGAAGCCGGACACAGCGAGTGACAGCGCAACCCGGGTGACGGCGCAAGCGGTGGCGGCGCAGAGTGGGCAGGGGGCGGGGCGGTCAGAGGCGTAGCAGCATGCGGGTGTTGCCCAGGGTGTTCGGCTTGACCCGTTCCAGGTCGAGGAACTCGGCGACACCCTCGTCGTACGAGCGCAGCAGCTGCTCGTAGACCGGGTGCGGCACCGGGGCACCGTCGATCTCGGTGAAGCCGAACGAACCGAAGAACTGGGTCTCGAAGGTCAGCACGAAGATACGGGCCACCCCCAGCTCCCGTGCCGCGTCGATCAGCTCCGCGACGATCCGGTGCCCGATTCGCTGGCCCCGGCAACGGGGATCGACCGCCACGGTACGGATCTCGGCCAGGTCCTCCCACATCACGTGCAGCGCGCCGCAGCCCACCACCGCACCGTCGGAGAGCCGGCTGGCGACCCGGAACTCCTGCACGTCCTCGTACAGGGTGACCGTGGCCTTGCTGAGCAGGCGGCGATCGTCGGTGTAGGTGTCGACCAGCCGTCGAATCGCCCGCACATCGGCGGTCCGGGCCCGCCGGACCACGACGTCGCCCTCGCTCACCCGGCCTCCGGCACGTCAACGCAGCGTCCGGTCGTCCACCACGGTTCGACCAGATCGAGCGTCTCGTCGCCGAACGGGTTCACCCCCGGCCCGGCGGCGAGCGCGTGGCCGAGCTGGACGTGCAGGCACTTCACCCGGCCGGGCATCCCGCCGGCCGAGATGCCGGCGATCTCGGGCACCTCGGCGATGGCGTCCCGGCGGGTCAGGTAGTCCTCGTGGGCCGCCCGGTACCGGGCGGCCAGCTCCGGGTCGGCGGCCAGTCGATCCGCCATCTCCTTCATCAGGCCGGCCGACTCCAGCCGGCTGCACGCCGCGGTCGCCCGGGGACAGGTCAGGTAGAACAGCGTCGGAAAGGGAGTGCCGTCGGCCAGCCGGGGGGTCGTCTCCACCACGTCGGGTAGGCCGCACGGGCAACGGTGAGCCACCGCCCGGGTGCCGCGGGGCGGACGTCCGAGCTGCGCGGCCACCGCGGCCAGGTCGGCCTCCGTGGCTGGCTCCCGCTTCGGCGGGGATATGGAAGCCGCCGCCGGCTCGTGCGGTGGTACGACAGTCACGATGCCATCTCTCGTCGGTGCTCAGTCTTCGGTCTGGTGGGCGTCGGCGGCCCGCACGCTGGACCAGAGAGTGTCGTACCAGGGATCAGGGGTGACCGGGTTCGCCGGGTCGTCGCCGGTGCCCGCCTCGCGGGCCGCGCCGGCCGGGTCGTCGAGCAGGATCAGCATCTTCTCACCGGGCCGCCGCATGAAGAACCGCTCCCGGGCCTGGGTCTCGATGTACGCCTCGTCCTGCCACTTCTCCGCCTGGGTGGTCAGCTCGGCGATCAGCCTCCGCTGAGCCGCCTGCGAAGCCTCCATCCGCTCGATGTCGGCCTGCTGATCGAGGTAGACCCGGACCGGATAGGTGTAGGCGAGGGCGAGGGCGATGAGCACCGCGAACAGCACGGTGGCCCGGCCGGTGAGACCTCGGGATCGGGGTGCGGACAGCCGCGTCACCGCGCCACCGGCAGCAGTACGCCGGGCGGCTGCGGGGCGCTTGGCGGAGCGTACGCCCTCGGCACCGCGGGTGGCCGACGGCGCCCGGCCGGCGGCGGACCGCGATTCGGCGCGGACACCGCCGTCGCGGGCCGTGCCGGGCCGGCCGGCGCGGGCCGGCCGTCGGACCGGACGCTGACCACCCGGCGTGCGGCGCTGCTGCATCACACCCCTCCCCCGAGGTACGGCACCCGTCAGGCGGAACGGTAGCGCGGGAAGGCGCCCGCCCCGGCGTACCGCGCCGCGTCGGCCAACTCCTCCTCGATCCGCAGGAGCTGGTTGTACTTCGCGACCCGGTCCGACCGCGCCGGCGCACCGGTCTTGATCTGGCCGCAACCGGTGGCCACCGCCAGGTCGGCGATGGTGGTGTCCTCGGTCTCGCCGGAGCGGTGGCTCATCATGCACTTGAAGCCGGCCCGGTGGGCCAGGTCCACCGCGTCCAGCGTCTCGGTGAGCGAGCCGATCTGGTTCACCTTGACCAGCACCGCGTTCGCGGCCTTCTCGGCGATGCCCCGGGCGATGCGCTGCGGGTTGGTGACGAACAGGTCGTCGCCGACGATCTGGACCCGGTCGCCGATCGCCGCGGTCAGGGTCTGCCAGCCGGTCCAGTCGTCCTCGGCCAGCGGGTCCTCGATGGAGACGATCGGGTACGCGTCAGCCAGCTTGGTGTAGTACTCGCTCATCTCCGCGGCGCTCTTGGCCGCGCCCTCGAAGGTGTAGCTGCCGTCGGCGAAGAACTCGGTGGCGGCGACGTCGAGGGCGAAGACGATGTCGGTGCCGAGCCGGTAGCCGGCCTTCTCCACCGCCTCGGCGATCAGGTCCAGCGCGGCGGCGTTGGTCGGCAGGTTCGGCGCGAAGCCGCCCTCGTCGCCGAGCCCGGTGGACAGGTCCTTCTTCTTCAGCACCGACTTGAGCGCGTGGTACACCTCGGCACCGGAGCGCAGCGCCTCCCGGAAGCTCGGCGCGCCGATCGGCGCGATCATGAACTCCTGGATGTCGACGTTGCTGTCGGCGTGTGCCCCACCGTTGAGGATGTTCATCATCGGCACCGGCAGCAGGTGCGCGTTCGGCCCACCCAGGTAGCGGAAGAGGCTCAGGTCGGCGCTGCCGGCCGCGGCCTTGGCCACCGCCAGGGACACCCCGAGGATCGCGTTGGCGCCCAACTCGGCCTTGTTGTCGGTGCCGTCGATGTCGAGCATCTTCTGGTCGATCGCCCGCTGCTCGCTGGCTTCGTAGCCGATGAGCTGGTCGACGATCCGGTCCTCGATGTTGGCGACCGCCTTCTCCACTCCCTTGCCCAGGTAGCGGCCCTTGTCACCGTCGCGCAGCTCGATCGCCTCGAAGGCGCCGGTCGAGGCGCCGGAGGGCACCGCCGCCCGGGAGATCGTGCCGTCGTCGAGCCCGACCTCGACCTCGACCGTCGGGTTGCCCCGCGAGTCCAGGATCTCCCGAGCCTCGATTACCTCGATGGTTGCCACTGAGTCGCTCCTCGTTCGTGTGGTCTCGTCCGGTTTGGGCCGCGACGGTGCGGCAGCGGCAGGTGTTGAACGCAGCGTATCGGTCCCCGCTCTCCGGCACGGCGACCGGGCGGGTCAACGACCACGCTCCGGTACCCGACGGGTCGGACATTCCCGGATTCTCGTGCCTCAACCGGCAACCGGTTTGCACGAGCAGGACCCGATCGACAAGGCTGGTCGCCATGCCCGCCGCCTCGACCACTCTCCGTACGCTCGCTGTGTCGGTCATCGCGTTGCTCACCGTCACCGGCTGTCAGGCCCTGGACGACGCCGGACGGACCATGGCTCGCTCCGACATCGTCAACGATCTCGCCGCCCGGATGGACCGGGCACTGGAGCTGACCTACTCGGCGGAGTACCAGCTTCCCGGCGGGCGGAGCGCCTCGTTCGTCCAGTCGCAGGACCCGGCCCGGTCCAGCTACACCTGGCCCGGCGGAAAGCTGACCGTCACCGACGAGGCGACCACCCGGTGCGACACCGACGGCGACCGGCCCGTCTGCACCATGGAAGAGCCGCCCGCCCCCAACAGCAAGCCCTCGGTCGTGGTCTTCGCCGAGGCCGAGCTACAGGGGCTGGTCACTCCCCCGATGGTGATGGGCCGGCTGACCGCCGCGGCGTTGGATCCGGACGCGGTCATCACCGAGCGCAGCAGCACGGTCGTCGGCCACCACGCGACCTGTGTCGACGTACGTCAGAACGCGGAGAGCTTCACCGCCTGCGTGACCGGGGAGGGCGCGCTGGGCAGCTTCACCGGACAGCTCGACGGGCAGCCGGTCGAGCTGGCGCTGAGCCGCTTCCGCGATCAGGTCGACGGCGGCGCCTTCGACCTGCCGGCGGGCGCCGACGTGGTGGACCGGCGAACCGAGGGCCCTTGATCCACTCCGCGGCCGGGCAGGGTCTGGCGGGACGCCGCCTACAGGTCGAGCAGGGTACGCAGGTGGCGCGGCGGTGGGCTGCCGTGGGCGAGCATCTGGTCGTGCCAGTCGCGCAGCGGCACGTGGTGCGGCCGAGCGGCGGCGATCTCGGCCATCTCGCTGTAGCCGACGAAGTAGGTCGACAGCTGCGCCGAGGTCAGCAGCGCGCGGCGCCACTTGCCCGCCGCCTCGCCCTCCTCCTGGAAGCCGCGTCCGGTCAGCAGCGCCATCGCCTCGGCCTCGGGCACGTCCTCGGCGTGCGTCAGTTGGTCGAGCAGCGCGTTGAGGGTCATCCGTAGCTGCATCTTCAGCTGCTGCAACCGCACCGGCAGACCACCGAAGTCGCGGCCGACCATCAGCTCCTCGGCGTAGACCGCCCAACCCTCGACGAACGGACCGGAGCGGATCAACGTACGTACCCGGGTGGAGCCGGCGTAGCGCCGCGCGTGGGCGAGCTGGAGGAAGTGACCCGGCATCGCCTCGTGCACGGTGAGGTTGCGAATCATGTGGTCGTTGTACTCGCGGTAGAACGACTCCACCCGGCGCGCGGGCCAGTCCGCGGGGGTCGGCGCGATGCAGTAGAACGTCGGCACGGCGGCGGTCTCCAGACCTCCGGGCGCATCGCAGTAGGCCACCGCCACACCCCGGGCGAACTGCGGCATCACCTGGATGACGCACGGGTCTTCCGGCACCGTCACCAGGTCGTGCGCCCGGACGAAGTCACTCGACTCGTCCAGGGTGATCGAGGCCAGGTCGACGATGGTGTGGTCGTCGGGATGTTCGGCGGCGAGCAGGTCGAGGGCCCGGCGTACGGTCTCGTCGTCGGCCGGACCACCGACCAGCTCGACCGCCGCCGCGCGGATCTCGTCGGTGACCCGGTCGAGGTTCGCCCAGGCCCGGCGCTGGATCTCGGCGGCACCCAGCTCGGTGTCGAGCGCGTGCCACAGGCGTGCCTCCCAGCGCCGCCGACCCAGCCGGGGATCGCGGCCCGGGCCGACGTCGGCCGCCAGGCCGATGCGCAGCCAGGCGACGAACTCGTCGAGCGCGGCCAGCGCGGCGGTGGCGGCCGGCTCGATCCGGTCGATGGCGGCGGGAGCCTGCGCGAGCAGCGCGGGGACCTCGTCGCGGATCAGCGCCGCCACACCGGTGAACTGCCCGACCGCCGTCTCGGCGTGGACCCGGGGCATGTCACGCAGCGTCGCGCGCGCGGTGGCCAGCGCGTCCGGTACGGCGGCGAGGCGGCCGGCGAGGGCTGTCAACCGCACCTCCACCGGCGCGTACGGGCGGGACAGCAGGGCGTGCAGCAGTGGACCGGGGTTGTGCGCGAGCGGGTCCCACTCGTGCCCACGGATCTCGGTCAGCTCGAACAGTTCCCGGTCGACCAGGGCGGAGAGCAGGGCGTGGTCGACCCGCTCCTCGACGTCGAGATCGTCGGGGTCGATCTCGACGAGCGCGCTCGCCGCGTCGACAAGCATCGCCCGGTCCGCCGCGACCGCGTCGGCCGAGAAATCCGGCAGCCGGTCGTCAACCCGATGGTCCCCCGCGGTTGCCGCCAGCGTCGGTCGACTCCCCAGCAACGCCTCGACAACCCGCTCCCCCACCACCTGAAACCGCTCCACCCCCCGACCCTAACCACCCCCACCCGAACCCGCCCGCCGGCACTCCACCCACCCCGCCCCGCCCCCTCCGCCCCACCCCTGCCCCCGTTGATCATGAGGTTAGCGGCGCGAAATGTCGGACTCAGTGCCGCCAACCTCATGATCAACGCGGCAAGGTGGGGATGCGGGCTCGATGGTGCGGATGGTTTGGGCGTGGGCCAGGGCGGTGCGGCGGAGGGCGGCTTCGGGGTCGAGGTCCGCCGCGTGGGCCTGGGCGACCATCGCGAGCAGCTGGGCACCGAGGGTGGCCTCGGGGTCGGGTTGTGCCTCCGGCCGCGGCAGCGGCGTGGTGATGCCGACGCGGGCGGCACGCTCCAGGATCTTCGCCGCCAGGGCGAGCGCCGGCTGGCTCAACGCGATGCCGTCGAGCGCCGAGTCACGGGCCTTCTCCGCCTGCTTGATCCGCTCCCAGTTGGCGGTGATCTCCTCCAGGGTGCCCGCCTCGGCACCGGCGAAGACGTGCGGGTTGCGCCGGATCATCTTGTCCACCAGCCCACCGGCCACGTCGTCGATGCTCCAGCGTTCGTCCTCGGGCAACTCCTCGGCCAGCCGGGCGTGCAGCACCACCTGGAGCAGCACGTCGCCCAACTCCTCGCGCAGCGCGTCGGTGTCCCCGGCGCTTATCGCGTCGTACGCCTCGTAGCTCTCCTCCAGCAGGAACCCGGCCAGGCTGCGGTGGGTCTGCGCCCGCTTCCACGGATCCCCGCCGGGCGAGAGCAGCCGGTCGAGCACCGCCACGGCGTCCAGCAGCCGCGCGCCCGGTGGATCCCACGAGCCGTACATCAGCTCCAACTCCGCCAGCCCCGGCTCGCGGGCCAGGCGCAGCCCCAACTCCCGGGCCAACGACTCGTCCCCGGCCGGGCCGGCCAGCCAGACCACCGTGTCCTGCGCCGACGCGGCGTCCAGCAGCGCCGGCACCGGCGGTCCGTCGAGCACCCGCACCTCGGCGCCCGCCGACCGCAGCGCCATGGTCAGCTCGCTCTCCTCGGCGGCCAGCACCGGAGCCGCGCGTACGACATCCCAGGCGGCTGCCGTCAACAGCCCGGCCGGCAACCGGGGCGAGGTCACCAGCAGGACGATCCGGGGCATGTCAGCCGTCGGTCGGCACGGCCGGCTCAGGCCGTGGCCTCGGGGTGGAGATGTCGTTGACCGCGTCGGAGGCCGGCTCGCCCAGCGGCACGCCCACCGCGATGGCCTGCCCGGTGAAGCTCAGCACCGGGAACACCAGCGGCCGGTACCGGGGGTTGACCGTCACGTCGTACGTCTCGACGGCCTCCCGCAGCGAGTTGCGGTTGGCCAGGGCCTGGCGCAGCTGCTCGCCGTCGAGCTGGGTGGCGGCCTGCTCGACGGTCACCTCGGGTGGCACCGCGCCGGCCCGCTTGCCCGCCTCGACCAGGTCGACCAGCTCCTGCTCGGTGGGGGCCACCGGGGCGCCGATCGGGATCCCGGACAGGCAGGTGTACAGCTCGGCGACCTGCCGCACGTACCCGGTCTCCGGGCTCAGGCCGATGCCCTGCGCCACCTGCGCGGGGTCGACCTGGCTCTGCGGGCGGTAGCCCTCGGCGGCGGAGATCCGCTCGCAGACCTCGCTGAGCACCAGGGTGCTCACCACCTGGCTGCGCCCGGGCAACTGACGCTCCTGGCCGGGCAGCTGGGGCTCCTGGCCGGGCGGCACCTCGTCCGCCTCGGTCGGGGTCGGGTTCTTCGCCTGAGCGTCCTCGATGACCTCGGTGACCGCGTCCTCGGTGATCCGGTGGTCCCCGACGTACGCGGCGACACCAGGCTCGGAACGGCAACCGGCGAGGGCGATGAGGCCGACCGCCACGCTGGCGACGGCGACAAGACGGCGAGCACGCATGCCCGTCACTCTCTCATGCCCCACCCCACCCACCCCTGACAGGTCCCCCGCCCCCGCCACCCCACCGGTCGATCATGAAGTTGTGGTCACCCTGCTCGGCGTGGCAGGACAACAACTTCATGATCAGCGAGGGGAGGCGGCGAGGGCGGGTGCGCCGAGGACGTCGGAGAGGAGTTGGGCGCACCAGTCCAGCAGGGCCTGGTCGCGTAGCGGCTCGCCACCGACCCGGCGGGTGGTCGGGCGGGGGACGCTGACCTGGTCGAGGGCCGCCTTGTAGACCGAGTCGGGGTGGTAGCGCTTGAGCCGCAACTGCTTGGAATCCGGCAGCGGCAGCGGGCCGAAGCGGAGGTGCTTGCCCTGCAGGCTGACGTCGGTGAGGCCATAGGACCGGGCCAGCAGCCGGAACCGGGCCACCGCGATCAGGTTCTGCACCGGCGCGGGTGGCTCGCCGTACCGGTCGGTCATCTCGGCGGCCACCTCCCGCAGCCGCTCCTCGTCGCGGGCCTCGGCCAGCTTGCGGTACATCTCCAGACGCAGCCGCTCCACCGCCACGTAGTCGTGCGGCAGGTGGGCGTCCACCGGGAGATCGATCTTGATGTCGGCATCCTCCTCGGGGCGCTCGCCCTTGAACGCCTGCACCGCCTCACCGACCATCCGCACGTACAGGTCGAACCCGACGCCCTCGATGTGCCCGGACTGCTCGCCGCCGAGCAGGTTGCCGGCGCCCCGGATCTCCAGGTCCTTCATCGCCACGTACATGCCGGCACCCAGCTCGGTGTGCTGGGCGATGGTGGCCAGCCGCTCGTGGGCGTGCTCGGTGAGCGGCTTGTCCGGCGGATAGAGGAAGTACGCGTACGCCCGTTCCCGGCCGCGACCCACCCGGCCGCGGATCTGGTGCAGCTGGGCCAGGCCGAGCAGGTCGGCCCGCTCCACGATCAGCGTGTTGGCGTTCGGGATGTCGATGCCGGACTCCACGATGGTGGTGCAGACCAGGACGTCGTACTCCCTCTCCCAGAAGCCGACCATCACCTTCTCCAGGGCGTCCTCACCCATCTGCCCGTGCGCCACCGCCACCCGCGCCTCGGGCACCAGTTCCCGGAGTCTGCGGGCGGTCCGCTCGATCGACTCGACCCGGTTGTGCAGGTAGAAGACCTGGCCGTCGCGGAGCAGCTCACGGTGGATCGCGGCGGCCACCTGCCGGTCGTCCTGGGCGCCGACGGCGGTGAGGACCGGGTGCCGCTCCTCCGGCGGGGTGGCGATGGTGGACATCTCCCGGATGCCGGTGATCGCCATCTCCAGGGTGCGCGGGATCGGGGTGGCCGACATGCTCAGCACGTCGACCGCCGCCCGCATCGACTTGAGGTGTTCCTTGTGTTCGACGCCGAAGCGCTGCTCCTCGTCGACGATGACCAGCCCGAGCGACTTGAACCGGGTGGCCGACGCCAGCAGCCGGTGGGTGCCGATGACGATGTCGGCGGTGCCGTCGGCGACCATGGTGAGGGTCTGCTCGGCCTCCTTCGGCGTCTGGAAGCGGGACAGCTGCCGGATGGTCACCGGGAACTGACTCATCCGCTCGGCGAAGGTGTTGTAGTGCTGCTGCACCAGCAGCGTGGTCGGCACCAGCACCGCGACCTGCTTGCCGTCCTGCACCGCCTTGAACGCCGCCCGTACCGCGATCTCGGTCTTGCCGTAGCCGACGTCGCCGCAGATCAGCCGGTCCATCGGGATGCTCTGCTCCATGTCCCGCTTGACCTCTTCGATGGCGGCGAGCTGGTCGGGCGTCTCCTGCCAGGGGAAGGCGTCCTCCAACTCCCGCTGCCACGGGGTGTCCGGCCCGAAGTTGTGCCCCTTCGACGCCTTGCGTGCGGCGTAGAGCTGGATCAGCTGGGCGGCGATCTCGCGGACCGCCTTGCGGGCCCGGGCCTTGGACTTCTGCCAGTCCGAGCCACCCATCTTGTGCAGGGTCGGTTGCTCGCCGCCGACGTAGCGGCTCAACTGGTCGAGCTGGTCGGTGGGGACGAAGAGCCGGTCACCGGGCTGGCCGCGCTTGCTCGGGGCGTACTCGATGACGAGGTACTCGCGGGAGGCACCGTTCACGGTGCGCTGCACCAGTTCGACGTACCGGCCGATGCCGTGCTGCTCGTGCACCACGTGGTCACCGGCGCGCAGCTCCAGCGGGTCGATGGTGTTGCGCCGCCGGCTCGGCATCTTCCGCATGTCCCGGGTGGACACGCCCCGACCACCGGTGACGTCGTTGCCGGTGAGCAGCACGAACCGGGCCGCCTCGTTGACGAAACCGCCGGTCAGGCTGCCACAGGTGACAAGCAGCTCACCCGGGGCGGGCGCGGCCGGCACCTCCTCGGTCATCCGGGCACCGAGACCGCCGTCGCGCAGCACCTCGACGGCCCGCTGGGCGGGACCGTGACCCTCGAAGACAAGCGCGATCGACCAGCCCTCGCCGGCCCACCGCTTCAGGTCGTCGACCACCCGGGCGGTCTCGCCGTGGTAGAGCGGTGCGGGCTGGGCGGTCAGCGCCACCGCGATGGCGTCGTCGGGAGTGACGTCGACCGTCTCCGGCTCGTCCTCCCACGGTTGCCGGGTCGCGGCCGGACCGGCTGGCTCGGCCAGGCCGAACGGGGACAGCGTCCACCAGGGCTGACGCAGGGTCGCGGCGTGTGCGCGTACGTCGGCGAGGGTGTGGAAGGCGGCGGCGCCGAGGTCGACCGGGGCCTGGCCACCGACGGCGGCCGCGGCCCAGCTGGCCTGGAGAAACTCCTCCGAGGTACGCACCAGGTCGTGCGCCCGGGTGCGGATCCGCTCCGGGTCGCAGAGCAGTACGTGGGTGCCGGCCGGCATGCAGTCCAGCAGCAGCTCCATCGAGTCGTTGCCGATCAGCGCCGGTGCCAGGGACTCCATTCCCTCCACGGGGATCCCACCGGCCAGCTTGTCGAGGATCTCGGCCAGCTCCGGGTGCTGCTGCGCGAGCGTGGCGGCCCGCTCCCGGATGTCGGGGGTGAGCAGCAGTTCCCGACAGGGCGGGGCCCAGAGCTGGGCGATCTGCTCGATGGTGCGCTGGTCGGCGACGGCGAAGGTGCGGATCTCCTCCACCTCGTCGCCCCAGAACTCGACCCGGGACGGGTGCTCGTCGGTGGGCGGGAAGACGTCGAGGATGCCGCCGCGCACGGCGAACTCGCCCCGCTTGGTGACCAGGTCGACGCGGGCGTACGCCATGTCGGTCAGCCGGCGGGCGACCTGCTCCAGGTCGGCCTCGTCACCGGCGGCCAACCGGACCGGTTCCAGGTCTCCGAGCCCCTTGAGCTGGGGTTGCAGCACCGAGCGGACGGGGGCCACCACCACCCGCAGCGGGCCGGTGCGCCCGTGCGCGTCCGCCGAGTCCGGATGCGCGAGCCGACGTAGCACGGCCAGCCGCCGACCGACCGTGTCGGAGCGCGGGGAGAGCCGCTCGTGCGGCAGCGTCTCCCAGCTCGGGAAGATCGCCACCTGCTCGGGCGGCAGCAGGCTGCCCAGCGCGGCGACGAGGTCCTCGGCCTCGCGGCTGGTGGCGGTGACCGCCAGCACCGGCCGCCCCGCACCGCCGGCCCGGTCGTCGGGATCCGCCGCGACCGCGGCGACCGCGAACGGGCGCAGCGCCGGCGGGGCGGTCAGGTCGAGCCCGTCGACCTGGGCCGCACCGGAGCGCGCCAGGTCACGGACGCGGGCCAGGCCCGGGTCGGCCAGGGCAGCGGCGAACAGTCCGGTGAGCGCAGTCATGATCACTTCCGAGGTGGGGACACGACGATCACCCCGCGTCCGGACCGGACGGGGGGTCTTTACCGATTGACACTATCTCTCCGGGCCGACGAATCACCGCCACCCAGGGCCATCGCCGCCCGGGCGAGCACGGTGGCCGTGGCCGGTGCGACGTTGCTTCGCGGGCCCCTGTCGAGCTGGCTGCGCAGACGGCTCACCGTCACGTCGTCCTCGAGGCGGGCGCAGCGGGTTTCGGCACCGACCGGGATTGACGCCGGTACCCGGCTGTGGTCGGCTGCCTGGATGAACGGGGAGTATCGAGTGCAGTTCGACGCCGAGGTCGCCTTCGCCAACGGCGGCGGCCTGACCACCGAGGGGTTCCGGCTGGACATCCAGGGCGACCGGATCGACGACACCGACCTGGCGGCGCTGCTCGTCCGGCATCTCGGCCTGCTGATGGTGTCCGACGTACGGATCACCAACAAGACGGTCATCGAGGAACCGCACAAGGGCGGTCGCGCCGTCGGGGGCGCCCCGGGTGGCGCCACCGGGCGGCGGCTGATCGAGCTGAGTCACCTGGTCACCGATGGGATGACCACCCTGCCCGGCTGGCCGGCACCGCGGATCACCGAGTGGCTCACCCGCGAGGCTTCGCGGAAGCACTACGCGTCGGGCACCGAGTTCCACGTGGCCCGGATCGACATGATCGCCAACACCGGCACCTACCTGGACACCCCCGCCCACCGGTACGCCGATGGTGCCGACCTGTCCGGCTTCCCGCTGGATCGTCTCGCCGACCTGCCCGGACTCGTCGTAAGGCTGCCCGCCGGCACCCGCGCGGTGGACCGTCTGCTGCTGGCACCGTACGACGTCGCCGGCAAGGCGGTGCTGCTGCACACCGGCTGGGACACGCACTTCGGCACCGCCGGGTACGGCGCACCGGAGGCACCCCACCTGACCGGTGACGGCGCGAAGGCGCTGGTGGACGCGGGGGCCGCCCTGGTCGGCATCGACTCGATCAACATTGACGACATGGGTCCGGCGGCGGGCGGTGAGCGGCCCGCGCACAGCCTCCTGCTGGCCGCCGGCATCCCGATCGTGGAGCACCTGACCGGGCTGGACGCCGTCCCGCCGGACGGCTTCCGGTTCACCGCCACCCCACCGAGGGTGGCCGGCATGGGCACCTTCCCCGTCCGCGCCTTCGCCGCCGTGGGCTGAGGGGCGTCGTGGGCTGAGGGGCGTCGTGGGCTGAGGGGCGTCGTGGGCTGAGGGGCGTCGTGGGCTGAGGGGCGTCGTGGACCGAGCGTCGTGGACCGAGAGGCAAGGTCAACTCCGGATACGGGATATCGCGGCTTCCGTCGGCGCGGATACCGCGACATCCCGCATGTCGAGTGGATGTCGCGCCTCGGTGGCTGGCTGGGCCGTCAGTAGCGCACCGAGATACGCCGCTGGACCGCGTCCACCCGGGCCTCGCCGCCGTACGGGATGATCAGTTGCGGGTCGGTGTGACCGAAGTCGACGTCGAAGACCAGGACCGCCTCGGGGGCGTACTCGGCGAAGGCCCGGCTGACGGCGGCCCGCTGCTCCCCGGCGTACGTCTGCTTCTCGGCCGGGGTGAGCCGGCGGCCGAACTCCCACGCCTTGGCCCGACCGACAAGCGCGGCGGGGAAGCCACTGAGCAGGCCGCGCTCACCGAGGTTACGCAGCATCCGGTAGACCTCCACGGCCGGCGGCAGTTCCTCCGAGGTCTCCATCAGGAAGACCGAACCGGCAAGCGTGGCCGCTGGAGCGACCCGGTCGGCGGCGAGCAGCCAGTGCAGCACCTCCAGGTTGCCACCCCAGGTACGCCCCTCGACCACGGTCGCCAGGCCCTGCCAACGCCAGCCCGTGCCGGGGAACATCACCGGCTCGTCGGCGAGGGATCCGGCATCGTGCCAGTCGTTCGGCTCGTCGCCCCACTCGGGCGCCGGAGTCAGGTCGTACCAGTCGCTGCCGAACAGCGCCGCGCGCAGCGAGTCTGCGGTCAGCGGGTGCAGCGCGCCGGGGCGGCCGAGATGCACCAGCACCGACCCGCCGTGGTAGCTGACGATGCCCAGCCGGTGCAGGTGGTTGAGCAGGTTGGTGTTGTCGGAGTACCCGAAGTAGGGCTTCGGGTTGGCCCGCAGCACCTCGTCGTCCAGATGCGGCGTCACGGTGATCAGATCGTCGCCGCCGACGGTGGCCAGCACGGCGGTGATCGTCGGATCGGCGAAGGCAGCGGTCAGGTCCCGGGCGGGGTTTCGGGGGGTAGCGCAACGCTGTCACGGGCTGAAGCTATCGCCCGCCACCAGCGATTTCGGTCCTGGGAACGGTGGGCGACTGCGCCGGCACGCCTCGGAACGACAAGCCTCACATCCGGTCGCCACCGTCAACGTCCCCGGAACATGATGAAGGCGACAACCTGGGGCCCCTCCTTTCAGCCGGGTTCACGTGGATACGATCGGGGGAGTCGGACAGCGCTGTCCTTCGTACTTGACGTGAGGAGCGCATGGTGACCGACCAGCACGATCACGACGGCCCCGACGCCGCCCTGCGCGCCGACATCCGCAGGTTGGGCACGTTGCTCGGGCAGACCCTGGCCCGGCAGGAGGGGCGCCCGCTGCTCGACCTCGTGGAGGAGATCCGCGCCCAGGTCCGCACCGACGCCCCGGCCGCCGCCCGGCGGCTCGGCGGGCTGGATGTGACCACCGGCACCAAGCTGGCCCGTGCCTTCTCCACCTACTTCCACCTGGCCAACATCACCGAACAGGTGCACCGTGCCCGGGACCTGCGCCGCCGCCGCGCCGTCCAGGGCGGCTGGCTGGACCAGGCGGCCAAGATGATCGCCGAGCGCGGGGTGCCGGCCGAGGAGATCGCCTCGGTGGCCCGCCGGTTGGCGGTACGTCCGGTCTTCACCGCCCACCCGACCGAGGCGGCCCGCCGGTCGATCCTGTCGAAGCTGCGCGCGATCGCCGACGAGCTGGACGCCGAGACGGCCAACGCGATTCTCTACGGCGCCAGCGACGAGGGTCCGGCGAACCGGCGGCTGGCCGAGCTGCTCGACCTGATGTGGCAGACCGACGAGCTGCGGCTCGATCGGCCGGACCCGACCGACGAGGCACGCAACGCCATCTACTACCTGCGTGACCTGTACGCCGAGGCGGCTCCGCAAGTGCTCGACGACCTCGCCGAGACGCTTCGTACGCTCGGCGTGGAGACCTCGCCGACGGCCCGGCCGCTGACCTTCGGCACCTGGATCGGCGGTGACCGGGACGGCAATCCGTTCGTCACCCCCACGGTGACCCGCGAGGTGCTGGCCATTCAGCACGAGCACGGCCTGACCGCCACCGAAGCGGCGATGGAAGAGTTGATCAGCGAGGTGTCGGTCTCCCGCCGACTGCGCGGGGTGTCACTCGACCTGTCCGCCAGCCTCGCCGCCGACCTCGACGCGCTGCCCGAGGTGGCGCCCCGGTTCCGCCGGGTCAACGCCGAGGAGCCGTACCGGCTGAAGGCTCGCTGCGTACGCGCCAAGCTCGCCAACACCCGGGCCCGACTGCGCCAGGGCACCCCGCACGTGCCCGGGCGGGACTACCGTGGTTCAGCCGAGCTGATCGCCGACCTGGATCTGCTGCGCGCCTCGCTGGCCCGCAACTCCGGTCAGCTCACCGCCGTCGGCCGGCTCGCCTCGACCATCCGTACCGTCTCCGCGTTCGGCCTGCACCTGGCGACCATGGACGTCCGCGAGCACGCCGAGAAGCACCACGAGGTGCTCACCCAGCTGTACGCGGCGGTGGGTGAGGTCGAGGACTACCCGTCGCTGAGCCGGTTGGAGCGCACCAAGCTGCTCGCCGACGAGCTGACCGGCCGCCGGCCGTTGTCGACGGCGGACACCCCGCTGAGTGAGTCGGCCCGCAAGACCTTCGACGTGTTCAGCACCATTCGTGAGGCGCAGGACCGGTTCGGCTCCGAGGTGATCGAGTCGTACATCATCTCGATGACCCTCGGCGTGGACGACGTGCTCGCCGCGGTGGTGCTCGCCCGCGAGGCCGGCCTGGTCGACGTGCACAGCGGCCGGGCCCGGATCGGCATCGTGCCGCTGCTGGAGACCCCGGCCGAGCTGAACTCCGGCGGCGAACTGCTCGACGAACTGCTGTCGCTGCCGGCGTACCGGGCGCTGGTGGCGGCCCGAGGTGACGTGCAGGAGGTGATGCTGGGCTACTCCGACTCCAACAAGGAGGCCGGCATCACCACCAGCCAGTGGTCCATCCACCGGGCCCAGCGCGCACTGCGCGACGTGGCCGCCCGGCACGGGGTGCACCTGCGGCTCTTCCACGGCCGCGGCGGCACGGTCGGGCGCGGCGGTGGCCCCACGCACGACGCGATCCTGGCCCAGCCGTACGGCACCCTGGACGGCGCGATCAAGGTGACCGAGCAGGGTGAGGTCATCTCCGACAAGTACACCCTGCCCGCGCTGGCCCGGGAGAACCTGGAACTGAGCGTGGCCGCCGTGCTCCAGGCGACCCTGCTGCACACCGGGCCCCGGCAGCCCGCCGAGATGCTGGAACGCTGGGACGCGGCGATGGACGTGGTGTCCGAGTCGGCGTACCGGTCGTACCGCTCGCTGGTGGAGGATCCGGACCTGCCCGCGTACTTCTGGGCTTCCACCCCGACGGAGCTGCTCGGTGCGCTGAACATCGGCTCCCGGCCGGCGAAGCGGCCGAACACCGGTGCCGGGCTGTCCGGGCTGCGGGCCATCCCGTGGGTGTTCGGCTGGACCCAGACCCGGCAGATCGTGCCCGGCTGGTTCGGGGTCGGCTCCGGTCTGGCCGCCGCCCGGGAGGCCGGGCTTTCCGACGTGCTTGCCGAGATGCACCGCAACTGGCACTTCTTCCGCACGTTCCTGTCCAACGTGGAGATGATGCTGACCAAGACCGACCTCGGCATCGCCCGCCGTTACGTGGAGACCCTGGTCCCGAAGAAGCTGCACCCGATCTTCGACAAGATCGAGCAGGAGTACGAGCTGACCCGGCGCGAGGTGCTCGCGGTCACCGACTCACCGGATCTGCTGGAAAATTCCCCGGTGCTGCAACGCACCCTCGCCGTACGCGACACCTACCTGGAGCCGTTGCACCACCTTCAGGTGGCGCTGCTGCGGCAGTACCGCGACTCCGGGGCGGCCGGACGGGCGGTGGCCACCGCACCGGGCGGCCGGCGCGCACCCAGCGACGGCACTGCCCTGGAGCGGGCCCTGCTCACCACGGTCAACGGCATCGCGGCCGGCATGCGCAACACCGGCTGAGGTGTACGGAGGGCCCCTCGTCACGCCCTGGGCGCAGGAGGGGCCCTTCGTCAACCACCGGGCGGCCGTCGAATTCGCCGGCGCAGCGGCCCTGGCCCGGGTGACCGGGGCGTTGCTCGTCGATTCGGGCGGCGGGAGGGTCAGGACCCCGGTGCGGCGTCCCGGCGGACCCGGTAGCGCAGATGCGTCACGTGCGGTGATTCGACGACGGCCAGTCGCTCCAACTCGATGTGCTCCTCGCCCAGGTGCTCGAACAGCCGACGGCCCGCGCCGAGCAGTACGGGTGCGAGTTGGAGCCGGATCTCGTCGACCAGACCGGCGGTCAGGAAATGCTGGCCGACCTCTGCCCCCATCAGTCGGACATCGCGCTCGCCGGCGGCAGCGGTGGCGCGGTCGTAGGCATCGCGCACGTCGGTGACAAAGGTGAACGTGCCGCTCTTCTCCACCCGCTCGGCCAGCGGGTCGTGAGTCAGCACGAAGCAGGGCACCGGGTAGGGGGTGTCGTTCCAGACGTTGACGCCTACGTCGAACGTCCGCCGGCCGAGCACCACCGCGCCGGTGGTCTCCGACATTTCCCGTTCGATCTCGGCGTCCACCTCACTGGTCGAGGTGTGGAAAATCCACTTGTGCAGACGAAGGCCACCTTCGCCCATCGGGTGCTCGACGCTGACGTTGGGGCCGGCCATGAAGCCGTCCAGTGACATCGTGACATCCAATAGAATTCGCGCCATTCGGAGCCTTCCTGAGTAGACACGGCGACGTCAGGACCGAGCGTGTGGTGGACACCGCACATACCGTTGGCGAGCTGCCCGGATGTCACGCCGCGGGCTCGGTCACGGTCGCCGGTCTCCACCGGTGGTTTTTCCTGCGCAGACCGTAGCGAACGCGTGTGTCAGAAGTCCCCGCCGCCGAAGTCACCACCGAGATCGCCGCCGCCGAAATCACCACCGAACTCACCGCCACCGAAGTCCGCGCCGACGTCGCCCGGATCGTCGAAGCCGCCCGCGGCGGCGGCGTCGTAGCCGGGATCGCCGAAGGACGGCGAGAACAGCGCGTCGGCGATCAGCATGCCGCCCAGCACTCCGACGCCGGCACCGAGCGCCGTCCGCCACCAGGGGGTGGAGTACCAGCCGGCCGGAACCGGTCGGCCCCGCACCCGCCCGCCCGGGTAGTAGTAGGGCGTGTCCTGGCCCGGCTGCGGGCCGGCCTTGAACGTCTGACCCTGCACCTCGACCTGACGCGGCACGGTCAACTCCCCGGCACCGCTGGCGGCGACCAACGGCGGTAGGGGCGGACCCGGGTCGATGCCGAGCGCCAGCCGGGCCGCCCGGATGTAGGTGAGGCCCTCCACCGCGGTCTCCCGGGCGAGCCGGTACTGGGTGATGCTCCTGGCCTGCTCCAACTGCGATCCGGCGGCGTGGTAGCGCTCGGCGGCGTCGGCCAGCGCCTGGCGTACCGCCGCCTCCTCGCCGCTCAGGTTCATCACCTGCCCGCCGAGGCGTTCGTACCACCGCCGCGCGTCGGCCTGCACGTCGGCGAGATTGCGGGCCTCGCGGGCGGCGCGTTCCCGCCGCCACCAGAGCAGGGCACCGCCGAGCAGCGCCACGAGCAGGACGAGCAGCAGAGGTTCCACCACCTCAACGTACCCAGCCTGGGCCAACGATCCCCGCTGCGACGAGCCCGGCTCGGGAAATCACGGGTGCACCCGTCCGGGCGCGGCGGGCCCACCTTTGGCAAGCTGCTGAGGATGGAGCTCTCGACCCTGGCGGTTGTCGTCGTCTGTCTCGGTGCCGGCGGTGCGGTCGGCTGGTTCGCCGCCCGGGCCCGCTCGGCGACCGAGATCGCCCGACTGGACGCCACGCTGCGCGCCACCCGCGAGGGCGAGGGGCGGCTGGAGCAGTCGATGCGGGCGCTGAGCTACGAGGCGACGGCCCAGTCGCAGGAGGCGGTCGCCCGGGCGGTGGCTCCGCTGCACGAGACGTTGCGTCGCTACGAGCAGCGGGTCGCCGACCTCGAACGTGAGCGGGTCGACGCGTACGCCGAGCTGCGCGAGCAGGTCCGCGCGATGAGCACGGTCTCCGGTGAGCTGCGGACGGAGACGAAACAGCTGGTGGCGGCGTTGCGCGCGCCGCAGGTACGCGGCCGGTGGGGCGAGCACCAGTTGCGCCGCATCGTCGAGGCCGCCGGCATGTTGGAGCACTGCGACTTCGCCGAGCAGGTCACCGCCGCCACCGACCAGCAGACGGTACGCCCCGACCTGGTGGTCCGCCTGCACGGCGGCCGGAGCGTGGTGGTGGACGCGAAGGCGCCGTTCGACGCGTACCTCACCGCGATGGAGGCGCGCGACGAGCGGGGCCGGGACACCCACCTCGACGCGCACGCCAGACACCTCCGGGCGCACGTCGACGCGTTGGCCGCCAAGTCGTACTGGTCCGCGTTCGAGTCCACTCCGGAGTTCGTGGTGCTGTTCGTGCCGGCGGATCCGTTCCTGGACGTCGCCCTGCAACGCGATCCGACGCTGTTGGAGCACGCGTTCGCCCGCAACGTGGTGCTGGCCACCCCCGCCACCCTGGTCGCGCTGCTCCGTACGGTCGCCTGGTCGTGGCGGCAGGAGCAGCTGACCCGCAACGCGATGGCCGTGCACACGGTGGCGCGGGAACTGTACGGACGGTTGTCGACGCTCGGTGACCACGTCGGCAAGCTCGGCGCCTCACTCGGTGGTGCGGTCACCGCGTACAACCGGGCGGTGGGCTCGCTGGAGGCACGGGTGCTGGTGAGTGCCCGCAAACTGGCCGAGCTGGGCGTGTCGGATCAGGAACTGCCCACGCCGGGGCAGGTGGAACTGGCTCCCCGGCAGCCGCAGGCGCCGGAGCTGCTGGTGGAATCCACTCCAGATGATCGAACTCGGTCTAACTGAAATTGGCCCTATCATCTTCGATGTGACAATGAGCGTCTCGCATATCACGAGATGGTCACAACGTACCCAACGGTAGTGACATCGACGGTCGGCACCACGAAGTATTTCGCTCACGCGTGCCCTGCATCTGAGGGCGCCTGAGTTCTCTGGAGGAAAGAGAACGTGAGTAAACCCCGAAACCTGAGCCGGCGTACCTCCGCTGCGCTCTTCGCCTCGGTGATGGCGGCCAGCGCCGTGACCGTGGCGGGCGGTGCCGCCACCGCGAGCGCCGCTCCTGCCGGACCGGACGCCGCGCAGGCCACCCCCGCCGAGGCGTTGGACCAGCACGACGCCAAGCTGCTCGCCGAGGCGGAGGCGAAGAAGGCCCCCACCGTCACGATGATCGTCGCCACCGACAAGGGCAAGGCGAAGGACGTCGCCGACGACCTCAAGGACCTCGGCGCGGCCGTCACCGAGCGCTACGACACCATCGGTTACGTGCTCGCCAAGGTGCCGACCGGTAAGGCGGTCAAGGCCGCCAAGCTGCCGGGCGTGGCCACCATCGACCTGGACGAGAAGATCCAGCTGCCCGACCCGAAGCCCGAGGTCGCCCCCGGCGGCAAGAAGGGCGGCAAGCAGGGCAGCACGCTCAGCGGGCCGGGTGCCAGCACGAAGGCCGACAACCCGTACATGCCGACGAACGAGACCGGTGCGGTCAAGTTCGTCAAGCGGCACAAGAAATGGGATGGCCGCGGCGTCACCATCGGCATCATGGACTCCGGTGTGGACCTGGAGCACCCGGCGCTGCAGGAGACCACCACCGGCGAGCGCAAGATCGTCGACTGGGTGACCGCGACCGACCCGTTCGAGGACGCCACCTGGCGGCCGATGCTCAACCAGGTGACCGGGCCGACGTTCAACCTGGCCGGTCGCACCTGGACCGCGCCGGCCGGCACCTACCGGTTCAACCTGTTCAACGAGAACACCACGAACAACAGCGACCCGGCCGGTGACGTCAACCGCGACGGCGACAACACCGACCAGTTCGGCATCCTGTTCGACCCGGCCACCAACAACATCTGGGTCGACACCGACCAGGACGGCGACTTCACCGACGAGGCCGTGATGCGGCCGTACAAGGAGAAGTTCGACGTCGGCCACTTCGGCACCGACAACCCGGCGACCGCGATCACCGAGCGGATGTCGTTCGTCGTCGAGTACCGCAAGAACGTCGACACCACTCCGGTCGGCGGCCCCGGCCTGGTGGACTACGTCAACATCGGCATCATCGAGAGCGCCCACGGCACGCACGTCGCCGGCATCACCGCCGCCAACGACATGCTCGGCAACGGCGCGTTCGACGGTGCCGCCCCCGGCGCCAAGATCGTTTCCTCCCGTGCCTGTTCCTGGGGCGGTGGCTGCACGGCCGCCGCGCTCACCACCGGCATGGCCGATCTGGTGATCAACCGCGGGGTCGACGTCATCAACATGTCGATCGGCGGCCTGCCCGCGCTGAACGACGGCAACAACGCCCGCGCCACCCTCTACAACAACCTGATCAACACGTACGGGGTGCAGATGTTCATCTCGGCCGGCAACTCCGGCCCGGGTGTGAACACCATCGGCGACCCGTCGGCGTCGACCAACGTGGTGAGCGTCGCGGCCAGCGTCAGCAAGGACACCTGGCTGGCCAACTACGGCTCGGTGGTCAAGAAGAAGAACGCCCTGTTCAACTTCTCCTCGCGCGGTCCGCGTGAGGACGGTGGCGCCAAGCCGAACATCGCCGCGCCGGGTTCGGCCATCTCCACCACCCCGGTGTGGCAGGCCGGCAGCCCGGTCGCCGAGGCCGGCTACGCGCTGCCGCCGGGCTACGGCATGTTCAACGGCACGTCGATGGCCTCCCCGCAGGCCGCCGGCGCCGCCGCGCTGCTGCTCTCGGCCGCCCGGGCGACCGACAAGGGCATCACCCCGGAGATGCTGCGCCGGGCGATCTACACCTCGGCCAAGCCGATCGCCGACACCCCGACCTACGGGCAGGGCTACGGCATGTTCAACGTGCCGGGGGCCTGGAAGCTGCTGAAGAAGGGCGTCCAGACCCGCTCGTACACCTCCGACGCCCCGGTCTGCACGGTGCTCTCCGGCCTGCTGGCCACGCCGAACCACGGCACCGGCCTCTACAACCGCTGCGGCTCCGCCGACGGCGGCCACAAGGTCAACCAGTCGAAGTCGTACCAGGTCACGCTGACCCGGACCAGCGGCCCGACCGGCAATGTCAAGCACAAGGTGGGTCTACGCGGCAACGACGGCACCTTCTCGGCGCCGAAGAACGTCACGCTGCCGCTGAACACGCCCGTCACCATCACGATCATCGCCAAGCCGAAGACCGTCGGCGCGCACGGCACGATCGTGACCGTCGACGACCCGGCCACCAACACGATCGACTTCGAGGTCTCCGCCGTGGTGGTGGCCTCGAACGACGTCAGCAAGCCCGACTTCGCCTACTCGGCGCAGGGCTCGGTAGACCGGAACAGCACCACGTCGTACTTCGTGACGGTGCCCCCGGGTGCCGGTGCACTCCAGGTCAACCTCTCCGGCATCGCCACCGGGTCGCAGACGCGCTTCATCGCGTTCAACCCGTGGGGCGTTCCGGTGGAGAGCACCTCCAGCCTGGCCTGCTTCACCAACCACAACAGCACGGTCGTCTGCAACGCCTTCGAGCGTGACTACCAGAACCCGATGCCGGGCGTCTGGGAGATCGAGGTCGAGTCCCGGCGGACCTCGCCGTCGCTGAACAACCCGTACCAGATCCAGGCACGGGTGCAGGGCGTCGCGGTCGAACCGGCCGTGGTCGAGCTGCCGTCGGTCACCGCCGGCACCCCGACCCCGGTCACCTGGTCGCTGAAGAACACCTTCGGCCCGGTCACGGTGACCGGCCAGGGCGGCGCGCTGTCCAGCTCGCACGCGGAGCGGCCGACCATCGTCGAGTACGCGACGCAGGAGTTCACCGTGGATGTGCCGGCGGGCGCCACCAGCTTCACCGCCCGCATCGGCAACACCTCGGACGCCGGTGCCGACCTCGACCTGTTCGTGTACCGGGGCGGCGCCCTGATCGCGTACAACGCGGACGGCGACTCGGAGGAGTTCGTCACCCTGAACAACCCGGCGGCTGGCACCTACACCGTCGTCGTCGAGGCGTACTCGGTCGACGGGGCCGGTGGCAGCACCGAGTACGACTACCGGGACTCGTTCTCCTCCCCGGCGCTCGGCACCCTCTCGGCGCCGAGCACGCCGCTCACCCTGGCCCACGGTGCCACCGGCACCATCTCGGGCACGGTGACCGCCCAGTCCGCCCCGTCCGCGGGTCGGGCACTCTACGGTGAGCTGGCCGTGGTGACCACCGAAGGCGCGGTCGTCGGCCGCGGCGCGGTCTCCATCGGCGCGGTGAACTGACCCCACCACCCGCACCACCAGGAAGCCCGTCTCCGGATCTCCGGAGACGGGCTTCCGTCTGTCCACCTGCCCGATGCGGTCCTCTGACCGGCCCGGTCAGCCGGCCGGCTCGACCCGTTGCTCGTGGCGGGCGACCAGACCCACCACGAGCAGCAGGTACGCGGCCAACTCGACGGCGAGGAGGACGGCCGGTCCGGCCGCAGGCAGACTCGCGTTGGCATGGAACGCGGCGGTGAGCAGGGCGCCACGTGCGGTGTACGGCGGGAGTGACAACGAGGCGAGTGCCGCGTCGAGGTGGGTCAGGGCGACCAGCACCAGCAGGACGGCACCACCGGCGGCGAGCAGGTGTCGGCGGCCGGTCAGCAGGGCAGTCAGGACGAGCGCGCCGAAAGCGAGTGCGAGGGGTGCCAGCATCGCGGCGGCCACCTCCACGTCGGACGGGCCGCCGCTGCCAGGGCTGAGCCGCTGAGCCGCCCGTACCGCAAGGTGGATCTCGACCAGCTGGACCACCGCGTACGCGGCCACCAGCGTCGCCGCCAACACCGCCCCGGCAAGGGCGGGGCGACCCGGGCGGGCGTCGCGCCACCGGGTGCTCCACAACAGGATCAGGACGAGGACCAGCGGCGCCCAGCTCAGGCGGAGGCCGGTGACGAATCCCAGGGTGGGGTCAACCGCACCGGGCCGGAG
This sequence comes from Micromonospora sp. NPDC000442, assembly GCF_042898635.1. Taxonomy (NCBI): domain Bacteria; kingdom Bacillati; phylum Actinomycetota; class Actinomycetes; order Micromonosporales; family Micromonosporaceae; genus Micromonospora; species Micromonospora sp. NPDC000442. The sequence goes on along the minus strand of NZ_JBIAYZ010000005.1, from coordinate 217,025 downwards.
CACCTGCCATTTCCGGTCGGCGGGATCGGCGGGCATCGTGGTCCACGCCTCGACGACCAGCACGGTGAGCGCCATCGGCACCGCCCAGGGCCGGCCCGGTGGCCGGACGGTCAGCGCGTACGCCAACAGCAGCAGCAACGCGGCCACCTCGGCCTGGCGTAGCAGGGGAACACCGGTGAGAATGCCGAGGACGTGGACGGCGGCGAGGGCCCCGGCCGCCGCAGGAAGGATCGGTCGGTACCGCACCCGGGCATCCTGCCATCAATTGATCCACATCGCGGGCCCGTGCCGCCGCCGGGGGTGCCTCCGGAGCCGCGCGCTCAGCCGCGCTTGGCGGAGGCCACGACGAACGGGGTGCCCTGCTGGCAGGTGGACATCATGGTGGGGTCGGGGCGGCCGGTCACCGTCACCGACGCACCCGCGGTGAGCACGTCGCGGGGCCCGCCGAGCAGCAGGTAGCCATCGAGCAACAGACAGCCGGGCTCGACGCCGGACTCCACCCGGCCGGTCAACGTGATCTGACCGGTCGCGGGTGGCTTCGACGGGGCGCTCGGCCTGACCGTCGGCCGGGTGGTGGGTACGGTCGGGTCCACCGGCTCGGAGGGCGAGGGCGCGGGCGCGGATCCGGTCGGGTCCGGGGTGGGCAGTTCGGTCACCGGTGACGCTCCCGTCGGGGTCGGGGTGGCGGTGCCGTCCCCCGCGTCCTGGCCGGCACAGGCGGCGAGCGCCGTGCAGACGATCAGCGCGGTCGCGGCGATCCGAATGGTCCTCATACCAAGCTCTGACGCAGCGGGCGGGCGAACAGTTCCATCGGGCCTGCCTGGGGTGCTCACGGGCCTGCCTGGCGGGCTCAGTCGCGGGCCGCTGCGGCGGCCTTCATGTCGCGCTTGAGCTCCTGCGGCAGGGAGAAGGTGAGCCGCTCGTTTGCGGTCACCACCTCCTCCACGTCGGTGAAGCCGCGCTCGGCGAGGTGCGCCAGCACCTCCTGCACCAGTTCCTCCGGCACGCTGGCACCCGAGGTCAGCCCCACCGTCCGCGCGTCGGCCAACCAGGCGTCCTCGATCTCGTGGGCGAAGTCGACCAGGTGGCCGCCACGGGCACCGCCGTCCAGGGCCACCTCGACCAGGCGTACGGAGTTGGACGAGTTGCGTGAGCCGACGACGATCACCACGTCGCACTCCGACGCGATCTCCTTGATCACGTGCTGGCGATTGCTTGTGGCGTAGCAGATGTCGTCGCTGGGCGGCGACTGGAGCATCGGCAGCCGCTTCTTGAGCCGGGCGACGGTCTCCATCGTCTCGTCCACCGACAGGGTGGTCTGCGACAGCCAGACCACCTTGTTCGGGTCCCGGACGGTGATCCGGTCAGCGTCCTCCGGGCCGTCCACCAGCTGGATGTGCTCCGGTGCCTCGCCCGAGGTGCCGATGACCTCCTCGTGCCCCTCGTGGCCGATGAGCAGGATGTCGTAGTCCTCGGCGGCGAACCGCTTCGCCTCGTGGTGCACCTTCGTCACCAGCGGGCAGGTCGCGTCGATCGCCTTCAGCGACCGCTGCTTCGCCTGCTCGTAGACCTCGGGCGCCACGCCGTGCGCGGAAAAGATCACCGTGGCGCCCTCGGGCACCTCCTCGTTCTCCTCCACGAAGATCGCGCCCTGGGCCTCAAGCGTCCGCACCACGTGCTTGTTGTGCACGATCTGCTTGCGGACGTAGATGGGGGCACCGTAGAGCTTGAGCGCCTCCTCGACGGTCTGCACCGCCCGGTCCACGCCCGCGCAGTAGCCGCGGGGCTTGGCCAGGAGCACGCGCTTGCCGGTCCGGGAAGTCGTCTCAACCTCAGTCACCCCCTCATCGTACGTGCCACCCCCGCACCCGGCAGCGCCCGAGGCGACGCCCACCGCCCGTCGATCATGAAGTTGTCACCCGCGACACGCCGCACCGCGAACAACAACCTCATGATCAACGCTGCCGGGGGCGGAGACCGTAGGGTGGTCGGGTGAGTGCGGGTGAGGCAGCGGTGGGAGCTGGGGGGAAGAGCAGCTCGGATGAGCCGTGGCCGGTGCGGGTGGTCAGTCAGAAGATCGGTGCCTGGGTGGCCCGACTCGGATGGGTGTGGGTCGACGGGCAGGTGGCGCAGATCAGCCGGCGACCCGGTGCCAGCACCGTCTTCCTGACGCTGCGTGACCCGTCCGCCGACCTGAGTCTCACGGTCACCACCAACCGCGACGTGCTCGACTCCGGCGCCCCGGAGCTGCGCGAAGGTGCCCGCGTGGTGCTGCACGCCAAGCCCGAGTTCTACGCCGCCCGGGGCACGCTCAGCCTGCGCGCCGACGAGATCCGGCAGGTCGGCCTCGGTGAACTGCTCGCCCGGCTGGAGAAACTCAAGAAGCTGCTGGCCGCCGAGGGGCTGTTCGACCGGGCGCGGAAGCGCCGCCCACCGTTCCTGCCGCAGCGGATCGGGCTCATCACCGGTCGGGCCAGCGCTGCCGAGCGGGACGTGCTGACAAACGCCCGCCGACGCTGGCCGGCGGTGGAGTTCCGGACGGTCAACGTGGCCGTGCAGGGCCCGAGCGCCGTCCCCCAGATCGTGGACGCACTGAAGGTGCTGGACGCGGACCCGAGCATCGACGTGATCATCCTGGCCCGTGGCGGCGGTGGCATCGAAGACCTGCTCCCCTTCTCCGACGAGGCGTTGTGCCGGGCCGTCTTCGCCTGTCGCACGCCGGTGGTCAGTGCGATCGGCCACGAGACGGACGCACCGCTGGTCGACTACGTGGCCGACGTCCGGGCGTCGACCCCCACCGACGCGGCCAAGCGGGTGGTGCCCGACCTGGCCGAGGAGGTACGCCTGATCAAGCAGGCCCGGCACCGGCTGCATCGGGCCGTGCACAACCTCGTCGACCGGGAGTCCCACCGCATCGACGCGCTGCGCTCCCGACCGGTGCTGGCCCGACCACAGGTGATGGTCGAGCAGCGGGCCACCGAGGTGGCCGCCCTGCGTCAGCGCGCCGGCCGCTGTCTGGACCACCGCCTCGCCGCCGCTGGCGACGACCTCCGGCACACCCTGGCCCGGCTGCGCGCGCTCTCCCCGGCCGCGACCCTCGACCGCGGGTACGCCATCGTGCAACGCGCCGACGGCCACGTCGTACGGGCGGCCACCGAGGTGGCGCCCGGCGACCCGCTGCGGGTACGCCTCGCCGACGGCGAACTGTCCGCCACGGTCGACACCTGATCCGTACGCCTACGGCCCGGGCCCGGTGGGCTCGGCCCGGCGCCGCAGGGCTTCCGAGCCACCTGACACCACTCGATCCGGGCTCGGGGGGTCGCCTCGCCGGACCGCCTCCGGCGGCGTGCCCCCGGCGCGGGCGCGGTCGACGGCGGTGCGGTGATCGGGGGTGTCGGGCGGTTGTGCTGAGATGGGTGCGATGACTGACGAGAAGACCAGCGGGTCGGACGAGCGGCTCAGCTACGAGCAGGCCCGCGCCGAACTCGCGTCGGTGGTGGAGCGGCTGGAGGCCGGCGGCACCTCGCTGGAGGAGTCGCTGGCCCTGTGGGAGCGCGGCGAGGCGCTGGCGGTCATCTGCCAGCGCTGGCTCGACGGTGCCCGCGCCCGCATCGACGCCGCCCGACCTGACCCGGCCGTCTGACGCAGGCCGAGCACCCGCCGTCGGCCGACCCACCAGCGCGAACGACCCGGCCACCGCAGTGACGGAGCCAGGCCGCCCCAGCGCAACGGCCAGCCCGCGAGCCAGGCCGCTTGTGCGGCGCGGCAGGAGCCGATCGGTTCCCGCCGCGCCGCGCACGGTTCCTGACGGGCGAGGCTGAAGGTGTGCGCCGTCCGGCCACGCCCCGCGCTCAGTCGAACAGGTTGTACAGCTCCGGCGGTGCCTCGACGACCTGGTCGGCCGAGGGTTTGGTCGCCTCGGTCGCGTTGCCGTAGTCGGAGTAGGTCACCCTGATCTCCTGCCCGGCGGGCCGCCCGCCGTCGGGCAACTGGATGACCATCTCGGTCAGTCGCCCCTGGGCGTCGGTCGTCGCGGTGAACGGCACCGACTTCGCCTCCGCACCGAGGGCGGTGATCACGGCCGGGTCGAGGGCGCCGGCGTCGGCCGCCTTCGACAGGTCGAGAGTGCCGGCGTACGCCCCGTCGCCGGTGCGGCGGACTTCGGTGACGGCCTGGGTCAACGCCTCGCTGCCGGCGGGGTCGACCTTGTCGAAGTCGAAGCCGAGGCTGCGGTTGCCCTGAATCCGGCTCTGGTCGAGGTGGTGGTACTTGCCGAGGTTGAGTCGGTCCGCCCCGGGCACGCTGGTGGCCGCCTGGCCTTGGAGGTCCAGCTTCACCCAGCTGTCCGGCTTCGCGTGAATGAGGTCGAGGCTGATCGCCAGGTCGTCGGTCGACTCGCCGAGGCGTACCCGCATCTCCGCGCTCTGGCTCGGTTGGTGCACCTGCCCCTCCGCCACCGAGCCGGCGCCGGTCGTGCTGAACCTGAAGTTGCCGTTTTGGATCTCCCGGGTCGAGTCCAGCAGCGCCTGCTTCGCGTCGGTGTCGACCTCGGGTACGGCACCGGTGGCGCTGGCGGGGGCGGACGGTGTGGCGCTCGGCCCGGCGTCGCCGGTGGTGGTGCAGGCGGCGACTCCGGGCGTGAAGAGGGCGACGGCCACCAGGCCGGCGCTCAGTCGTCGAACGGTCATCGGTGTCTCCCAGCAGGGTCATCCGGTGCGTTCTCGCGCCGGAGGCTCCCCTCTTCTGTTCCCTACCGGCGGCACCCGCAATCACCCGAACCCGGCCACACCCCCGGCATCGGCGGTGAACGGTGCGCCGGAACGCGAACGGGGGTGGGCTGAGCCCACCCCCGCAGCATTGCCGCTCGGCCTACTTGAACATCTCGTAGGTCTGCTCGCTCGCCTCGATGACCTGGTCCGCCGGCGGCTTCTGCACGGCGGTCGCCGCACCGTAGTCGCCGTAGGTGACCTTGATGTCCTGGGCCTTGGTCTCGCCTGCCGCCGGGAGGGACATGACCAGCTCGCTCAGCCGGCCCTCGGCGTCCAGCTTCGCGGTGAACGGGATCGCCTTGGCCTGGTCACCAAGCGCCTTGAGCATGTCCTCGTCGGCGGCCACCGAGTCCTTCACCGTGGTGAGGTCGAAGGTGCCGCTGTAGGTGCCCTCGCCGGTCTTCTGCACCTCGGCGAGGCCCTCGAACATGCCGGCGGCGTCGGCCGGGTCGGTGCCCTCCTTGAAGATGTCGAGGTTCTTCGCGTCCTTGGCCTTGGCGGCGTCGAGGTGCTGGTACTTGTCCTTGATCGCCTCCATCCCCGGGACGCCGGCGAACAGGTCACCCAGGTCGACCTTCACCCAGGTGTCCGGCTGGATCTGAATGAGGTCGAAATCCATGGTGAAGTCTTCGTCACCCATGGTCATCGTCATCTGGGCGCTGTTGCTGGGCTTGTGGAACGTGCCCTTGCCGGTCATCGAGTCAGCCGCGATGGTGAAGGTGAAGTTGCCCTCGGCCAGCCCCTTGGTGGAGGCGACAAGCGCCGCCTTCGGGTCGGCCGGGATGCCCGACTCGGTCGAGGAGCCCGCGGAGGACGAGTCGCCGCTGGAGTTGTTGCAGGCGGCGAGGCCGGGAACGAGCAGCGTGGCGGCGATGAGGCCCACGCTCCACCGTCGAATGTTCACAGATCGTCTCTCTTCAAGCAGGAAAGCCCGACCGGCCGCAGCCGGCCAGGCATCGAACCCGGGGAGCGTAGCGGATCGGACCGACATGCAGGGGGCACCCGATGTGGCCGGCTCAGCCGCACCGAGGGTCGGCGTGCGCTGGCGTCACCGGCTCCGCGACCGGATCGAGGACGCTCAGTCCACGGCGGTGGCGAGCGTCCGCAGCTCGTTGTCCCGGGCGTCGCCGACGACGATCACCGTGCGCTCCGGTTGGAGCAGCACCAACGCCTGCTCGTTGCCGCGTGCCGTGTACCGCTGCCAGGTGCCGGACCCGAGATCGGTCTGCCCCTGCGGCCGACCCTCGTCGGTCAGCTCGGCCGGCAGCAGCCGTTCCGGCGGCACGTTGCTCTGCACCAGTTGCAGGCCCCGCCCCTCCGGGGTGACATATCCCACCCGGAGGATCGCCCCGTCCTCGGCCGTGCGGTAGGCCGCGCGCACGGCCCGCCACCCGTCGCCAAGCTCGACCGGTTCGCTCACCGGAAACGCGCCCGCCGTTTTCGCCTGTTCGAAGGCGGGCGCCGGGTCGACCGTGTTCGGCTGGTCCCCGCCGAGGAAGCCCCGGTAGAAGGCGAGCAGCAGGGCGATCGGGATCAGCAGCACCAGCAGCGAGATGGCCATGTCCCGCGGCGACCGCTCGGACTTCGCGGCGGCGGCGGGCGGCGGCACGGGCTCGTCGGCGGGTGCGCGGTCGGCAGGCTGTGCAGGTTCCACCGGACCATTCTCGCAGCAGCCCGACCGGCGGTATCCGTGCCATCACCGCCCCGACCCGGCTGCGCGTCCGCCATCGTGTGAGGATCAGGAACGAAGCCGGCAGCGCCGGCCCGCCCCGCACCGCCGCGAGGAGGAGCCGTTTACATGACCACCATCAGGACGCGAATTCCACAGAATCTCGACCGCAACCTCGCCCTCGATCTGGTCAGGGTCACCGAGGCGGCGGCGATGGCCGCCGGCCGGTGGGTCGGCCGGGGTGACAAGGAGGGCGGCGACGGGGCCGCCGTCGACGCGATGCGCAAGTTGATCAACTCGATCCCGATGAAGGGCATCGTGGTGATCGGCGAGGGCGAGAAGGACAACGCCCCAATGCTGTTCAACGGCGAGGAGGTCGGCGACGGCGACGGTCCCGAGGTGGACGTCGCGGTGGATCCGATCGACGGCACCACCCTGATGAGCAAGGGGATGCCGAACGCCCTCGCGGTGCTGGCGGTGGCCGAACGGGGCGCGATGTTCGACCCGAGCGCGGTCTTCTACATGGAGAAGCTCGCCGTCGGCCCAGCGTACGCGGACGTGGTGGACATCGAGGCCGGCACGGTCGAAAACCTGCGGCGCATCGCCAAGACCAAGGGCACCAGCGTCTCCGAGGTCACCGTCTGTGTGCTCGACCGGTCCCGGCACGACGGCCTGGTCGACGAGATCCGCCGCGCCGGGGCCGGCATCCGTTTCATCTCCGACGGCGACATCGCCGGTGCGATCGCCGCCGCCCGCGGCGAGTCGGACGTCGACGTGCTGATGGGCATCGGCGGCACCCCGGAGGGGATCACCGCCGCCTGCGCGCTGAAGTGCATGGGCGGAATGATGCAGGCCAGGCTCTGGCCACGGGACGACGCCGAGCGCGAGAAGGCGGTCGCGGCCGGCCACGACCTGGACCGGGTGCTCACCACCGACGACCTGGTCACCGGCGACAACTGCTTCTTCGTGGCCACCGGGATCACCTCCGGTGACCTGCTGCGCGGAGTGCGGTACCGGGCCGGCGGGGCGTACACCCAGTCGATCGTGATGCGCTCCAAGAGCGGCACCATCCGGGTGATCGACTCGTACCACCGGTTGGAAAAGCTGGCGCTGTACTCGGCGGTGGACTTCGACGGCCGGCCGCTGGACGAACAGGCTTGAGCGCCCCGACGGCGACCCGGCCGGCGGTGTCGGCGGGTCGCCGGTTCGGCGCGGTGGCGCTGGCCACCCTCGCCGGGGTCGCCGTGGCGACCCAGTCGCGGATCAACGGTGAGTTGGGCGTACGCCTCGGCGACGGGCTCACCGCCGCGGTCATCTCGTTCGGTTCGGGCCTGCTGCTGCTGTTGGTGCTGGTCCCCGCCACCGGTGCCGGGCGACGCGGGCTCACCACGTTGCGTACCGCCCTGCGCCGGGGCACGCTTCGGCCCTGGCAGTGCCTCGGCGGCGCCTGCGGTGCGTTCCTGGTGTTCACTCAGGGCGCCACCGTCGGCCCCCTGGGAGTCGCGGTGTTCACGGTGGCGGTCGTGGCCGGCCAGTCCGCCAGCAGCCTGCTCGTCGACCGGGCGGGGATCGGCCCGAGCGGCCGGCGACCGGTGACCGGCGCCCGGCTGGCCGGTGCGGCGCTGACCGTGGTCGCGGTGCTGTTGGCGGTCAGCGACCGGTTCCGCGAGCCGGCGACTCTCGGGCTGGCCGTGCTACCGCTGCTGGCCGGGGTGGCGGTGGCCTGGCAGCAGGCGGTGAACGGATGGGTCCGGGTGGTCACCGAGAGCACGCTGACCGCCACGCTTGTCAACTTCGCCGCCGGTACGGCGGTGCTGCTGGTCGCGTTTGTCGTCAGCCTCGCGCTGCGGGGTCGGCCTCCGGGCGGGCTGCCCGCCGATCTCTGGCTCTACCTCGGCGGGCCGATCGGCGTCATGTTCATCGCGGTGGCCGCTGCGGTGGTCCGCCTCACCGGCGTGTTGCTGCTCGGCCTGGCCACCGTCGCCGGTCAGGTGGTCGGTGCGGTGCTGTTGGACGTGCTGATGCCGTCCGCCGCCTCGCACCCGGACCCGACCACCCTGCTCGGTTCCGTCCTGACCCTGGTCGCCGTGGCGGTCGCCGCGCTAGGCGGACGCGTCAGGGCATGGTCATCGGCGACTCGGAGCGGTACGGCCCGTCGAGGTCGGTCCGACGACGACGGAAGATGATCGCCGCCACGATGCCGCCGAGCAGCCCGAACAGGTGCCCCTGCCAGGAGATCCGTTCGTCGGTGGGCAGGACGCCGACCAGTTGGCCGCCGTAGAGGAGACCGACCAGCAGGAACACGGCGAAGTTCCACCAGCTCCGCTCGAAGATGCCCCGGGTGAGCAGGATGCCGAGGTACCCGAAGATCACCCCGCTGGCGCCGACCACGATCGTGTTGGACGAGCCGGTGAACCACACGCCGAGCCCGCTGACCAGGACGATCACCAGCGTGGACCAGAGGAAGCGCCGGCCACCCGCCGCCAGCACGAACGTGCCGAGGAGGATCAGCGGGATGCTGTTGCTGTAGAGGTGGTCGAAGCCATGGTGCAGGAACGGCGAGAAGAAGATGCCGTCCAGCCCGTCGATGCGCTGCGGGATGATCCCGGCGGCGGAGTCGAAGCCGGCGCCGAGCCAGACGTCGAGGCCCTCGATCAGGAAGAGCACCGGAACCACCGCGCACATGGCGACGAAGGCCCGTCCGATGGACGCGTAGAAGGCCACGGTGCCAAACCGGTGGGGATCGCCGTTCCCGGGGAGCAGGGTCACCCGTCAACAGCTATCAGTAAACGCCGGCAGCCGCCACTTTTCCGGGCACGAGACGCACAGCGGCGGGGTGCGGTCGGTTGTCCGCGCCCCGCCGCTGTCGTTCAGCTCAGTAGTAGCCCTTGGCCTGCGAGTGGTTCCACGCTGCGCAGGGGGTGCTGTAGCGGCCCTTGATGTAGCCGAGCCCCCACTTGATCTGGGTGACCGGGTTGGTCTCCCAGTCGGCACCGACCGAGGACATCTTGTTCCCCGGGTACGCCTGCGGGATGCCGTACGCCCCGGAGGACGGGTTGCGGGCCTTGTGGTTCCAGCCGCTCTCCTTGTTCCAGAGCCTGTCCAGACAGGGGAACTGGTCGATCTTGAAGCCCGCGTCGATCATGAGGGCGCAGCCGACCTTCCGGTTGCCGCTGTATTCCTCGCAGGATTCGGGGATCGGGCCGTCGTACGGCTTCGCGGCCCGGGCCGCGGCCTCCTTGGCTGCCTTCTCCTCGGCCTTCTTGCGGGCCGCTTCCTCGGCCTTGCGGGCCTTCTCGGCAGCGGCCTTGGCCTGCTTCCGCACCTCGGTGGCCTGCTGCCGGGCGGTGCGGACCTGGCGGGAGACCGTCTCCTTCTGCCGGTACTCGACGTTGACGTCGATCTCGCTGACGCTGCCGGCCACCTGAGCGCCGGGGCCTGAGCGCTGCGACTGGCGGTCCTCACTGAGGTAGAAACCGCCGGCTACGCCCACCGAGAGCAGCGCGACGGCTGCGGTGCGGGCGGCGAACCGGCTCCACGGCCGACTCACGAAGTGATCCCTTCGTCGGGTTCAGGGACGCGGCGTGCCGCGACCGCACTGCGGTCGTAGCGCGCCACGGGCGCCCGTGGCCGGCATGCCGGCCACCGTGGACGCACCGCGTCGCCTCCCGGTGTCGTCCGCTCCGGTGTCGGAGTGACGAACGATCACCAACGATGCGCCGGGTGCGTGGGCGCCCGTGGGACACCATCGCGCACAGTGAGGCTGATGGGAAACGGGCAACCTCAATTGTGATGTGGGTCACTCAAAATATCGCCGCAACACGCCCAAAACGGCCGTCAGGTCGGGACATCCTCCAACAGGTCCGTCACCATCGCGGCGATCGGAGACCGCTCCGAACGGCTGAGCGTCACGTGCGCGAAGAGCTGATGACCCTTCAACGCCTCGATCACTGCGGTGACACCGTCGTGCCGTCCGACCCGCAGATTGTCCCGCTGAGCCACGTCGTGGGTCAGTACCACCCGGGAGCCCTGACCGATCCGGGAGAGCACGGTCAGCAGCACTCCGCGCTCCAGCGACTGCGCCTCGTCGACGATGACGAAGGCGTCGTGCAGGCTGCGGCCCCGGATGTGGGTCAGCGGCAGCACCTCCAGCAGACCGCGCGAGGTGACCTCCTCCAGCACGTTCTCGTGCACCACCGCGCCGAGGGTGTCGAAGACCGCCTGTGCCCAGGGCGACATCTTCTCCGACTCCGAGCCGGGCAGGTAGCCCAGCTCCTGCCCGCCGACGGCGTACAGCGGACGGAAGACGATCACCTTCTTGTGCCGGCGACGCTCCATCACCGCCTCCAGCCCCGCGCAGAGCGCCAGGGCGGACTTGCCGGTGCCGGCCCGGCCACCGAGCGAGACGATGCCGATCGACTCGTCGAGCAACAGGTCGAGTGCGACCCGCTGCTCGGCCGAGCGCCCGTGCACACCGAACGCCTCCCGGTCGCCCCGAACCAGCCGCATGGTCTTGTCCGGCAGCACCCGGCCGAGTGCCGAGCCCCGGGATGAGTGCAGCACCAGTCCGGTGTGGCAGGGCAGACCGGCCGCCGCGTCCACGTCGATGACCTCTCCCGCGTAGAGCCGGGCGATCTCGTCCTCGGCGAGGTCCAGCTCGGCCATCCCGGTCCAGGTCGGGTCGCTGGCCTGGCCGTGCCGGTACTCGTCCGCGCACAGCCCCACGGAGGCGGCCTTGACCCGCAACGGCATGTCCTTGCTGACCAGGGTCACCTCCCGCCCTTCGGCGGCGAGGTTCAGCGCGACGGAGAGGATCCGAGCGTCGTTGGACTCGTTGCGGAAGCCCGGCGGCAGCACCCCGTCATCGGTGTGGTTCAGCTCCACGCGCAGCGTGCCGCCGACATCGTTGGCCGGCACCGGCCGGTCGAGCCGGCCGTGGCGCACCCGCAGTTCGTCCAGCATGCGCAGCGACTGGCGGGCGAACCAGCCCAGTTCCGGGTGATGCCGCTTGCCCTCCAGCTCGGAGATCACCACCAGCGGAAGCACCACCTCGTGCTCGGCGAAGCGGTGGAACGCCGCCGGGTCGCTGAGCAGTACCGAGGTGTCCAGAACGAAGGACTGGCCCGCTGGTCGGGGCTCCCTGGGGTCGGCCGAACCGGCGGCCGCCGTACGGCGGCTCCGGGTGCTGCGGCGGGTCGTGGTAGTCGCGGCCGGGCCCTGGTCGGCACCGGCGGTCGTACGGCGAGTCGTCACAGGCCTGCTCCGGCGGATGGGCACCCGGCCACCCGCGGTCCGCCTCCTCCGGATGCCCGGCTGACACGGGGTCGGATGCGGGCCCCGTGCGCGAGGTCGCAGGCCGGGCGGGCCGGCTGGCTCGGGACAACCCCGCGCCATGCCTAGACGCTAGCTCCCCGCACCCGTCCCGGCTAGTGGTCGTTCATGAACGCCCTGCCGGCCGGGCGAGAAGTTCCGTAACCTGCGCGGACCACGGAATGAACCGGCCGGGATGCATGCCCCCTGCGCGCATCCCGGCCGGTGGGACCACCGCCACCGGTCTGACGTGGCCCCGGCGGCGCCACCCGCGAGGGGGTGCGCCGCGCCTGTGGACGGGCCGGAGCCCGTCGACCGGTTCAGCCGGTCCGTCGGACGAGAGTGCCGGTCGGGTGCCGCCCGGTGACCGAGGCGGCCGGCTCCGCGAAGGACGAACCGGTGTACGTGGTGCCGGGGCGAGCTGAGACAGCCTTCTCGATCTCCCCCGGTGGACCGTCGGCGCGCAGGGCTGGAGCTGGTGCGCACGCGCCGCGCGGCTGGAGCGGGTTCACGGTGGCCGAGACCCGAGTGGGAGGTGACGAGGGTGCCGTGACGGCGAGGGCGGAGGCGATGGCCGCCTGAGCCTCCCGACGACGCCGGTTCCATGCCCCACGGTCCCCGTCGAAGTAGCCCTGCCGGTAGCCGAAGCGGTAACCGATCCGGTAGCTGAGCTGCCCGTGCAGCCGCCCTGCGGCGTAGCTCGTGGCAGCGAGTACGAGCACCAGGAAGATCGCCAGGAACGGGCTCATCCGGCGGCTCCGGTGCGCCGCGCGGCCCTCATCGTTCCTCCGGTTCGACAGTGGTGGGGTCGGCGACCAACAGTCGGTCGAGGTCGTCGGTGCCGATTTCCTCCACCAGTTCCACGCTGATCCGGCAGCCGTCCATGACCACCTCGGCCATCGAGGAGCGGCGGATCTCGCCGCCGGCGTCGTAGACCCGCACGCTCAGTTCCGGGCAGCCGAGATGGGTCCGCCAGGCGTTCCACTCGGCCCGGTCACCAACGCTGAGCGACAGGTAGCGGCAGCCGCGGGCGAGGTAGAGGCGCCACGGCGCACTCAGCCCGGCGGCGACCCCCTCGGCCACCAGGCTGAACGCCTGAGCACGGGTTGCGAGTTCGGTCACCGCGTCCCCCTCGCACCGGGCGCGTGACGCAGGTGAGCACTGATCGTCTCATGCACGTGACACACCGTAGGTTGTCCCATGAACGTGACAGTATCAGCTTTTCGTTCGTTTGCCTCCGCACCTACGTACATCTATCCTGCCCAGGTGACACCCCTCAGAAAGAGTGTCGGACCCCCTTCCGGCCACACCGCAATGGCGTCACGCAAGCGTGACAGACGCGTGGCAGGCGCCGTCACCCAGGCTCAACGGTCGTACGGTCACGAGGTGACCGAGACGGCCAACGCGCGGAAGATCGCCTTCGCCACCTTCGTCCGGCGCGCCCTCGACGAGGCCCGCGCGACCCGGGCGTGGAGCGGCACCGAGGTCTCCCGGCGTACCGGCGTCTCGCGGCAGACCATCAACCGGTGGGTACGCGGCGACTGGGCCAGCGACCCGGAAGCCGAGCGGGTGGTGGCCTTCTGCGAGGGCCTCGGGCTCGACCCGGCCGTGGCCTTCGCGGCGCTGGGCTGGGACCGGACGGCCTCCCGCCGAACCGCGCCGGCACCACCACCGATGGACCCCGACGTCGAGGCACTGCTCCGCCGACTGGTCGACCCCGACGTCTCGGACGCGGAGAAGTTCCACATCCGAGAAACCATTCGTTACCTCGCATATCGCCCGACGCTGCCGCTCGGTGTCCGAAAACGAGGCGACGCAGCCAGCTAGTTCTCAGATGGCGAAAGAACGGCAGGTCAGCCTCATTCGTTTCGCTACGGGGCGGGATCGGGCGCGCTAGCGTCCGTATTCGTACTGCTTGGGCTCGTCGTCGGCGGGGGGACGGGACAAGGCCGAACCCAGCCCTGCGGGACAGAAAGGGGTCTCTCCATGACCCTGAAATGGTTGGCTGTCGTGGTCGCGACGGTCTCGGTGACGCTGTGCATCACCGGCAACGCGGTGACCCTGACCCTTAACGGCGGGCAGCTACCGCTGCTCGTCAACCTCTTCGCGCTCGCCACCGCGGGCACCGCGATCGTCCTGGCCGTCGTCGCCGAACTGCACGACCGGCTCAACGACCGGCTCACCGCGCTCACCGAGTTCCTGGTGGAGCGGCTGCGGGAGATCGAGGCACACACCGGCGACCGGAACTCCGGCTTCGTGGAGGGCTACCTGCTGAGCCACGGCCAGGAGGCGGCGGTGGTGCCGTTCGGACGCCGGGGACGTGGGGCCGCCGAACGCTGAATCACACCTGTCGCCCACACCGGATTCACGTCAGGGATTGACCGGTCGAACCCGGGGTACGCTGTCGCGCGTGCCGCCGTTGAATCTGGGCAACCAGCAGCCGAAGACCCCGCTGAACGCCGACCAGGCCTGGCGGGCAACCGCCGACCGGGCGGCCGAGACCGTCCTCTTCTTCGACTTCGACGGCACCCTCGCGCCGGTCGCCGACGATCCGACACAGGTACAGCCCGCGCCGAAGGTGCTGGCCGCCATCGAGACACTCGCACCGATCGTGCGGCGCATCGCGATCGTCTCGGCCCGGCCGGTGGAGTTCCTGCGCGAACACTTCGGTGGGCTCAGCGGCGTCGACCTGTACGGCCTCTACGGCCTGGAACACAGCCATTCCGGCGGCGCCACGGTCACCGAGCCGGCCGCACTGCCGTGGGTGCCCACGATGGCCGAACTCGCCGAACGTGGCCGCGACGAACTGCCACCCGGCACCCTCGTGGAGTACAAACGGCTGTCGGTGGCCCTGCACTGGCGTACCGCCCCGCAACTCGCCGCCACCGTCGAGCAGTGGGGCCGGGATCAGGCCGAGCGCCTCGGCCTACGGGTGCAGGTCGGACGGATGGTCCTGGAGATCAAGCCGCCGGTCGACCGGGACAAGGGCATGGTCATCGACGAACTGGTCCAGGGGGTGCGCGCGGCCTGGTACTTCGGCGACGACGTCTCCGACATCAAGGCCTTCGCCGCGCTACGGGCCCGCGCCACAGCCGACCCGGATTTCCTCGGTGTCTGCGTCGCCGTCGCCAACCCGGAGACCGGCGACGAGGTCGCCGAGGCCGCCGACCTCACCATCGACTCCCCGGCCGACCTGGGCGACTTCCTCACCGAGGCCACCCACCGTCTCGCCTGAGCGACCGACTCCCGTCCCGCGCCGCGCCGGGTCTCAGACCCCGTAGCGGCGCTGGCGGGTGGCGTACGAACGCAACGCGCGAAGGAAGTCGACGCGGCGGAAATCGGGCCAGTTCAGCTCACAGAAGTAGAACTCCGAGTGCGCCGACTGCCAGAGCATGAAGCCGGAGAGGCGCTGTTCGCCGCTGGTCCGGATGATCAAATCCGGATCCGGCAGGCCCCTGGTGTACAGGTGCTCGGAGATGTCGTCGACGTCGAGCGACCCGGCCAGTTCCTCAAGCGTGCCGCCGTTCGCCGCGTGCTCCAACAGCAACGAGCGCACCGCGTCGGCGATCTCCCGCCGCCCGCCGTACCCGACGGCGATGTTGACCTGAGCGCTGCCGGCGCGTTCCCGGGTCCGCTCCTCCGCGGCCTTGAGCGCCGTCGCGAGGCGCGTCGGCAGCACGTCGAGCGCGCCGACCATCCGCAGCCGCCAGGGATTGCCCTCCTCGGCCAGCTCGGTGGTGAGGTCCTCGATGATCTGGAGCAACGGATCCAGCTCCGCCGCCGGGCGCGTGAGGTTGTCGGTGGAGAGCAGCCACAGGGTCACGTGCCCCACGCCGGCGGCGTCACACCAACGCAGCAGTTCCTTTATCCGCTCGGCACCCATCCGGTGCCCGTCGTTCGGATCGACGAAGCCCATCTCCCGGGCCCATCTGCGGTTGCCGTCACACATCACACCCACGTGGCGAGGCACCGGCCGACCCGCGAGCTTGGCCGTGAGCCGCCGCTCGTAAACGGAGTAGAGAAGTTTCCGCAGACTCATCACCTAGCAGGGTAGCGAGCCGCCGTACGGATCAGTGTGCCGGTGGCCGATGCCGCACCGACAGGCCGAGGGCGATCAGGCCGAGCGTACGCCCGTCCAGCAGACCATCGCCCAGTCCCAGCTCGGTCACCCTGCCGAAGACCCGTCCGTCACGGCCGGCCGCCCGCACCGCCGCGTCCACCACCCACCGGCGTCGGGCCAGCCAGGCCGCCGCCGAACTGTGCCGCAGGTGGGTGCCGAGCCGGCGGCGCAGGGCGGTCCCGTACCGCCGCGCCGCGTGCTCCGGAGCACCGACCGCGGCGTACCCGGCCAGCGCCCCGGAACGCAGCGCGTAGAAGATCCCCTCGCCGGTCAGCGGATTTATCAGCGAGAGCGCGTCACCGGCGAGCACCACCCGGCCCCGTCCCGGCACCGGCCGGAACGTGGACAGCGGCAGATGATGGGCGCGCAGCGAGCTGACCGTCGCCGGATCCGTGCCCGGCAGCAGCGCGGCCAGCCGGTCGAGCAGGTGCCCGCGGGTCAGGGACTCGCCCCGCAGCACCTCCCCGTACCCGACGTTCGCTCGGCCGTCACCGATCGGAAACGACCAGGCGTACGCCGGCCAGCGGGCGGCCGAGGTGACGATGAGCTGCGTGGGCGGGCCGGGCGGCGCGGGCGCGTACCCCCGGATGGCCAACGCCAGGTGACGGTCCGGATTGCCCGGCTCACCCAACGCCCGACGCACGACGGACCCGGCGCCGTCGGCACCCACCACCACCCCGGCGGAGATCTCCCCGTCCAGCACGACCCGGTCGGCGCGAACCTCGACCCGGCGCACCGCCCGCCGGCCCAGCGGCACACCGCCCCCGACGGCCGCCGCCACCAGCCGCGCGTCGAACACCTGCCGCGGCACGGTGTACGCGGGTCTGGGCAACGCCCGCGCCACGGCACCACCGTCCGTCGCCACCAGTCGCAGCGCCGGCACCGGCGCGAAACCGGCCACCGCGTCGCGCACACCCAGTTCGGCGAGTACGTCTAACGCATGCGCGGCGATACCGTCACCGCAGGCCTTGTCCCGGGGAAACTCGGCCCGGTCCAACAGCAACACCTCGGCACCCGCCTGGCGGGCCGCCAGGGCGGCGGCCGCCCCCGCCGGCCCCGCCCCGACCACCACCACGTCGAACTCATCGCGCACAGCCCTCTCCTCCCGCTCCACCCCACCATCGACCCGAGGCGATCACCGGCCCCCGCTGCTCTGCTTCACCCGACGCACTGCGATCGTCCCGGATCCTGTGCGCCAGGTGAAGCAGAACAAGCGGCCGGTCCGGCTGCACCTGACACGCTCAAGATCCGGACAACTTCCCCGATGTTGCTGTCTCGGGCTCGGAGCTCGGCTGAGGCAGCAACATCCTCGAAGTTGCCCGGATCTTGGGTTCTGCACGGGCGGCAGGGGCCAGCGGGCGCGGGGGTGGGGGCGCGGGGGGCTGTTAGGTGGGGGGTGGGGTGGGGCGGGCAGCGCGGCGGATGCCGTAGACGGTGAGCACGGCGGCGACGATCAAGGGTGCGCCGTCGCGGATCAGACCGTCGAGGCCGAGCAGCCACCAGCACAACGGAAGGTCGACGGCGAGCACGGCGACCGTGACCACGATGAGCAGGGTGCCCGCCCAACTCCGGCCGCGTAGGAGGAACGCCGTGCAGAACAGCACCAGGTAGCTGGTCGCGATGCCGGCACCCAGCCAGAGCAGCACGGCGGACACGGCGAGCAACCGCCCGTCCAGGATCGCGGCGGTGGCGACCAGGGCCGGCACCAGCATCAGGGGGCTGTAGGTGAACGCCGCGACCCGACTGGTCAGCAGCCAGGCGCTCGCCTCCGGTCGGCGCGGTGGCGTTTCCCGCCAGGAGATGCCGGAGCGGTCGATCACCAGTCGGGGCCGGTGCCGCACCAGGTGCCCGGCGAGCGCCGACGACCTGTACAACAGCCAGACCACTGTCGCGCAGAGCGCGGTGAGCAGGGCGAAGCCGAGCAGGCCAGGCAACGGTGGTACGCCCTGACGGGGCACGATCAGCCGACCGACCGCGAAGACCGTGGTGACGGCGAGGATCAGGCCGAACGGGCGGGCCACCGTCCGGCCGCGGCGCACATGCCCGATGAGCAGCAGGAAGCCGAACGAACGCAGCATCGCCCAGCCGGTGCGTACGGCGAGTCCGAAGCCCTGCTCCGGCGCGTACCACCAGTTGAGCACCTCGACCACGACGGTGGCCGCGGCCGTCACCGCCAACAGTGCGGTAAGCGTCCGGACGGCGGACGGCCGCCGGACCTCGGTCTCGGCGGCCGTCCTCATGGGATCCGATGATGCCCGGATCCGTCGTCGATCACACCCCCCGCTGCGGTTGCTCCGCGTCGAGTCGGGCCCGCAGCGCGTCCAGCTCGGCCCAGAGGACACCGGGCAGCTTGTCGCCGAACTTCTCGAACCACTCGGTGACCAGCGGCAGCTCGTCCCGCCACTCGTCCGGGTCCACCTTCAGCGCGATCCGGACGTCCTCGGGCGTCATGTCCAGCCCCTCGACGTCCAGGGAGTCCAGGGTCGGCACCATGCCGATCGGGGTCTCCACGGCGTCCGCCCGGCCCTCGATCCGCTCGATGATCCACTTGAGTACCCGCGAGTTCTCGCCGAAGCCCGGCCAGAGGAAACCACCCTCCGGGTCCTTGCGGAACCAGTTGACGTAGTAGACCTTGGGCAACTTCGACTCGTCGCCGTCGGCGCCCTTACCCATCTCGATCCAGTGCCGGAAGTAGTCGCCACCGTGGTAACCGATGAACGGCAGCATCGCCATCGGGTCGCGACGGACCACACCGACCGCGCCGGAGGCGGCGGCCGTGGTCTCCGAGGAGAGCGTGGCACCCATGTAGACGCCATGCACCCAGTCCCGGGCCTCGGTGACCAGCGGCACGGTGTCGCGACGCCGGCCACCGAACAGGATCGCGTCGATCGGTACGCCGTTGGGGTCGTAGTAGTCCTCGGCCAGGATCGGGCACTGGGTGATCGGAGTGCAGAACCGGCTGTTCGCGTGCGAGGAGAGGTTCTCGCTCTCCGGCGTCCAGTCGTTGCCCTTCCAGTCGATCAGGTGGGCCGGCGGTTCGCCCATGCCCTCCCACCAGATGTCACCGTCGTCGGTGAGGGCGACGTTTGTGAAGATGGAGTTGCCCCGGTCCAACGTACGCATGGCGTTGGCGTTGGTCTTCCAGTCGGTGCCCGGGGCGACGCCGAACAGGCCGTACTCCGGGTTGATCGCGTAGAGCCGTCCGTCCGGGCCGAACCGCATCCAGGCGATGTCGTCGCCGATCGTCTCGACCTTCCAACCGGGGATGGTCGGCTCCAGCATGGCCAGGTTGGTCTTGCCGCAGGCCGACGGGAAGGCACCGGCGATGTGGTAGACCCGTCCCTCCGGCGAGGTGATCTTCAGGATCAGCATGTGTTCGGCGAGCCAGCCCTCGTCACGGCCCATCACGCTGGCGATACGCAGCGAGTAGCACTTCTTGCCGAGCAGCGAGTTGCCGCCGTACCCGGAGCCGTAGGACCAGATCTCGCGGGTCTCCGGGAAGTGGGAGATGTACTTGGTTTCGTTGCACGGCCAGACCACGTCCTGCTGGCCGGGGGCCAGCGGCGCGCCGATCGAGTGCAGGGCGTGCACGAAGTCGGCGTCGTCGCCCATGGCCTGTAGGACGGCGGCGCCCATTCGGGTCATGATCCGCATCGAGGCGACCACGTACGGGCTGTCGGTGATCTCGACGCCGAACATGGGGTTCTCGGCCTCGACCGGGCCCATGCAGAACGGGATGACGTACATCGTCCGGCCGCGCATCGAGCCGCGGTAGAGCTCCGTCATGGTCCGCTTCATCTCGGCCGGCGCCATCCAGTTGTTTGTGGGCCCGGCGTCGGCTTCGTCCACGGAACAGATGAAGGTGCGCTCCTCGACCCGGGCGACGTCCGTCGGGTCGGTACGCGCGTAGAAGGAGTTGGGCTTCTTCTCGGGGTTCAGTCGGATGAGCGTGCCCGCTTCCACCAGCTCATCGGTGAGGCGACGCCATTCCTGGTCGGACCCATCCACCCAGACGACCTGGTCAGGGGTGGTCAGTTCAGCGACCTCACGGACCCAGGCGAGGAGTTTCGGGTGGGACGTAGGGGCCTGATCGATACCCCGAACGGTGGCCGGAGCAACCATGACACATCTCCTTGTGGTCGACGCTGACCGGTCTATGGAGTGCACGAGTCTCGGCGCCGCGATGCACGTCGCCTTCGTGGAAACCTGGGATTGGCCTCAGCGTAAACCGAGGGACCTCTCCAGTCAGTGGGACTGGTTGTGAAGAACTGCACAAGGTGCGGTCACGCTGCGGCATCACGAGCCTTTACCCGCTTTCACGCGCAGTTTCACGCAAATCCTTCGGCGGACCTCCTGCTGGCGCCACCCACGCCAAGACGGCGTCGGGGGTTTTGCGACCGGGAGTACCGAAGCGGAAAACAACACCCGATTGCACGGATCCGGTTACGCTCCGTTCGTGCCCGTCCGTGCCGCCGCACCGGTGCACCCTGGTGCCCGTTGCTACCCGCTCCCGAGGCCGCCAACCGGTACGCTCGCACGGTGGCCGCCACGATGACCGGGGAGCCAGGCTCCCGGCAGACCCGCCCGGGTCTTGTTCGATCCTTGATCGACCGTTTTGGTCACCTCGTCCGGGAGATGAGCAAGTTCGCGACCGTCGGCGGGGTCGCCTTCCTCATCGACTTCACCCTGTTCAACTACCTGATCGGTCCGCAGGGCGTGGAGCAGATCACCGCGAAGACGATCGCGACGGTCATCGCCGCGACCTTCGCTTTCCTGGGCAACCGGTTCTGGACCTGGCGGCACCGCAAGCGCTCCCACCCGGCCCGGGAGTACGCCTTGTTCTTCTTCTTCAACGCGGTGGGGCTGGGCATCGCGGTGGCCTGCCTCGCCATCAGCCACTACGGGCTCGGCAGCATCTGGCCGTCCGTCTTCCAGACCCGTCTGGCTGACAACGTCGCCAGCTTCATCGTGGGCACCGGGTTTGGCACGCTGTTCCGATTCTGGTCGTACCGACGGTTCGTCTTCGTCGAAGCGGGAACGCCACCCGTCGCGGAAGCGAACCAGGACCGCCGGGCGTGACCTGCCGCCCACTCGTTCGGTCGGAGCCAGCCGACCCCGACCCACTGTCTTAAGGTGTTGCGCATGCCTCTCGTCCGTCTGCTGCCTGAGCGCTGGCAGAAGTTCATCCACGAGGCACTCAAATTCGGCCTGGTCGGTGGCATCAACACGGTCATCAATTACGCCGTGTTCAACGCGCTCGCACTCACGGTTTTCGTCGACGGTCAACTGAAGGCGACAGTCGTCGCCACCATCGTCGCCACCATCACGTCGTATCTGATGAATCGGCACTGGACGTACCGTGATCGCCCGAAATCCGCGATGCAGCGGGAATACGCCCTGTTTTTCCTTTTCAACGGAGCCGGGCTGCTGATCGAACTCGGTGTGCTCGCCGCGGCCAAGTACGGACTGGGCGTGACCGGGCTGCTCGCGCTGAACATCGCAAAGACCGGCGGCGTGGTGCTGGCGACCCTGTTCCGCTTCTGGTCGTACCGGACGTTCGTCTTCCAGCCCGCCGCGCCGGTCGAGGCGACGCAGCGGTGGCACGGCCTGCCCCGCGACGAGTGGGACACGATGGCCGGCATGGACCCGGTGGCCGAGCTCGCCGAGTCCGTGACGGAACTGGAGGAGGAGCAACCACCCACCCGGCCCGGCGTGACCCCCCGCCCGCTCCAGCCGAGATCCGCGTCGCTGCCCGACGAGGCCCGACTGCTGCCCGACGAGGCCCCACTGACGGCGGCGTTGGACGCCGAACTGGAGGCCGAGTTGGCCGCCCAGTTGCAGCCTGCCCCGGCCCCCCGCCGTCCCCGCCGCCGCTGACCGGTCGCCCGTACGGGCAGGCGGTGCCGGACCAGCCCCGGCGGTTACGCTCCGGCGCTCTTGTCGCGCTCGCCGAGAATCTCGCGTAGTTCACCGTCACCGAGCGAGTGCCGGTCGTGGAACGCCTCCACGAGTTCGTAGAGCTTCGTCTGGACCCGGTCGACCTTGGGCACGTCGTGCAGCACGGACTGCCCACGCTCACCGGCGGACTCGATGGTGAGGGTGCCGTAGCCCAGCACCCGACCGGCGAACTGCTGGCTCATCGAGTGGTCGTTGACCCGGCTCAACGGGATGTCCCGGCGCTCCCGGGAGAACACGCCGTGCTGAAGCAGCACCCGCTCGTTGGTGAAGAGGTAGTGCGTGGTGCGCCAGGAGACGTACGGCCACACCGCGAGCACCATCACGGCCAGCAGGGCCAGCCCGCCGATCACTGCGAGCGTCACGGAACCGCCCCCGCCCGAGGGCAGGAACAGCACGCCGACCACCACTGCGGCGATGGCGAGCACCAGCACCGCCACCGGCCGGATCAGCGCCTTCCAGTGCGGATGCAGGTGCAGCACGACGTGCTCATCCTCGGTGAGCACGTCTTCGGGGAACGCCACGGAAACCTCCTCGCAGGAACGGACGCGCAGACCGTAACCCCCCACCGCCACCGCCCCACATCCGCCACGCGGCTCGATACCCCCCACCCGACCCCAGCGCCAGCCCCCGCCTCCGCCCCCACCTCCGCGATCTTGCACTTACGGTCGCCGTAGTGCCCCTTTTACACCTATTTGATCCGACCAGAAGTGCAAGATCGCGGGGGCAAGGGGGCGGGGACGGGGGGCGGGGGCGGGGGTGGGGGTGGGCGGGTTGGGGGTCGGTCAGCGGAGGTGGCGGATGTCGGCGGCGGCGAGGGGGCGCTGGCCGGTGGGGGTGGTGAGGAGGAGTTGGCCGTGGGGGTCGATGGTGGTGGCGGCGCCGGTGAGGGTGGTGCCGTCGGGGAGCAGGGCGCTCACCTCACGGCCGATGGTGCCGCAGGCCGCCAGGTACGCCTCGCGCAGACCACTGGCCACCGCGTCCCCACCGGCGTCCCGCCACCGCGCGTACCAGTCGGCGACCGAGCGGAGCAGGGCCCGCAACAGCGGATCCCGGTCGGTTGCCGCCGCGCCGGCCAGTTGCAGTGAGGTGGCCGGCAGATTGGTCGGCAGCTCGGGCAGTTCGTCGGCGCGCAGCGTCACGTTCAGCCCGATGCCGAGGACGACCGCGGGCGGGTCACTCAGCCCCGGCCCGGGCACGCCCTCGGCGAGAATCCCGGCGCACTTGGCGCCCCCGATGAGCAGGTCGTTCGGCCACTTCAGGGTGGCGTTCAGCTCGGCCAGCAGCGCCACCGCCTCGACCAGTGCCACACCGGCCAGCAACGGCAGCCAGCCGTACCCCGCCGGTGGTGCCGGCGACCAGCCACGCGCCGGCACAGCCTCGCCGGGCCGCAACAGCACGCTGGTGGCGATGCCGGCACGCGGCGGCGACTGCCAGACCCGCCCGCGTCTGCCTCGGCCGGCGGTCTGCCGTTCGGCCACCACGACCAGGCCCTCCGGCTCCCCGGCCCGCGCCGCCTCGGCGACGTCGGCGTTGGTGGACCCGGTCTCCGTCCGCAAGTCCAGCCGGGACCACGGACCGTACGGCGCAACCAACGCCCGACGCAGCCGGGCCGCCGACAGCGGCGGGCGGTCCAGATCGGTGTACGGAGAACCCGGCACGTCACCAGCCTACGGGTAGCCCGATGAGGCGAAGTGCACAGCAGCGGCGACCTGAACCATCGTTATATTCCCAGGGTGACTACCGAGACCGGGACCAACATCCACAGCACCGCGGGCAAGCTGGCGGACCTGGCACGAAGGGTCGACGAGGCGGTGCACGCCGGGTCGGCCCGCGCCGTGGAGAAGCAGCACGCGCGCGGCAAGAAGACCGCCCGGGAGCGCATCGAGATGCTGCTCGACGAGGGGTCGTTCGTCGAGCTGGACGAGTTCGCCCGGCACCGGTCCACCAACTTCGGGCTGGACCGGACCCGCCCCTACGGCGACGGGGTGATCACCGGTTACGGCACCATCGACGGCCGGCAGGTCTGCGTCTTCGCCCAGGACTTCACGGTCTTCGGCGGCTCCCTCGGCGAGGTCTTCGGCGAGAAGATGGTCAAGGTGATGGACCTGGCCATGAAGATCGGCTGCCCGGTCATCGGCATCAACGACTCCGGCGGCGCCCGGATCCAAGAAGGTGTCGCCTCGCTCGGCCTCTACGGCGAGATCTTCTTCCGCAACGTCCGCGCCAGCGGTGTCATCCCGCAGGTCTCACTCATCATGGGCCCGTGCGCCGGTGGTGCGGTCTACTCCCCCGCGGTCACCGACTTCACCGTGATGGTCGACCAGACCTCGCACATGTTCATCACCGGACCGGACGTCATCAAGACCGTCACCGGCGAGGACGTCGGCATGGAGGAGCTGGGCGGCGCCCGTACCCACAACAGCCGCAGCGGCAACGCGCACTACCTGGCCACCGACGAGGCCGACGCGATCGACTACGTCAAGGCGCTGCTGTCCCACCTGCCCTCGAACAACCTGGACGAGCCGCCGGTCTTCGACGCGCCGGCGGACCTGGAGATCAGCGGCGCGGATCGGGAACTGGACACACTGATCCCCGACTCGGCCAACCAGCCGTACGACATGCATCGGGTGATCGAGCACGTGCTCGACGACGGGGAGTTCCTGGAGGTTCAGCCGCTCTACGCGCAGAACATGGTGGTCGGCTTCGGTCGGGTCGAGGGCCGCCCGGTCGGCGTCGTGGCCAACCAGCCGATGCACTTCGCCGGCACTCTGGACATCGCGGCCAGCGAGAAGGCGGCCCGCTTCGTCCGCACCTGCGACGCCTTCAACATCCCGGTACTCACCTTCGTGGACGTTCCCGGGTTCCTGCCCGGCACCGGCCAGGAGTGGGACGGCATCATCCGCCGGGGCGCGAAGCTCATCTACGCGTACGCCGAGGCCACCGTCCCGAAGGTCACAGTCATCACCCGCAAGGCGTACGGCGGGGCGTACGACGTGATGGGCTCCAAGCACCTGGGGGCCGACCTCAACTTCGCCTGGCCGACCGCCCAGATCGCGGTGATGGGCGCGCAGGGGGCGGTGAACATCCTCTACCGGCAGGAGCTGGCCACCGCCGAGGATCCGGCCGCCGTCCGTGCCGAGCGGATCGCCGAGTACGAGGACACCCTCGCCAACCCGTACGTGGCCGCCGAACGCGGCTACGTCGACGCGGTGATCCCGCCGCACGAGACCCGTACCCAGATCGTCCGGGCGCTGCGGGTGCTGCGTACCAAGCGGGAGACCCTGCCACCCAAGAAGCACGGCAACATCCCGCTCTAAGGGCCACAATCGGAGGGGCCGGCCTCGACCTCCGGCTCCTCCACTGGCGCGTGGTCAGCAGGGCGGGTTCGCGGCGACGCAGAGCCGGTCGGCTGCCACGACAGCCAGCCGGCGTAGTTCCCGTTCCGTGCCGTCCCGGCCCAGACCCATCACCGTCACCAGGTCGCCGACCCGCACCACCGCGGTCCTTTCAAGCTGGCCCGGCTTCCGGCTCTCGCCGGTCTCCAGATTCCGCGCCTCCGTGATGCTGTGCTGGATCACCATCGCCTGATCACCGACGAAGTCGCGGGCGGTCACCTCCCACCGGTGGTCGGCCTCGGCCGCAACGACCTGATCATCCCAGAGCATGTCGCCTCTGGACCGCCAGTTCGCGCACGGGGCGAGCAACGCATCGATCCGAGCGAAGATGCGGTCGGCTACCTGCGGAGCGAGCCGGTAGACGGCCTGACTGAACACCTCGTCGGCCGGGAGACGCTCGGTAGCTGGCCGCAGCAGCGTCTGCGAGCGCGAGTAACGCGACGGCTCCCAGTCGGCGCTCAGACCCTGCTCCTGGTGACAGGCGAGCAGCACGTAATCGATCTGCACCGGTTCGCCCAGGCCGGACTGACCGAGCGGCGGGCCGGTCTCGACGGGAAGGTCGCCCGGCTGCACCATGGCGTACCGGGGGATCTCGGCGGACGGGACCGGAGTGGCCGGTGCGGCCAGCGGGGCCGCCGGTGGTGGTGCGGCGAGATCCTTCGTGACGACGACGGAGGCGGCAGCCACCATCACTACGGCGACGGCCGCTCCCACCGCCGCACGCCTTCGGCGGCGGGTGCCTTGCTCCCGCAGTTCCGCCGGCTCAGCCCAGCGGACCTCCCGCAGGTCGTGGTGCATCCGCTCAAGGAACCTCATCTCGTCAGGCACCGGGAGCCTCCTCCAGATCAGAGACGGCGAGCAGCCCGGCGAGCGCGGCACGCCCCCGGGAAAGTCGGGCCTTGACCGTGCCGACGGGGGCTGCGGTCTGCCGCGCCACCTCGGCAACCGGCAGTCCAGCGAGGTAGTACAGCGCGATCGCGACGCGTTGTTCCTCGGGAAGCTGGCGCAGGGCGGCGACCACTTCGACGGTATCGGTGGTCGGTGCCGGCACGCTGTCGACGGTGCCGTGCCGCAGGTAGGCCCGGGCGCGGCTGCGCAGGCTGCGCCAGCGGCTGACCGCGATCCGGGCCGCCACCACGCGTACCCACGCCTCCGGGTCGTCGTAACCGCCCACGCTTGACCAGCGCTGCCAGGCCCGGATGAACGCCTCCTGCACGGCGTCCTGCGCCTCGGTGAGGTCACCGGTCAGCACGTAGACGTAACCGAGCAGCCGCTGCCGGCTGCCCCGGTAGAACTCGTCGAACCCCTCGACGTCCGCCACCCGCACCTCCCCGTACCTGACAGAGCACACGCACCGGGGGGTGGGGCAGGTTGCCGCCCGGCCGACGAAATCAGGTGAGGCCGGCCTCGGCGAGCAGCGGGCCGGCCAGCATCAGGCCGCCGGTGACCAGCACGGCGAGGTTGGCCAGACCGAAGAGGACCACCCAGAAGAACGCCGGCAGCGGGGTGATCCCGGCCAGCTGGTCGGCGTCGGAGGCCGGCATGCCGCGCCGCGCGCGCAGCCGCTGCAATTCCACCACCGGGCGTACGCCGCCGAGCAGCAGGAACCACACACCGGTCCAGGCGAAGGCGGCCTGCACCTGTGGGCTGGCGTACCAGGAGACGACGAGCACCGCGCCACCGGTCACCACCAACGTCAACGCGCCGTAGAGGTTGCGGATCATCACCAGCATGGCCAGCAGCAGGAGCACCGCGATCCACAGCAGCAGGGTGATCCGGTTGCCGGCGAGCAGCCACGCCCCACCCAGGCCCACCAGCGGCGGGGCCAGGTATCCGGCGAGCAGGGTGAGCACCATGCCCGGGCCGGTGGGGCGGCCGGCCGACAGGGTCAGGCCGGAGGTGTCCGAGTGCAGCCGGATCCCGTGCAGCTTGCGCCCGGTGAGCACGGCGACAAGCGCGTGACCGCCCTCGTGGGCGATGGTGATCGCGTTGCGGGCGATCCGCCACGGCAGCCGGGTGACGACGACGAGCAGGGCGACCAGCCCGGTGAGCACCACGAGCAGCGGAGGTGGGTCGGGCTGCGCGCCGAACAGGCGGTCCCAGAACTCGGTCATGCCCTCGATCGACACCATGAGGCGGGAGCCTACCGCTCACGTTCCGCCGTGCACCTTGGGCCGGACGACAGTTCCGGTGTCGGTTCCGGGCCAACCGGTCGTATCGTGTGAGACCGACCGGGTGGCGATCGGAGCGGGAGGTGAACGCCGGCGAGACGTTCACCCTCGCCGAACCGTTCCGCTGGCAGATCGATCCGGCCACGCTGCGTTGATCGCCAGGTGGGTCGTCGCCACAACCAGGACATTGAAAGTTATCTTGATACCCCTTGCCCTGGCAGACGACAGCCTTCAAAGATGTCTGTCTATCGATAGTCGTCTCAGGAGGACGCCATGGGTCGGACCAGATCGCTGCGCCGGCTGACCGCCGCCGCAGTCGCCGTACTCGCCACCGCTGCCGCCGGGCTCGTCGCCACCGCGACCCCGGCCGCCGCCGCCACCGTGCCGGGCATCGACGTCTCGCGTTACCAGGGCACCATCAACTGGACGAGCGTCCGCAACTCCGGCATTCAGTTCGCCTTCATCAAGGCCACCGAGGGTACGAGCTACAAGGACCCGAACTTCAACACCAACTACGTGAACGCGTACCACGCGGGAGTGATCCGCGGCGCGTATCACTTCGCCCGGCCCAACATCTCCTCCGGCGCGGTCCAGGCAAATTTCCTGGCCTCCAACGGCGGTGCCTGGTCCGCAGACAGCCGCACCCTGCCGGCCGCGCTGGACCTGGAGGCCAATCCGTACAGCGGCGGATACTGCTACGGCCTGAGCACCACCGGCATGCGTAACTGGGTGCAGGACTTCCTCAACACCTACCGGTCCCGCACCGGCCGCTACGCGGTCATTTACACCACCACCAGTTTCTGGAACCAGTGCACCGGTTCCTGGAGCGGCCCGTGGAACAACCACCCGCTGTGGGTGGCCCGCTGGTCGTCCTCGGTCGGCGCGTTGCCGGCCGGCGCACCGTTCTGGAGCTTCTGGCAGTACACCGACTCCGGCAGCGTCCCCGGCATCAGCGGCGGCGTCGACCGCAACTACTGGAACGGCGACCGCAGCCGGCTGATCGCACTGGCCAACAACACCTGACGTACGCCGCGACGGCGGGCCGGTGTCCTTCGCTCGGAGCGGACGCCAGCCTGCCGTCGCGCCGTCCGCGACGCGCCGCCGACTGCCGACTGCCGACTGCCGACTGCCGACTGCCGACTGCCGACTGCCGATCATCGCCGGACGTGTGTGCGGTGGCGGCCCACCGCCCCGCAATCGCAAACGACCCGGAACGGCGGCCCGCGTTCTCAGGCCCGTCGCCGGGCGGCCAACCCAACCGGCACGGTCATCCCCGGCCGGCGGGACACGGAACCGCGGCGGGTGAGGTGCCAGCCGGCGAACGCGGCCCCGGCGAGCGTCACCAGGCTCAGCATGGTCGCCAGCACCGCGACTCCGACGGTGGCGACCAGCAGTACGACGTTGCCCAGCACCACGGCCGTCCACAGTGCCAGCCGGGGCCGGGCGCCCCTTCCTCGGTAACCCATCTCGGGCCTCCCTTCCGTCGTCGGAGATCAGATACCCCGGACGGCGAAGGGTCATGCCTGTCGATCAGTCCTGACGGTCCGGCACGAACTCGCGGAAGATCATCTCGAAGTTCTCCAGCTGCTCGTCCCAGTCGCGATCCGCGACCTCCCAGCGCAACGCGAAACCCCGGTTGCTGGCGGGGACGAAGGCCCGGTTACGGACCCGGATCCGAGTGCCGTCGCGGGTTTCCCGCCAATCCCAGTCGGCGCAGGTCCGCCACTTGCAGTCAAACGACGAGATGTCGATGAACTCGTAGTTGCGGACCAGGTTTTTCCGGTTCGGCTCCTGCGATCGCCAATCGGCTGCCGCGTCCCGCTTCGGCGTGTCGGTGCGGTCGATGAGCAACTCCCGAACCCCGTCCGGCTCCCGGTAGATCACCGAAGTGCCGCTGGCACTGCGTCGCCAGCCGTCCGGTACCGGCAGTTTGAAGCCCACCGCGTCGGTTCGCAGCGTCCAGCCCTCGGGTAGACCACCGGCCGTTTGCGAGGCGCTCGGCGAGGCCGACGGGCTGGGCGACGCCGACGGGCTGGCCGGCGGATCGCTCGGTGGCGGGGCGGCCGGATTGGAACTGGTCGGAGCCGGTGCGCTGCTGGTGTCGGCTCCGCCCGTCGGTGTCCCGCCGTCCTCGTCGCCGCTGGTGAGCAGCGGCACCGCCACCACCAGGCCGAGCAGCAGCAGCGCCACCACGGCACCGACGAGCACGGCACGCCGGGTCCGCTCCGAACGGAACTGCCCGGCCTTGAAGACCGCGCCGCGTGCCGGGGCCGGGCTGACCGGTGCCGCCGGCAGGACCGAGGTCGACTGCGCCGTCCTCCGCGTGCCGTCGCCCGCCGGCACAGAGGTTGCGCCACCCACAGTGGCCGCGCTTATCGCCGCCTCGGTCTCCGTTGCGCCGTGACCTGCCGAAGCGGTCTGACCCGCCGGCACGCCCTCCTCCGGGTGCGCCGCGCTGGCCATCGCGCCGTCGTCTGTCGCATTCGGTGCCGCGTCGGCACCGGCATCCGCCTGGTCCGTCGGGTCCGAGCCGGGCCGGTCGCCGATGGCGGCCTCGGATCCGGCCTGCTCGTTGGGCGGCGCGGGCTGCCCGTCGCCGGTGCCGTTTTCCGACGCTCCGCCAGCCGCAGCGACGGTGCCATCCCCCGGTGCTCCGGCATCCGCAGCCACCGTCGAGGCGGTGCTGTCTCCCGGTGCTCCGGCTGCCGCCGCTGTGGTCGAGGCGTTGCTACTCCCCGGTGCTCCGGCTGCCGCGGCGGCCGTCGAGGCGGTGCCAGCAGCGGCAGTCAGCGCGGTGTCCCGGTCGCCCGACGGCGAATCGGTCGAGGGCTGTCCGTGATCCGGGTCGTCCGCTCGCCCAGCCTCTGCTGGGCTGGTCGACGAGACCTTTGCGGTTGGCGCGACATCGGCGCCGCCGTCCGGGCCGGCGACCTTCGCCGTCGGAGCGGCACCGCCACCGTCCGGGCCGGTGACCTTCGTCGTCGGGCCAGCATCCGAGCCAGGCTGATCACCGGTCGAACGGTCCAATGTGGATCCGGCGGCCGCAGCACCGCCGGCCAGTAACCCGGAGGTGGGTGGCGTGCGGGGCGCGGGCGGGGTGACGGGGGTCGCGGGTCGCTCACCGGAGGGGCGCGGTGCCGGCACCAACGGCGGGCGCGGCTCGCGGGGCCCGTTCGGCCCCGGCCGGCGTACGCCGTCGAGCAGTGAGATGCCCCGGGCCCGGCGTCCACTGGCCCGGCGCAGCATGCGCTCGGCCGACTCGGCGGTGATCCGCTCCTGCGGATCCTTGCGCAGCAGCCCGGCGAGCACCTGCTTGAGCGGGCCGGCGTTGCGGGCCGGCGGTACCGGCTCGGTGGCCAGCGCGGCCAGGGTGCTGATCGCGGACGGGCGCGCGAAGGGAGACTTGCCCTCCACGGCGGCGTACAGGGTGGCACCGAGCGACCACAGGTCGGCCTCCGGGCCGAAAGTGCCGTCGCGGGCGCGCTCCGGCGCGATGTACGCGGGCGAGCCGAGCACCATGCCGGTACGGGTGACGTTCGGGTCACCGGGGATGGTGGCGAGGCCGAAGTCGGTCAGCACCACCCGACCGTCGGTGCCGAGCAGCACGTTGCCGGGCTTGACGTCGCGGTGCATGATGCCGGCCTTGTGTGCCGCCTTCAGCGCGTTCAGGACGCCCAGACCGATCTCTACCGCACGCCCCGGTGACACCGGACCGTCCTCGGCGATGGTGTCCTGCAGCGACCTGGATGCCACGTACTCCATGACGATCCATGGGTCGCCGTCGGTGCGGAGCACGTCGAAGATGCGTACCACGTTGATGTTGTTGAGCCGGGCGATGGCGCGTGCCTCGCGCAGCGAGCGCTCGCGCATCTCGCGGCGCTCGTCGCTGGTCAGGCCCGGCGGCGGAACCAGCTCCTTGATCGCGACGTCGCGGTGCAGCACCTCGTCGCGCGCCTTCCATACCCGACCCATGCCGCCCTGACCGAGCGGCGAGAGGAGCCGGTACCGGTCGGCGACGAGTTGGGGGGCAGCTTCTGACATCGCTGAGACGGTACCCGGCAGCGCAGACGGTCACACCGCCGGCACGCCACTGTCCGATGAAGGTCAGCCTCTCCCCCGCGTACCCTGAGATCATGTCTGTCGAAGAGCCGCTGTTCCGGGTCGTGCGCGGCGTGCCGACCGCCGAGGAACTGGCCGCGTTGGTGGGCGTGATCGCCGTGCGGTCACGGCCGGCGGCCCGGCCCGCGCCGGCCCCGGCGTCGGTCTGGGCGCGCAGCGGCCGCCCGGCGAGCGCGGCGCTGACGCCCGGTGCCGGCGCGTGGCGCACTTCCGGCCTGCCTCGCTGAACCAAGCTGGTACGCGGCAGCGCTGCCGGAGGCGGCCTCGGACTGCCAGGGCTGCCGGAGGGGGCGTTCACCGTCTAACCTCACTCAGGGGAGCGAGCCCGTGACAGATTGGGAGGGCCGATGATCCCTGAGGTGGATCGACAAGCGTCCTGGCTACGCGGTTCCGGGGGCGTCGAGGCCGACATCCGTCAGCTACGAGGCTTCGCCGAGCAGCTGCGCGCCGAGGTGGAAGGCAGTTACGCACCGCACCTGCGGTACATCGCCGACGACATGCTCACCACCGTGCCCAACCCGGCCGACGCGTTCATCGAGCTGGTGCACTTCATGCGTAGCCATTGGGAAACTCAACAGGCGACGACCAACGCGGTCTGGGGCGTCGGTGACGCCACCGGCCACCTTGCGGAGGCAGCCAAGCTCGTGGCCGAGCAGTACGCCGACACCGACGCCTTCTCCGCCGCCCGCGTAGCCGACGTTCACCGAGCATTCGGGCAGCACGCTACGCCGCTCGCACCGGGCGTCGACGAGACGCGCGAGCAGACCGGCACGCCGCCACCTGCGGCCGTGGCGTCGCCATCGCTCGCCGACCCGACCGGCACCGACAACACCGGCCCGGTGGTGGTGCCGTGAGGGAACCGGGTGTCGGCCGCAGCGGTCTGACCGAGTGGCATCTGATGAACGTGGCCGACATGTGGGCCTGCCTCCAAGGCCACCACACCGACAACCACTGGCGTCACGTCGCAGGCTGGCGCAAAATCGCCGAGCTGGCCGGCCAACATCTCGGCCGGCTGAGAACCTACCGCGACCGCCTCGCCCAGGCCTGGCCGCCCGAGACCAACGCGGCCTCCCACGCCTACCTCGCCAAACTCGACGAGCTGATCGAGCAGGTGCAACGCACCCACGACGCCGCCGCCACCAACCAGACCGCACTGTCCGCCGCGACCCAGGCCCTCAGCAGCAGCCGAAGCACAATCGAAAAAATTCACGAAGAATACACCGTCAAGCTGCAACAGAAGCGATCCTGGGAACAAACCGCCGCCGACCCGAAAGCCGCCGCCGCCAGCCGGGCCATTCAGCCGCCGGTGACAGACTCCGACCTGGAACGGCTGAACATCCAAGCCCGCAACGTCATGTACGGCCTCAGCACCGAACTCCAACAAGCCCAAACCCTACTCCGCCACCCACCCCCCACTACCCGGACCAACATCCAGGCGAACGATCCTGATGTTTATGCGGCCGACGTCCAGGTTCCCGTTATCCCTCCGATAGTTCCGATACCGACCGCCACTGCTGCGCCACCGGCTACACGTTTTTTGCGTTCACCCGCAATAAAACCTAGAGCAACCCACACAGTAGGTCCCATCCTGGGCTCGGCAATCCCAGCTTCGTCCTCCGCAAGTAACTCCCCACTCACCGATACAGCCGCTGCACCTTCGAACCTCCTAGCCAGCGCCGATCCTCATCCAACGCCATTGTCGGGCGCCAGCGGAAGACCGACGGCCCCAGAGGATGGCCGACACCATCAAAGCTCTTCCGACAGACGGCCACCAACAGCTGGGGGGCCCAGCTCAGCCCGCTCGACACCAACCGGCGGCCTGATCGGCGGGCCACCTGCCGTGGGTCTTGGTCATCCGAAGTCACACAATGCACCCGCCAGGCCGACTCACTTATTCGGCGGATTGATTGGCGGCGGAGCAGCAGGAACCGCCCCCACCGGGGGAGCCGGTTCCAGACCAAGCGGGGGCAGAGGTTTAGGGGGAACGCCTCTGCTTCCACCCACCGGTAGCCCACCCGGCACCCTCCATGTGACAGGCATGAGTGAACGGCAGGGGCTATCGTCACGGCCAACCCCTGGCGACACGGACACACGAACATGGGACCCGGACAATCCGTGGGCCACTGCAAGTGGAGTTGCCCCAATAGTTGAGCCGCCAGAAGACGATGGGCCAATCGATCCCGGACCCGCCATCGGCCTAAATAGGTGAAAAGCTACCTTGCATTCCTTACGGCGTTGTCGCTCCTCACGACAGTTGTCGTTTTGCAGACACTGAGTGCATCCTTAGCCGGCATACAAGAAAAGCCGACACTAGATGGCGCTGATCGAATCCGCAGTGACCAGTGGCATCTTCGGTATCTTGAGGTCGAGAAGGCGCACAAGCTCAACCAAGGCGAAGGTTCCGTCGTCGCCGTACCCGACACGGGAGTATTTCCTCATTCGGATTTGCGGAACAACCTACTTCCAGGCGCAGATGTCATCCCAGGCGGGGAAGGAGACGGCAGACAGGATCGAGACAGTCACGGAACAGCGATGGCCGGGCTGATTGCAGCTCACGGCAGAGGCGCTACCATCGGCGCCCTTGGCGTCGCCCCCAAAGCCAAGATTCTTCCTATATTTTGCACGCCAGCGCACGGAGTAGGCCATCCAGACGCACTTGCCGATGCTATCGATGTTGCGGTCGACGGAGGGGTCGACGTTATCAGCATCTCCAGCGTAGGCGGCACCAGCCCTAAGCTAATTCGAGCACTCGGTGCGGCCATCGCAGCAGATACAGTAGTCGTCGCAGGCGTCGGGAATAAGACTAGCGATTCAAGGGTAGGCTATCCAGCATCGCATCCTGGCGTCATTGCGGTCGCCGGAATTGATCAAAAAGGTAATCACGACCCCATCTCAGTCACAGGTCCGGAGATAACCCTGGCGGCACCCGCTGCCGACTTATACAGCACGAGCTATGACGGAGGTTACTCAAGAGGC
The DNA here is from genome assembly GCF_042898635.1 of Micromonospora sp. NPDC000442. Taxonomy (NCBI): domain Bacteria; kingdom Bacillati; phylum Actinomycetota; class Actinomycetes; order Micromonosporales; family Micromonosporaceae; genus Micromonospora; species Micromonospora sp. NPDC000442. The sequence continues at coordinate 182,538 of NZ_JBIAYZ010000005.1, read as the reverse complement.
ACGGGGACTTCTGGGGCGGCGGCGATTGTGGCGGGGGCGGCAGCCTTGGTTAGGGCCAAGTATCCGTACCTGCCGGCTGACGAGGTGGCTCATCGGCTGACCGCGACTGCGATTGACAAGGGGCCGCCGGGGCGGGATGACCAGTACGGCTATGGGGTGATCGACCTGGTGGCGGCGCTGACGGCAGACGTACCGCCGAGGGGTTTTGGGCCGGCGCCGACCGCCGCGCCGGACGGAACTGGCCCGACCACGGCGGCGGCTGATGGGCCGCAGGCTGACGGGGGGCGGGCCGCGACAGTCCGCGGCCTTGTCACGTTGGGGGTGCTGGTGGCGGCGGGCGGCGCTTGGGCGCTGTTGATCCGTCGTCGACGCCGCTCCGATGATCCGCCGCCTCGGGTCACTCACTGACGTGTCAGCATCGCGCCTCGCCCGGTGCGTAAGGGTGTCGCAGCGCGGATCGCGGCTGCATGTTGCTGTCTGCCTGATATTTCAGAGCGACATGATTATGTCGGATTGAAATGTCATCTTGAAGACTCGTTCTACCTGGCTGGGCCGGCCGGCCGAGGCGGTCGGGGAAGGTCAGGGCGAGCGGGCCGCCGGGCGAGCGGGGTGTGCGGCGTGGCGTACGCGGGCGGGCGGTAACGTCGGCGGGGTGCCTGATGCCCTGCCGCTTCGCCTCGTGCTCGCCTCGGCGAGCCCTGCCCGCCGCAAGTCTCTCCAGTCTGCCGGGATCGAACCGGATGTACTGGTCAGCGGAGTCGACGAATCGCTCGTGGTGACCGAGCGAGCGGAGGATCTCTGCCTCGAATTGGCCCGGCTCAAGGCTCAGGCCGTACTGGGTCGGCTGCGTCCGACCGACGATGAGCGCACCCTTGTGCTCGGCTGCGACTCGGTGCTCGCCTTCGACGGTGAGGTTCTCGGCAAGCCTGACAACGAGGCTGACGCTACCCGGCGGTGGGAGCGGATGCGCGGGCGCAGCGGGGTGCTGCACAGCGGTCACTGTCTCGTCGACATCGTGGCCGGGCGGCGCGCCGAGGCGGTGGCCTCCACTGTGGTGCATTTCGCCGACGTCAGTGACCACGAGATTGCCACCTATGTCGCCACCGGCGAACCGCTGGCCGTGGCCGGCGCGTTCACGATCGATGGATTGGGCGGGCCGTTCGTGGAGCGGATCGAGGGGGACCCGGGGACGGTCGTCGGGCTTTCCCTGCCATTGTTGCGGAGCCTGCTGGCCGAGTTGGATCTGCGGATCACCGATCTGTGGACGAAGGTCGCGCCTGGTAACCAGATCGTCGAACCTCTCGGTTAGGTTCCGAGCATGACGCTGAAGTCGATTCCGCTCACCGACGACCTGCACCGGTATCTGGTGGCGCACGGCGCTCCGCCGGACGAAGTCATCAGCGACCTGGCGCGGGAAACGCTGGCGCTGCTTCCCGAGCACGCGTCGATGCAGGTCGCGCCGGAACAGGCCGCCTTCCTGACGTTTCTGACCCGGCTGCTCGGTACCCGGCAGGCGGTGGAGGTGGGCACCTTCACCGGGCTGTCGTCATTGGCGATCGCCCGAGGGCTGACCGAGGGTGGGCGGTTGACCTGCTTCGACATCTCGGAGGATTACACGAGCATCGCCCGCCGGTACTGGGCGCGGGCCGGTGTCGACGACCGGATCGACCTGCGCATCGGCCCGGCCGGTGACACGCTGCGCGAACTGCCGCACGAACGGTACCTGGACTTCGCCTTCATCGACGCCGACAAGACCGGGTACCCGGTCTACTGGGCCGAGTTGGTGCCTCGGATGCGGCCCGGTGGCGTGATCGCCGTCGACAACGTGTTGCGCAACGGTCGGGTGGTGGCACCGCAGAGCGCCGACGACCGGGCGATTGCCGCGTTCAACGAGGATGTGCTGGCCGACGTACGGGTAGATGCCGTGATGCTGCCCATCGCCGACGGCCTGACCCTCGCTCACGTGCACTGACACCGACGTCGGAGGGTGTCGATCCGCTCCGGTTGCGGCATGTCGCGCCATCCCGCTGCCGGGAGACCCCAACATGCCGCAACCCGTCCATCGAGTCGGCCAAGCGGGCCGAGCGGGCCGCCCGCCGGCCGCGCCGGCCGGGGCGAGTGGGCCAGGTTGACGGGGGCCGGGCGGGCGGGCCGGGGTCAGCGGACGCTGCGGGCGAACTGGCGGGCGGCCCAGTAGACGCCGGCGGCAGCGAGCACCGCGATGATGGCCAACCCCTGCCAGACCCGGTCGTTGCCGATGTCGCCGTTGAACAGGGCCCGGGTGCCGTCGACCGCCCAGGAGAACGGGTTCCATTTGGCGACGCCCTGCAACCAGCCTGGCGCGAAGGCGAGCGGGAGCAGGATGCCGGAGAGCAGCAGCACCGGCTGCGCCACCGTGTTCATCAACGGAGCCAGGGCGTCCTCGCTCTTCACCTTCAGCGCGACACCGTAGGAGACCGCCGAGGTCATCAGCGCGATCAGGGCGAGCATCAGGTACGCGAGCAGCAGGTCACCGATGAACACGCGCAGGTCGAACAGGAGCGCGAGCAGCGTGATGATGACGGCCTGGGTCATCAGCGACACCACGTCGCGCAGCGACCGGCCGAGCAGCAGGGCGAGTCGGCTGACCGGGGTGACCCGGGAGCGTTCGATGACCCCGGCCCGCAACTCGGCGATGAGGCCGAAGCCCTGGAACAGGCCACCGAAGATGGCCAGCAGGACCAGCAGACCAGGCACGAAGATCTTGTACGCCTCGGCCTGGGTGGATGCGCCCAGCGCGGGCTTGAGCAGCGGGGCGAAGAGCAGCAGGTACATCACCGGTTGGAAGATGCCGACGAAGACCCACACGGGGTTGCGCAGCAGCAGGTGCAACTGCCGTTGAAAAATCAGCCAGGTGTCGCGAGCGAGCTTCATGAGATCTCCGGATCGGGTCAGGACTCGCGCAGCGAGCGGCCGGTCTTGGTGAGGAAGACGTCGTCGAGGCTCGGGCGGTGCAGCTCGATCGACCTGAGATCGAGCCCGGCCGCGTCGACCCGGCGCAGGATCCGCGGGATGGCCGTGGCGCCCTCGTCGACGAAGAGCCGCAGCCCGCCCTCGTCGAGCAGTTCCAGCCGGTTGACGTACTCCTCGCCGTCGAGCAGTTTCTCGGCCTCGCCGGTGGCGGTGACGTCCAGACCGACCTGGACCACGTCGCCGGAGATCTCCCGCTTGAGGTCGGTCGGCGTGCCCTCGGCGACCACCTCGCCGTGATCCATGATGGCGATGCGGTCGCAGAGCGCGTCGGCCTCGTCGAGGTAGTGCGTGGTGATGAAGACGGTCATCCCGTCGGCGCGCAACCGGCGGATCTCGTCCCACATGTGTGCCCGGCTCTGCGGGTCGAGCCCGGTGGTGGGCTCGTCCAGGAAGACGATCTTCGGCTCGTGGATGATGCCGAGCGCGATCTCGACCCGGCGCCGCTGGCCACCGGAGTACGTCTTGCACTTACGGTCGGCGAACTCGACCAGCTGGAACGCCTCCAGCGCCCGGACGGCCCGCCGCTGCGCCTCGGCCTTGCCGATGCCGTACATCCGGGCCTGGAGCACCAGTTCCTCGCGGCCGGTGGACTCGTCCCAGGTGCTCCCGCCCTGAGCCACGTAGCCGATCCGGCGACGCACCTCGCCCGGGTCCTTGAGCAGGTCGGCGCCGGCGATGGCGGCCTGGCCACCGTCCGGCTCGATAAGTGTCGCAAGCATCCGCAGCGTGGTGGTCTTGCCGGCACCGTTCGGGCCGAGAAACCCGAAGATCTCACCGGCCGGCACGTCCAGGTCGACACCGCGTACCGCCTCGACGGTCTTCGTCTCCCGACCGGCCCGGCTGCGGAACGACTTCCGCAGCCCTCTGGTCTCGATCATGTCCTGCTCCCCGCTCGTGGCCTTCGTGTCGGCCATCATCGTCACCGGCACTCGACCACATCGGTACGACACCACGCCGCTCAATTAACGCGTCCGGACAGTGCGCCATCCCACACTGAGCGATCGTTAGGGCCATCGGGGTGACCGATAAACTCCCGGTCAGTAACCCGCCGGGAGGAGCCACCAGGTGCGCAAGGTACTCATCGCCAACCGAGGCGAGATCGCCGTCCGGGTCATCCGCGCCTGCCGGGACGCGGGCCTGGGCAGCGTCGCGGTGTACGCCGACTCGGACCGGGACGCCCTGCACGCCACGCTCGCCGACGAAGCGTACGCCCTGGGTGGTGACACCGCTGCGGATTCCTACCTGCGCATCGACAAGCTGGTCGACATCGCCGGCCGCTCCGGCGCGGACGCGGTGCATCCCGGGTACGGCTTCCTCTCGGAGAACGCCGACTTCGCCCAGGCGGTCATCGACGCCGGCCTGACCTGGATCGGTCCCACCCCGCAGGCGATCCGCGACCTGGGGGACAAGGTGACCGCCCGGCACATCGCCCAGCGGGCCGGCGCCCCGCTGGTCCCCGGCACCGCCGACCCGGTCGGCAGCCCCGACGAGGTGATGGCCTTCGCCGTCGACCACGGCCTGCCGGTGGCGATCAAGGCGGCCTTCGGCGGTGGTGGGCGCGGGCTGAAGGTGGCCCGCACCATGGAGGAGATTCCGCAGCTGTTCGAGTCGGCCACCCGGGAGGCGGTCGCCGCGTTCGGTCGGGGCGAGTGCTTCGTCGAGCGGTACCTCGACCAGCCCCGCCACGTGGAGGCCCAGGTCCTCGCCGACCAGCACGGCAACGTGATCGTGGTGGGTACCCGGGACTGCTCGTTGCAGCGCCGCCACCAGAAGCTGGTCGAGGAGGCGCCGGCACCGTTCCTCACCGCCGCGCAGCGGGCCCAGATCCACGACAGTGCCAGGGCGATCTGCCGGGAGGCCGGCTATCACGGTGCCGGCACGGTCGAGTACCTGGTCGGCAACGACGGCACCATCTCCTTCCTCGAGGTCAACACGCGGCTTCAGGTGGAACACCCGGTCACCGAGGAGACCGCCGGCATCGACCTGGTTCGCGAGCAGTTCCGCATCGCCGACGGCGAGAAGCTGCGGTTCACCGAGGACCCGACCCCGCGCGGGCACTCCATCGAGTTCCGGATCAACGGTGAGGATCCGGGCCGCAACTTCCTGCCGGCCCCCGGCACGGTCACCGCGCTGCGGCTGCCCACCGGTCCCGGGGTACGGGTGGACACCGGCATCTCGGCCGGCGACGTGATCGGCGGCAACTTCGACTCCCTGCTCGCCAAGGTCGTCGTCACCGGTGAGACCCGGGCCGAGGCGTTGGAGCGGGCCCGCCGGGCGCTTGACGAGATGGTGGTCGAGGGGATGGCCACGGCGCTGCCGTTCCATCGTCTGGTGGTGCGCGATCCGGCGTTCACCGCCGAACCGTTCAGCGTGCACACCCGGTGGATCGAGACGGAGTTCGACAACACCGTGCCGCCGTTCACCGCCACCGCCGGGGCCCTCGCCGGCCCGGCGGAGCGCGAGACCGTCGTGGTCGAGGTGGACGGCAAGCGGTTGGAGGTGAGCCTTCCCGCCGGTCTCGGCGCCGGTACGGTCGGTGCCGCGCCAGCCGTGCGCAAGCCCACCCGCAGGGGTGGCGGGACGACTGCGGGCACGGCGGCGAGTGGGGACGCGCTGACCTCGCCCATGCAGGGCACCATCGTGAAGATCGCGGTCGCCGACGGCGACACGGTCGCCGAGGGCGACCTGGTCGTGGTGCTGGAGGCGATGAAGATGGAGCAGCCCCTGCACGCCCACAAGGCCGGTACGGTCAGCGGCCTGTCGGCTGAGGTCGGCGCGGTGATCACCGCTGGCGCGGCGATCTGCACCATCGCCTGAGGTGTGACGGTCACATCCACCGGATCGAGGTCGACGACGACCCTGGCGACGGCCCCGGGCAGGAAGGTTCAGCGGAGGGTTTCGGCGGCGACGGCGCAGACGGCGACGGTAAGTGTGGTCAGCACCGGCGAGTCGAGTCGCCAGTGCTGCCAGTACAGCGGGACGTCCAGCACCCGGCCAGGTGCGATGTCCACGCAGCGGCCAGCGGCCACGTCGGCATCGGCGAGCTGCTCCGCCATCAGCCCCCAGCCGAGCCCCAGCCGGATCGCCTCGTTGAAGGCCGGCACCGACGGCACGTAGTGCACGGGCGGGTCGAGGGCGCGCCCGGTCACCGTACGCAGGAAGCGGTGTTGGATGCGGTCCTTGCGGTCGAAGACCACCACCGGCGCGACGGCGGCCGACGCCCGGGTCAGCCCGTCGGCGAACCACCGGTCCGCCAGCGCGGGCGCGGCCAGTGCCCGGTAGCGCATCGCGCCGAGACGGCGTACCCGGCAGCCCTGCACCGCCTCGCGCTGGGCGGTCACCGCGGCGGTGACCGTACCGGCGCGCAGCAGCTCGGCGGTGTGGTCCTGGTCGTCCTGCCGGATGTCGAAGGACAACTCCGGCTGTTCGGGCAGCCGGGCCAGCGCGGCCGGAAACCAGGTGGCGAGTGAGTCGGCGTTGACCACGATGGCGACCCGGGTGCGTCCCCGGTCGCCGCCGAGCGGCCCCCGGGCGTCGGCCAGCGCCTCTCGTTCCAGCAGCGCGAGCTGGCCGGCCAGGCGCAGCAGTGGGCGGCCGGCCTCGGTGGCGTCGCAGGGCCGGTGGCGGCGGACGAGCACCTGCCCGACGGTCTCCTCCAGCGCCTTGATCCGTTGACTCACCGCCGACGGCGTGACGTGGAGCAGCCGGGCCGCCGCTTCGAAGCTGCCCTCCGAGACGATCGCCGCGAGCGTACGGAGCTGGGTGGAGTCGAGACCACTCACGTAGCTGAGCTTAACCAGATGAAGAATCTTTAGCTGGACTGATCAGCGGCGGCGCTTCTACCGTCACGGTCATGCTCACCTCCGTCGTTGCCGGCTTCTCCCTGTCCATCGCCCTCATCGTCGCCATCGGCGCGCAGAACGCCTTCGTGCTGCGCCAGGGCCTGCGCCGGGAACACGTGGTGCCGGTGGTGCTGACCTGTGCGCTCTCCGACGCGTTGCTGATCGGCGTGGGCATCGCCGGGGTGGGCTCGATCGTGGCCGGACGCCCGGTCCTGCTCACCGCGATCCGTTGGGGTGGGGCGGTCTTCCTCCTCGGGTACGCGGCACTCGCCGCCCGCCGGGCGTTGCGTCCCGCCGCGCTCACGCCGGCCGACCGCCCACCGGCCCGGCTCGGCCCGACGCTGCTGGCCTGTCTCGCCTTCACCTACCTCAACCCGCACGTCTACCTCGACACGGTGCTGCTCCTCGGCGGCATCGCCCAGCAGCATCCGCACCGGTGGCTGTTCGGCGTGGGTGCGACGACGGCCAGCGTGCTCTGGTTCGCCGCACTCGGTGCGGGCGCGTACCGGCTCGCGCCGCTGCTCGCGCGCAGGCGGGTCTGGCGGGTGCTCGACGGCGTGATCGCGGTGGTGATGATCGCAGTGGCGGTGGCCCTGGTGCTGGGCTGAGTCATGATGGCCGGGTGCGGTTCCTCAACGGTGTGAATCCCGGCTACGACCTGACCTACAACGACGTCTTCATGGCCCCGGCCCGCTCGGAGGTGGGTTCGCGGCTCGACGTGGATCTGGCCACCGGCGACGGCACCGGTACCACCATCCCGCTGGTGGTGGCGAACATGACGGCGGTCGCCGGCCGGCGGATGGCCGAGACGGTGGCCCGACGCGGCGGCATCGCGGTGATCCCGCAGGACATTCCGATCGACGTGGTGGCGGAGGTGGTCGCCTGGGTCAAGCAGCGGCACCTGGTGCACGACACGGCGATCGCGCTGGGCCCGAACGACACCGTCGGTGACGCCATCCACCTGCTGCCCAAGCGGGCGTACGGTGCGGTGATCGTGATCGACGACGACGGCCGCCCGATGGGAGTGGTGACCGAGGCCGACACCGTCAGCGTGGACCGTTTCACCCAGTTGCGGCACGTGATGTCGACCGAGTTGCACACCGTGCCCGTCGACGCGGATCCGCGTACCGGCTTCGACCGGCTCTCGGCGGGCCGGCGGCGACTGGCGCCCGTGGTGGACGGGGCGGGCCGGCTGGTCGGCGTGCTCACCCGTCCCGGTGCGCTGCGGGCGACGCTCTACAAGCCGGCGGTGGACGCCCACGGTCAACTGCGGATCGCAGCGGCGGTGGGAATCAACGGTGACGTGGCGGGCAAGGCGAAGGCCCTGCTGGAGGCCGGGGTGGACACCCTGGTCGTGGACACCGCGCACGGCCACCAGGAGCGGATGATCTCCGCCCTGCGGACGGTACGCGGTCTCGACCCGGCCGTGCCGGTGGCGGCCGGCAACGTGGTCACCGCCGACGGGGTACGCGATCTGGTCGACGCGGGTGCCGACATCATCAAGGTCGGGGTCGGTCCGGGCGCGATGTGCACCACCCGGATGATGACCGGGGTCGGTCGGCCGCAGTTCTCGGCGGTACTGGACTGCGCGGCGGCGGCCCGGGCCCTGGGCCGGCATGTCTGGGCCGACGGCGGGGTGCGGCACCCTCGGGACGTGGCGCTGGCGCTCGCCGCCGGGGCGTCCAATGTGATGATCGGCTCCTGGTTCGCCGGCACCTACGAGTCCCCCGGTGACCTCTTCACCGACGAGGAGGGCCGGCGCTACAAGGAGAGCTTCGGCATGGCCTCGGCGCGGGCGGTCAGCGCGCGTACCGGCGACGACAGCCCCTACGACCGCGCCCGAAAGGCGATCTTCGAGGAGGGCATCTCGTCCGCCCGGATGTATCTCGATCCGACCCGTCCCGGCGTTGAGGACCTGATCGACGAGATCATCTCGGGGGTACGGAGCGCCTTCACCTACGCCGGTGCGCGCACCCTGGACGAGTTCCACGAGCGGGTGCTGATCGGCGTGCAGAGCACCGCCGGCTACACCGAGGGGATGCCCCTGCCGACCAGTTGGTGAGGTCGGGGGCAGGCACCGACTGACGACGTTCAGTCGGTGCCCGGGGCCGGGATGAAGAGGTGCCGGATCACCGACCGGGCGGCTTCACCCGGGTCCGCACCCAGCCCGGCGGGGAGTGCACCGGCCAGCCATAGGGTGGCGAAGCCGTGCACGATCGACCAGGCCGCCAGCACCTCTCCCTGCGGCCCGGCGGGGCTGCCGTCCCGGTCGTCGCCGCCGGCATGCCGCTCGGCGGCGTCCGAGCTGCCGGCGGCTCGCGTGGGACGCCCGGACCGGTGTGCCAGCCCGGCCCGCAGGACGGCACCGGAGCGTTCCCGGGCGGCCCGCAGCTCGGCGGCGTCGGCCCGGTAGAGATCGGGGTGGAACATCACCTCGAAGTGGGCGCGATGTCGGACGGCGAACTCCACGTACGCCACGCCGAGATCCAGCATCTCGTCACCGGCCCTGCTGAGCGCTTCGGCGAGGGTGTCGAAACCCTGCACCGCGATCGCGGTGAACAGGCCGGCGCGGTCGCCGAAGTGGTGTGCCGGTGCGGCGTGCGAGACGCCGGCCCGGCGGGCCAGATCGCGCAGGCTCAGCGCCGCCGGACCTGACTCCTCGATCGCCTGCACTGCCGCGGAGAGCAGGGTGCGGCGCAGGTCGCCGTGGTGGTAGCCGCGGGTGTCGCTCATCACCCCACCCTATCTTGTCGTTGACAAGATGCGCTCCTGGCGACAATCTTGACAGCGACAAGATTTGCGATTGAGGGAGGTAACGATGGCTCCGCTGATCGCCCTGGTCGCCGGCACCGGGCTCGCCCGGCTGGTCGGCCTGGCCGGGCTCTCCGCGCTCGACGGATGGCATCCGGCACTGCGGGTCGGGCTGGCGCTCATGTTCGTCATGACCGGGATCGTGCACTTCGTCGGCGATCGGCGGCAGGATCTGATCGCCATGGTGCCGCCCCGGCTACCAAGGCCGGATCTGCTGGTCACGGTGACCGGGGTGCTGGAACTCGCCGGCGCGGTCGGGCTGCTCGTACCGGCCACCGCCCGCTGGGCCGCCGCCGGGCTGGCCCTGCTGCTGCTGGCCATGTTTCCGGCGAACATCTCCGCCGCCCGTCGCCGGCTCACCCTGGCCGGACGCCCGGTCACGCCGCTCGGCATCCGTACCGTGCTGCAACTCGTGTTCCTCGCCGCCGCCGTCGCGGTCACGGCCGGACCGTGAGCCGGATCCCACCGCCGGCCGCCACCCGCGGTCGGTGGGCGCGGTCACGGCCGGAGCGTGAGCCGGATCCGAGCGTGACCGCGACCCGTCGGTCTCAGCGGGCCGGCAGCAGGTCTCCGGAGTGAGCGGCCACCACCGCGCTGATCAGCCCGATCGCCTCGGCCGCCGGCTGCGGCTCCGGCGAGCGGCCGTCCCGCAGCCGCAACGCCACCCGACCGTCGGCCGCCTCCCGGGCACCGACCACGGCGGCGTACGGAATCCGCCGACGTACCGCCTCGCGGACCCGGGCACCGAGCGACCCGCCGTGGTCGACCTCGGCCCGCAGTCCCGCCTCGGTGGCCCGCCGGGCCAGGTCGACCGCGGCTTCGGCCTGGCCGTCGCCGACCGGCAGGACTACCAGCTGAACGGGGGCGTACCAGGGCGGGAAGGCACCCCCGTGCACCTCGATCAGGTACGCGAAGAGCCGCTCCATGCTGCCGGCCAGGCTGCGGTGCACCATCACCGGACGCCGTCGTTCACCATCGGCGTCGGTGTACGACAGGTCGAACCGCTCCGGCTTGTCGAAGTCGAGCTGGACGGTGGAGAGGGTGTACTCGCGCTCGGCCGCGTCCCGCACCTGGATGTCGATCTTCGGCCCGTAGAAGGCGGCCTCACCTGACGCCTCGGTGTACGGCACCCCGTCGAGAGCGGCGCGGAGCAGGTCCTCGGCCCGCGCCCACTGCGCGTCGTCGCCGACGTACTTCTCCCCCGACCCGCGCAGCGACAACCGTACGCCCGCCGGCCGCACGCCCAGCGCGGCGTGCGCGGCCCGGATCAGCCGCAGGATCTCCGACACCTCCTGGCCGACCTGCTCCAGGGTGCAGAAGTTGTGCGCGTCGTTGAGGGTGATGGCGCGTACCCGGGAGAGGCCGCCGAGCACTCCGGAGCGTTCCGCCCGGTACATGCCCCCGATCTCCGAGAGGCGCAGTGGCAGCTCCCGGTAGGAACGCCCACGGGACCGGTAGACCAGGGCGTGGTGCGGGCAGAGCGCGGGACGGAGCATCAACTCGTCGTCGGCCTCCCCCAGCCGCATCGGTGGGAACATCTCGGCGGCGAAGTAGCCGAGATGTCCGGAGACCTCGAACAACTCCCGTCGTCCCAGCGGCGGGGTGTACACCTGCTGGTAGCCGGCCCGGCGTTCCAGGTCGCGCAGGTACTCCTCGACGGCGTGCCGGGCGGCGGCACCGGCCGGCAGCCAGATCGGCAGGCCGGCACCGGAGAGCGGGTCGGTGGCGAACAGGTCCAGGTCCCGGCCCAGCCGGCGGTGGTCGATCATGTCAGGCTCCTTGGTCGTACGCCCCGACACGACCCTGCCCCACGACGCACGAGTGCCCCGGGCGGATCGCCCGGGGCACTCGGTAGACGAAGACGTCAGTGCGGCGCGCCAGGCTTCCCCGGCGTCGTCGTCAGCACCGCACTGCACATGCGCGGGAGCGTACGCCCACCCCGCGCACCGCCGCACCTGATTTGACCGGGCCGCTGGCACGGGACCTGCCAGCGGCCCGGCGGCGGCTCGGGCGTCAGGAACGGGGGACCCGACGCGCGCCGAACCGCGCGTCGACAACGGTACGCCGCCGAACGAGATTTCGGCGACCGTGCCTCGCCGTCAACCGTCATCGATATGCTGCGGTGGGCCGGCGACGCGCCGCCGCCCGGGCGAGGTGTCGCTGGTCACGGCCGGCCAGGGCCGGTTGCGGGTGATCCCGGCCACCGCGTCAGGCTCGGTACGTTCCGTTCGGAGAATTCCGCGAGGTGGCCAGGTGCCTGAACTACTCACCCAGGTGGCATCGCCCGACCTGGCGTACCTCGCACTCTTCACCCTGCTGGCCGTGGACGCCTTCGTGCCGGTGGTGCCCACCCAGCTGCTGATGCTCACCGGCGGCGCACTCACCGTGTACGGCGGGCTGAGCCTGCCGACGACCGTCGCCGTCGGTGCGCTCGGCGTACTCGCCGGGGACCTGGCCTGCTACCTGCTCGGCCGGTACGCGGCGGGACACCGGCCACCGCGTCCGGTCGGCACGGGTCGCGCCCGCGGGATGGCCGGCCGCCTGACCCGGGGCCTGCGCCGGCCCGGGCCGATGGTGATCATGCTCTGCCGTTTCGTGCCCGGTGGCCGGATGGCCGCCTGCTTCGCCGCCGGCCGCAGCCGGTACCCGATCCGACTCTTCCTGCCCGCTGCCGGCATCGCGGCTGCGGGCTGGGCGTCGTACGGCGGGCTGGTGGGGCATCTGGGCGGGGCGGCGTTGACCGGGTCCGGCTGGCGGATGGTCGTCGTCGCGGCGGTGGCCGCCGCCGGCTTCGCGTTGGCCGGCTGGGCGTTGGCGTCCGTCACCGCACGGCTGAACCCGACCCCGGCCGAGACTCCCGTCGACTGACCGGAGGAGCCGTCACCCAGGGGAAATCCGGATGGCCTGTCGGGGTCGTCCCGGGGTCGGATTTCGGTGCTCGTCCCGGATCCGCCTGAGGTGCCCGCGACGACAGGCTGAGGCATGCCTGGAATCCGGAACAGCGGTGCACTGGCCCTCGGTGGGATCGTCCTCGCGGCGGTGCTCACCGTCATCGGTCATGCCGGAGTCAGCGACCTCGACCCGGTCAACCTGACCGTCAGCGACTACGCCGTCTCCGACTCCGGCGAGATCATCCACGTGGCCATGCTGCTGCTCGCCGCCGCCTCCGCCGTGCTCATCCCGACGCTGGGTCAGCTCGGTCCACCGGCCGGGCCGCGAGCCTTCGCCGCCGTGACACGTGTCAGTCGCCGTAACCGGGCCGCGGAGTGGCTGTTGGCGGTCTGGGCGGGCGGGCTGCTGGTGTCGGGCCTGGTGCCGACCAACCCGCCCGGCACCGAGATGGGTACGGCCGCCTACGTGCACCGGTACGCCTCGGTGGTGGCGTTCCTCGCGCTGCCGATCGCCGGCTGGTTGCTCGCCGCCCGGCTGCCCGCCGGTGCCCGGACCGGTCTCTGGCTGCGCGCCCTGACCGTGACCAGCCTGCTGCTGGCCGTCGTGATGGCCTGGTCCGCCTACCCCGGCGACCGCGCCTACTACGGCCTGATCGAACGGGCCCTCATCCTCGCCGAGGTGGCCCTGCTCACCGTCGTCGCCGCCTACTCCAGCTCGTGGAGCATCAGCTGGCGACCTGCCTCGGTGACGGAGCCGGAGAGGCTGGGGTAGATGGTGATGGTCTGAGCCAGTTCGTTGACGGTGAGGTTGTTCTCCACCGCCAGCGTGATCGGCATGATCAGTTCGCTGGCCTTGGGTGCGACGACCACTCCGCCGATCACCTGGCCGCTGGCCGGGCGGCAGAACAGCTTGACGAAGCCGTCCGGGATCTCGTCCATCTTCGCCCGGGCGTTGCCGCCCAGCGACAGCATCACCTGACGCGCCGGCACCTTGCCGGCGTCCACCTCGTCCTGCGAGACCCCGACCGTGGCCAGCTCCGGGTCGGTGAAGACGTTCGCGGAGACGGTACGCAGCCGCAGCGGCCGGACCGCCTCACCGAGCGCGTGCCACATCGCGATCCGGCCCTGCATCGCGGCGACGCTGGCCAGCGGCAGCACCCCGGTGCAGTCACCGGCCGCGTAGATGCCGGGCACGTTGGTCCGGGAGACCCGGTCCACCGTCACGTAGCCGCCCCGGGCCAGTTCGACGCCGTACTCGGCCAGGCCCAGCTCGGCGGTGTTGGGGATCGAACCGACCGCGATCAGCGCGTGGGACCCGGAGACCGTACGGCCGTCGGAGAGCTCGACCTCGACGCCGTCGCCGGTACGACGGACGCCCTCGGCTCGGGAGTTGTTCAGAATGCTCATGCCCCGGGTCCGGAAGACCCGCTCGATCGCCTGCGCGGCGTCGGCGTCCTCGTGCGGCATCACCCGGTCGCGGCTGGAGACCAGGGTCACCTCGACGCCCATCGCGAGGTACGCGCTGGCGAACTCGGCACCGGTGACGCCGGAACCGACCACGATCAGGTGCTCGGGCAGCTCGGGCAGGTCGTAGACCTGTCGCCAGGTCAGGATGCGCTCGCCGTCGGGCAGCGCGGTGGGCAGTTGGCGGGGCGTGGCACCGGTGGCGATCAGCACGGTCGAGGCGTCGATGGCGTACGCGGCCTCCTCACCGTCCGGCGTGACGATCACCCGGTGGGTGTGACCGAGCGTGTCCTCGCCGAGGCGGGCACGCCCGGAGACGAAGGTGACCCCGGCCTTGACCAGCTTCGCGTGGATGTCGGCGGACTGTGCCAGGGCGAGCCGCTTGACCCGGTCGTTGACCGCCTGGGCGTCGACGGTGACCGCCTCCAGCCCGTCGGAGTGCACCCCGAAGACCTCGGTGTCGCGGTAGCCGGTCACCACCTCGGAGCTGGCGATGAACGTCTTCGACGGCACGCAGTCCGACAGCACGCAGGCTCCGCCGGCACCCTCGGCCTCCACGACGGTGACGTCGGCGTCCAACTGGGCCGCCACCAGTGCCGCCTCGTAGCCCGCCGGCCCCCCGCCGATGATCACGATCCGGCTCACCACGACCGCCCTTCCTCCATGCTCACAGTGACTTTCTTCTCCCCGACGCGTCCGACACGCACCGTCGTATTCTCCCCCACGCGTCGGCCGGGCTATCGTCATCGCCGTGCGTCATTACGCCGCCTACGGCTCGAACTTGGACCCCGCTCGAATGCGTGCCTACTGCCCGCATTCCCCGATGGTGGGCATCGGCTGGCTGGAAGGCTGGCGGCTCACCTTCGCCGGTGAGGACGTCATCGGCTGGGAGGGCGCGGTCAGCACCGTGGTCGAGTCTCCCGGCGACCGGGTGTTCGTGGCGCTCTACGACATCCACCCGTACGACGCGGCTCAGCTGGACGAGATCGAGGGTGTCACCTCCGGCACGTACCGGAAGCTGACCGTCCGCATCTCGACCCTGGACGGCGACGTGACCGCCTGGGTCTACGTCTTCGACGGTTACGAGGGCGGCCTGCCCACGTCCTGGTACCTCTCGGAGATCGCGAACGCCGCCGAGAAGGCGGGCGCGCCGGACGACTACGTCATCGAGCTGCGGTCCCGACCCACCGGCACCGCTTCGGCGTAGCTCGTATCCCACCTACCCAGTCTGCTACCGGGCGTGCTGGCGTCGGGCGCCGACCCCGGGTCCCGGGAAGATCGTCCCAGGATGGGCGGGTTCTCAGCCCTGTGCGTGGGTACGCGCCACGGTCAGCAACTCGACCAGTTCGGCACCGTCAGCCGGACCGAGCGCCGTGAAGGCGGGCGCGACGAGCCGGTCGGTCATCGCCTCGGCCCACAGCCGCCGCCGCACCAACGGTCCGACCGACGGGTACGGCGGCGGCCAGCCGCAGGCCATCGCGCCGCTGGCACCCTCGGGACCGGCCAGCACCGCCTCCAACGGGGTCATCCCGCTGGCGCGTACGGCCACCAGGTGCGCACCGGTGAAATGTTCGCGCAGCAGGCGTAGGCCGACGGCGGCCCGGGCACCGGCGGTCACCGTGTCCAACGGCATGGCCCGCCACGCCGCGAACAGTGGCATCGCGCTGGCGTCGGCGGCCGCGACGGCCCGTTCCACAAGCGCCGCGAGTCGGTCGACGCGGGGCACGTCACCCAGCACCTCCTCACCCCACCGGCAGCACTCGGCGAGGCTGGCGGCGGCCACCTCGGACGGGCGGACCGCGCGGGCGGCGGCGTCCCAGCCGTCGGCCACGGCGTCGGGGGCGATGAAGCCGAGCGCTGCCGCCACGGTCTCGGCCCGTACGTCACCCAGTGCGCCGGCCCGACCGGTGACGTAGAAGGCCCACCCGGAGATGCCGAGCAGCCGGGCCCGACGCAGCGTGGTCGGGCACCGGTTGTACGCCTCTCCGAGGGCGAGCACCGCGGGTTTGCTCGCCGCCGCGACCTGCTCCGGCGTCATCCCGGCGCGCCCGGGAGGGGTTCGCCCGAAGGTCCGTACGTGAAGGATCCGCCCGAAGGTCCGTCCATGAGGGACCAGTCTGCCGGTCAACCGTCGGAGTCGGCATCCCCCTCCTCGGCGTCCAACGCCTCCATCGCGGCCTCGACCTCGCCGGCCCGTCGTCGGGCGGTGCTGACCGACCGTTCGGCGGCCCGACGGGCCAGCCGGGACCGGCTGAGTTCCTGCTCGGCTACGGCTCGGCGGCGTTCCAGTTCGGCCAGTTCCGCCTCGACGGCGTCCAGCGCGGCCATCCCGTCGCGTTCGGCCGCCACCGCGCCGGCCAGGTCCGTCTCGGCCCGTTCCTGGTCGGTACGCGCCCGGTCCAGTTCCTTCTCCAACGCCCTGCGGCGGCGGGACCGTTCGGCACGGGCGGCCCGCTGCGCCTGCTCGGCCCGCAGCGCTCCCCGATCCGGCGGACGCTGCCGGACCGGCGCGGCGGGCGGCGGTTCCTCGCCGCCGGTCACCAGACGCAACTGTGGCCGGGGCACCTCGCCGAACCCCGCGTAGTGGGCCGGGCGCAGCAGCCGCCCGGAGCGCACCTGCTCGGCCACCTCGACGTCGGAGAGCGCGGCGTTGAGGGTCGCCTCGACCTCGGCCAACGGCAGCTTCCCACCCGACGGGGCCCCCTCGACGTCGGCGGCGAGCCGGCGTACCTCGGCGACCAGTGCGCCGACCACCGCCCGCCGCTGCGCGGACAACTCCCGCAGGCGCGGGCCGCGCAGCTCGCGCTGGGCTTCCCGCAGCGCTTCGGCCAGCTGCGCCAGCTCGGACACCAGCTCCGGTCGCTCCAGCGCGAGCAGGTTGACCAGCCAGGCGGCCACGGTGGGCCGACGCAGCCGGGCGATCTCCCGGGCGGTACCCGGGTCACCGGCGTGGCGGGCCTGCGCGGCGGCGTCGTCCCGGGCGGCGACGAACCGGTCCGGCGGCGTGCGGTACAGCTGCTCGACGAGCTCGGGTGGGGGGCCGGGCATCGGGTCAGCCGTCGATCCGGCTGCCCGGCTCCAGCCGCTGGTACTCGCTGCCGGACAGCGCCGTGTACTGCCGGTCGAGCACCGCGTAGCCGTTGTCGTTGAGCAGGGCGTCGTGCAGCGCGAAGACCCGACGCGGTGCCACCGCCCGAATGAAGTCGACCACCTCGCTGAACTTCGACCAGGGAGCGTGTATCGGGGCGAAGAGGGTGTCGACCTGGACGTCGTCCGGGACGTACAGGGCGTCGCCCGGGTGGTAGACCACGTCGTTGAGCAGGTAGCCGAGGTTGTCGATCACGGGAATGTCGGGATGGATCACCGCATGCCGGCCACCGTGGGCGCGTACCGGGATCCCGGCGGCGGTGAACGACTCCCCCGGGGTCACCGGGCGCAGCACGTCGGCCGCGTCACCGAGCGCGCCGGCCAGCGACGCCGGGCCGTGGATGACGAAGGGGCGCCGCTCCAACTGCCGGTTCACCGCCGCCTCGTCGAGGTGATCCGGGTGCTCGTGGGTGATCAGCACCGCGTCGGCCCCGTCCAACGCCACCGCCGGCTCACTGAACATCCCTGGATCGATGACCAGCACTCCCCCGTCGTGCTCGACCCGCAGGCACGAGTGGGCGTACTTGGTGAGCCGCATCGTGATGCCTCCCATATCGATTCGTGACGTCCTGAGCGCAGTCTGCCGGAACCCGCGCGGTGGTGTGTGGCGTCCGAGCCATTGCCCGCTCGGGCAGCAGAAAGGGGAACGGGGATGAGAATGGGAAGAGCCCGCCGTAACGGGACCACGGCGGTGGCGACACTGGCCGCGCTGCTGATGCTCGCTGGCTGCGGAAGTGGTGGTGGCGGAGACGACTCAGGAGCGGCCGGCACCGCGGCCGACGCCGTCGCGCCGGCCCAGGAGGGTGCCGCCGGTGCGCCAGGCGAGGCCGCCGCGCCCGGCAATGCCCAGGGCGGCGCCGGCGCGGCGACGGACACCCGGGTCGACCAACGGTCCATCATCTACACTGGATCGATCCGGGTTCAGGTGGACGATGTGGACATCGCCGCCCGGGACGCCGTCGCAGCGGCCACCCGGGCCGGCGGATTCGTCGGCGGGGACCAACGCCGCAGCTCCGACGCCGATGCGGTGGCCGACCTCGAACTACGGGTGCCGGCGGACAGGTTCTACGCGGTCGTCGAGGAACTGGCCGGCCTCGGCGTGCAGGAGCGCCGGGAGATCGGAACGCAGGACGTCACCGAGGAGACCATCGACCTCGACGCCCGGATCGCCAGCCAGCGGGCCCGGGTGGAGAGTGCCCGGCGGCTGCTCGCCCAGGCCGACTCGATCAGCGACCTGGTGAGCATCGAGAACGAACTGGCCCGGCGGGAGGCCGACCTCGCCTCACTGGAGGCGAAGAAGCGGCGGCTGAGCGACCTCACCGCGCTCTCCACCATCACGGTCACCCTGGTGGGTCCGGGCGTCACGATCCCCGAGGAGGAGAATCAGATCGGCTTCCTGGTGGGGTTCAAGGGCGGCTGGCAGGTCTTCCTGTCCTCGATGACCATCCTGCTCACCGTGCTGGGTGCGGTCCTGCCGTGGCTGCTGGTCTTCGGCGTACCGCTGGGGGCGCTGTGGTGGCTGGCCCGCCGTCGCCGCCGGAACCGGCCCGCGGTGCCGGCCCTGGTCACGCCGGTCGGCGCGCCGCCACCGCCGGGTGTCAGCGCGCCGCCGCCAGTGCCTGGAGCGCGGTCTGCACCATGAGTCGTACGCCCACCGGGATGGCCCGTTCGTCCACGTCGAACGATGCCCGGTGCAGATCGACGTTCGGCCCGGAGCGGCCGACCCCGAGGCGGGCCAGGGCGCCGGGGACGTACTCCAGATACCAGGAGAAGTCCTCGCCGCCCATGCTCTGCGGGGTCTCCGCGATGCCCTCCGGGCCGAGCGCGGCGGCGGTGGCCGCGTTCAGCACCCCGATGGCCCGCGCGTCGTTGCAGACGGGTGGGCGACCACGCAGGTACTCCAGGTCGACGGTGGCCCCGGTGGGTGCGATGACGTCCCGGACCACCTGAGAAACGATCTTCGGGGCCAGTTCCCAGGTGTCGCGGTCCATCACCCGCAGGGTGCCGGAGGCAGACGCCTCGGACGGGATGACGTTGTACCGGGTGCCCGCGGAGGCGTGCCCGAAGACCAGCAGCAGTCCACTGTTCGCCGGCACCCGGCGGCTGACCAGGGCCGGAACCTCGGTGATCAGGCGACCGAGCGCGTCCACCAGGTCCACGGTCAGGTGTGGGCGGGCGGTGTGGCCACCCGGGCCGGTTAGCCGGACGGTGACGTTGTCGGCGGCGGCGGTGATCGGGCCGACCCGTAGGCCCACCTGGCCGACGGGCAGGTTCGGATCGCAGTGCAGCGCGAAGATCTGCACCACGTCGTCGAGGCCGCCGGCCTCGATCACCTCCAGCGAGCCGCAGGGCAGGATCTCCTCGGCGGGCTGGAAGATCAGCCGGACCCGGCCGGGCAGTTCGCCCAGGTCGGCCAGCTGCGCGAGCAGCATGCCGACGCCCAACATGATCGTGGTGTGCACGTCGTGGCCGCAGGCGTGGCAGACCCCGTCGACCGTGGAGCGGTACGGTACGTCCTTGACGTCGGTCAGCGGCAGCGCGTCGATGTCGGCGCGCAGCGCGATCACGGGACCGTCCGGGCGGCCGTTGATGTCGCAGATCACCCCGTTGCCCTTGGGCAGCAGTCGCGGCTGCAACCCGGCCAGGGAGAGTTCCCGGGCGACCAGGGCCGCGGTCTCGAACTCCGCGCCAGACAGCTCCGGGTGCGAGTGAATGTGACGGCGCGTGGCGATCAGGCCCGGTACCCGGAGGGCGAGCAGGTGGTCCAACTCGAAGGGCAGGGGCTGGGAACCGGTCGGCGCCTCCGGCCAGGACGGCGCCAGTTGGTGACCGGTCGGCATCGTCAACGCACTCGTCACGTCGAATTCTCTTCGATCACTAGAAATGGATGGATCATCGGGAACAGCAGACAGCGTAGACCCCCGACGATAACTCTGCGCAACCTCGTTCCGGTGATGATCGGACCGCGCAGCGTCACGTATGCCCTGCTGAGAGCGTCCGGAGGTGAGCGGGACAGCAGGTAGATCGCGGTCGTGCGCCATCATCCACCTCTCACCTCCTACAACGCGTAATCGTGCCTCGGGTGCCGAGAATCTTCTCGAAACCATCGTCGCCGTTCCGAATTGTCGCATTAGTCACGCCGATGAACTGACGGTACGACAATTACCCGACCACTCGCGGCAACGATCACCCGTGGACGTTCACACGCACGGCAGCCCTCCGACCGCACACCGTGTGCGTCCGCGTGATCACCGCAAGCGGAGTACCCGGGGACAGCCGCTTCGACACGCTGTGCGACGACGGGCCGTGCGTACCTGCGACGGCGGGCCGTGCGCCCGACGACGACCAGGCGCAGTCAGAACCGGTCAGTGGGCTGGTAGCGGCCCCAGACCTCGCGGAGCGCCCCGCACACCTCACCGACGGTGGCGCGTTCGCGCAGCGCCGTCTTCATCGGGTAGAGCACGTTGCCGGTGCCGGAGGCGGTCTCCCGCAACTCGACCAGAGCACGCTCCACGGTGGCGGAGTCCCGCTCGGCCCGCAGCTTCGCCAGCCGCTCGGCCTGTGCCGCCTCGATCGCCGGATCGACCCGCAGCGGCTCGTACGGCTCCTCCGCGTCGATCGCGAACCGGTTGAGCCCGACCACCACCCGCTCGCCCGAGTCGATCTCCTGCGCGATCCGGTACGCGGACTGCTCGATCTCCCGCTTCTGGAAGCCGACCTCGATCGCGTCCACCGCCGACCCGTGCTCGAACACCCGGGCCATCAGCGCATCCGCCGCCGTCTCGAGCTCGGCGGTCATCGCCTCCACCACGTACGAGCCCGCGAACGGGTCGACCGTGGCGGTGAGATCCGTCTCGTACGCCAGCACCTGTTGGGTGCGCAGCGCCAGTCGGGCCGCCTTCTCGGTGGGCAACGCGATCGCCTCGTCGAAGCTGTTGGTGTGCAGCGACTGGGTGCCACCGAGCACCGCACCGAGCCCCTGCACCGCCACCCGGACCAGGTTCACCTCGGGCTGCTGGGCGGTCAACTGCACGCCCGCGGTCTGGGTGTGGAAGCGCAGCATCATCGACTTCGGGTTCTTCGCCCCGAACTCGTCGCGCATCAGGCGGGCCCAGATCCGTCGGGCCGCCCGGAACTTCGCCACCTCTTCGAGCAGGGTGGTACGCGCGACGAAGAAGAACGACAGCCGGGGGGCGAAGTCGTCCACGGCCAGCCCGGCGGCGATCGCCGCCCGGACGTACTCCACGCCGTTGGCAAGCGTGAACGCGATCTCCTGCACGGGCGAGGCACCGGCCTCGGCCATGTGGTAGCCGGAGATGGAGATGGTGTTCCACTTGGGCACCTCGCTCCGGCAGTAGCCGAAGGTGTCGGCGACCAGCCGCAGCGAGGGCTTCGGCGGGAAGATGTACGTCCCCCGGGCGATGTACTCCTTGAGGATGTCGTTCTGGATGGTGCCGTTGAGCGCCGAACCCGGCACCCCGTTCTCCTCGGCGACGAGTTGGTAGAGCAGCAACAGCACCGAGCCGGGCGCGTTGATCGTCATCGAGGTGGAGACCTTGTCCAGCGGGATGCCGTCGAACAGCAGTCGCATGTCCTCGATGGAGTCGATGGCCACACCGACCTTGCCCACCTCGCCGTGCGCGATCGGGTCGTCGGAGTCGTACCCCATCTGGGTGGGCAGGTCGAAGGCGACGGACAGGCCCATCGTGCCGGCCCGCAACAACTGGTGGTAACGCGCGTTGGACTCGGTGGCGGTACCGAAGCCGGCGTACTGGCGCATGGTCCACGGACGGGAGGTGTACATGGTGGGGTAGACCCCACGGGTGTACGGGAACTCGCCGGGCGCGCCGAGGCGGGAGTCCAGGTCGCCGGGAAGATCGCCGGCCGTGTAGACGCCCTTGATCGGGAAACCGGACTCGCTTGACCGCCGTTCGCTCATCACCGGATGGTAGGACGGGTGGAACGGCTGGCGGGTGAGGGATACCGCACACCGCGTCGCCCGCCGCAACAGGACGCGACAAGAGGTGAGTGCCTGCACACGTACCGTCGAGTACTGGAAACGTCCGCCGCGCCGGCTTTCGCATCGGGCGTCTGAACCAGCAAGATAGGGGGGTTGTGTCCCAGCCCTCTCGACTTCCCCCGGTGGCTTTTCTGTGACTCAGATCCCGACGTGGAGCGGCGGACCAGTCAGCACTCCCACCAACGGACGCGCGACACCCGGCACCGTCATCGGTGACCGGTACTCGCTGCGCTCGGCGGTGGGCAACGGCGGCATGGGTACGGTCTGGCGGGCCACAGACACACTTCTGCGCCGTGACGTGGCGGTTAAGGAGGTCGTCCTCCCGCCCGGCCTGGCACCGAGCGACCGCGACGCGATGTACGAACGCACCCTGCGCGAGGCCCGCGCCGCCGCCGCCATCGCCCACCCGGCGGTGGTGCAGGTGTACGACGTGGTCACCGAGGCCGGCCGGCCCTGGATCGTGATGGAGCTGCTGGACGCCCGCAGCCTCGCCGACATGGTGATCGAGGACGGGCCGATCGCCCAGCGCGTGGTCGCCAAGATCGGCATCGCGCTGCTCGGCGCGCTCGAGGTGGCACACGCGATCGGCGTGCTGCACCGCGACGTCAAGCCCGCCAACGTGCTGATCTGCTCGGACGGCCGCTGCGTGCTTACCGACTTCGGTGTCGCCCGGATGCCCACCGACGTGCAGCTCACCACCCCGGGGATGGTGCTGGGCTCACCGCACTTCATCTCGCCCGAGCGGGCCATGGGGCAGGAGTTCGGCCCGCCCAGCGACCTGTTCTCCCTCGGCGTGACGCTGTACACGGCCGTGGAGGGCCGACCGCCCTTCGACCGGGGCGACCCGATCGAGACCATGCACGCCGTGGTCGAGGATCCGCCTGCCCCGCCCCAGCGCAGCGGCCCGCTGACCCGGGTGCTGATGGGTCTGCTGGAGAAGGACCCGGCCCGCCGGCTCGACGTGCACACCGCCCGCGCCATGCTGCGCGAGCTGTTGGCCGGCCCGCTGAGCAGCAGCGCCGCCGGGGTCAACTCGATGACCGACCAGTACTCCGTGATGCCGGTGCCGCTGCCCGCGCCGATCACCGCGCCGGCGGCCCCGGCCAAGCCGGCCCCGTCCGGGCAGATCGGCGGCCGGGCGATGCTGGGCCCCGGCGAGTCGTTGACCGACCGGCTGGCCGCGCTGCGCCGGGGCGAGCGCCCCGGCCAGGCTGCCGCAGCCGGCGCCGCGATGGAGGACACCAGCGCCGACGCCCTGGCCCGTCCCGGGCGGAGGGGCGCCGCGATGTCCCCGCCCGCCGGCCGCACCTACGGCGGTGCCGACGCGACCCAGCGGATCGGCGCGGACACCACCCAGCGGGTCGGGCCGGAGGCCTTCGGCTACGGCGGCCAGCCCGACGCGACCCAGCGAGTCGGCGGCTACAGCGCCGGGCCCGACGCCACCCAGCAGCTCGGCGGCTACGGCACCCAGCCCGAGGCGACCCAGCGGGTCGGCGGCTACGGCGGTGCCCAGTGGCCGGCCGCGCCCAGTCAGCCGTACGGCACGCCGGCCCCCGCTCCCGGCGGCGGCAGCAGCCCGGTCGACCGGGCGAAGGCCGCCAGCACCCGGGTGGTCGACACCGTGAAGGGTTGGCCGCGCAAGATGCAACTGGCGGCGGCCGGCGGTCTGGCGGTGCTGCTGCTGATCGGCATCGTGGCCTTCGCCAGCGGCGGCGACGAGACGCCCACCACCCCGGTCGCCGAGCCGTCCAGCTCGGCGGACGAGGGACCCGGCATCGAGATGCAGGAGCACTCGGCGCGCGGGGTGCAGATGCTGGTGCCCAAGGGCTGGAAACGGGCCGCGCCGGCCGGTGGGGTCTACATCGACTACACCGACCCGGAGGACAGCGGCCGTCGGGTGCGCATCCTCAACGAGAAGTGGAGCGGCACCTCGACCCGGTGGGCGCAGGTCGCCGAGAACGGCCTGAAGACCCGCTCGGCCTCCTGCTCCAAGCCGTACACGCAGGTCGCCATGGCGGAGAAGGAGCTGGCCGGTAAGCCCTCGGCCGAGTTCGAGTACACCTGCGGCGAGGGCGACGAGATGCGGCACGGCATCTGGCACGGTGTCGCCCACGACGGCCGGCTCTACTCGTTCTACCTCACCTCGACCGATGCCCGCTTCGAGGAGAGCAAGCCGATCTACGCGGAGATGCTCAAGTCGTTCCAGCTCACGGCGGCCGGCTGAACCAGGGCACCCGCCCGTGGAGATCCGCGCCGTGCTATCAAGAGGCCATGGCGGCGGAGACCACTGACCTCGACACCATCCGCGAGCGGGCCGAACGCTGGCTCGCCGACGACCCGGACCCGGCCGGTCGGGCGGAGCTGCGGGCGGTGCTCGACCAACTGCCGGGCAGCGGGCCGGAACTGGCCGACCGGTTCGCCGGGCCGCTGACCTTCGGCACGGCCGGGCTGCGCGGGCCGCTGCGTGCCGGCCCCAACGGGATGAACCTCGCGGTGGTCACCCAGGCCGCCGCCGGGCTGGTCGCCTGGCTCGCCGCCCAGGGCGGCACCGGTCCGCTAGTGATCGGGTACGACGCCCGGCGCGGCTCCCGCGAGTTCGCCGAGCGCACCGCCCAGGTTGCCACGGGAGCGGGCCGACCAGCGCTGCTGCTGCCCCGCCCACTGCCCACCCCGGTGCTCGCGTACGCGGTACGGCACCTGTCGGCGGTGGCCGGGGTGATGGTGACCGCCAGCCACAACCCGCCGCAGGACAACGGCTACAAGGTGTACCTCGGTGCCGGGCTGGGCGGGAAGCTGGGCGCCGGGGCGCAGATCGTGCCGCCGGCCGACGCCGGCATTGAGGCAGCGATCCGCGCGGTCGGTCCGCTGGCCCAGGTGGCGCTCGGCCCCGCCGGCCAGGTGCTCGGCGACGACCTGGTCGCCGCGTACGTGGCGCGGGCGGTCGGTGTCGTCTCCCCCGGCGGCCCCCGGGAGCTGACCGTGGCGTACACCCCGCTGCACGGTGTCGGGGCGACGGTGCTCACGGCCGCGTTCGCCGCCGCCGGTTTCCCGACGCCCGGCGTGGTGCCCGACCAGGCCGAGCCGGACCCGGATTTCCCAACCGTCAGCTTCCCCAACCCGGAGGAGCCGGGCGCGGTGGACCGGTTGGTCGCGCTCGCCGAGCGCATCGACGCCGACCTGGCCATCGCCAACGATCCCGACGCCGACCGCTGCGCCGTCGCGGTCCGCGAGGGTTCGGGTTGGCGGATGCTGCGCGGGGACGAGGTGGGTGTGCTGCTCGCCGATCACCTGATGCGACGCGGGGTCACCGGCCTGTACGCCACCACCATCGTCTCGTCGTCGCTGCTGCGGACGATGTGCGCCGCGCGCGGACTGCCGTACGGTGAGACGCTCACCGGATTCAAGTGGATCGTCCGGGCCGGTGACGGTAGCGAGCCACTGGTGTTCGGTTACGAGGAGGCGCTCGGCTACTGCGTCGCCCCGGAGCACGTACGCGACAAGGACGGCATCACCGCCGCGCTGACCGTGGCCGAGCTGGCCGCCGGTCTGAAGGCGCAGGGCCGCACGCTCACCGACCGGCTCGACGAGTTGGCCGCCGAGTTCGGCGTGCACCAGACCGACCAGCTCTCGGTACGCGTCGACGACCTGCCCCTGATCGCCGACGCGATGGCCCGGATCCGCGCCGCCACCCCGACCACCCTGCTCGGCCAGCCGGTCACCGAGGCACAGGACCTGCTCCCCGACGCTGACGTGGTGATCCTGCGTACCGCAGCGGCCCGGGTGGTGATCCGACCCTCCGGCACCGAACCGAAGCTCAAGGCGTACCTAGAAGTGGTGGAACCGGTCGCCGACGGCGACGTCGCCGCGGCCCGCACCCGCGCAACCGCCGCCGTCACCGCCCTCCGCACCGAGATGGCGGACGCCCTCGGCATCCACCACCCCGCCCCTCCCGGTTGATCATGAAGTTGTTGTCCGGGACACGCCGGGTCGCCGACAACAACCTCATGATCAACGGGGCAAGGTGGGTGGGCGGGTTAGCGGCGGGGGCCTAGGGCGTGCTCTACGGCGCGGCCTAGGGCGGCCACCACGAGGGCGACCGAGGGGCGGATCACCGAGTCCTCCAGGCTGACCTCACCGGAGAAGCCGGCACCGCTGGCGATCTCCTCCAGCCGGCGGCGGGCGGCGTCGGCGTCCTCGCCGGTGACACCGAGGGCGGATTCCATCCGCAGCACGGCGACCAGGGTCGCGAGTGCGGCGGTCCGCTCGTCCGGCGCGGCACCGGTGAGCACCACCGCGAGCCGCTGCCGGGTCTCCTCCTCCACCGACGGGTCCACCACCGGGTAACGGTGCACGTGGATGAAGCCGAGTTCGGTCTCGTCGACGTCCCGGACGACGCCTTGCTCGCAGAGGTCGCCGAGGATCCGGTCGCGCAGACCGTGCCGCAACCGTTGCACCCAGGAGGAGGGACTGCGGGGCGTGTCAGCCGCGATCTTGGCCAGCACCGCGTCGGTGACCGGTTCGCCGGTCGGCGTCGGGTCCACCGCGGTCAGGGCCCCGTCGGTGTACGCGATCCGCCCGGCCAGGGCCAGCTCGATGAGGACGGCGGCGGCCATGCCCAGGTCGAGGCTGATCCGCGGCAGGGTCGCCTTACCCGTTTCGTCGTCGTACGCGAGCAGGAGCAGTTCCTCGGCGAGCGGCACACCAGTCATGGCCCGAGACGCTAGCCGCTGAACGCCACCGCCCGCAGCACAAACCGCCGCCGGGTCAGCGGCCGTCGTCCGCTCAGAAGCGGGGCATGCCGCCGAACTGCCGGTCACCGGCGTCGCCGAGTCCCGGCACGATGAACATGCTGTCGTTGAGGCCGTCGTCGATGGCGGCGGTGACCAGGCGCAGCGGCAGCCCGGAACGCTCCAGCCGCTGGATGCCGGCCGGCGCGGCGAGCACACAGAGCACGGTGATGTCGGTGCAGCCGCGCTCGGCCAGCAGTCGACAGCAGTGCTCCAGTGAGCCGCCGGTGGCCAGCATCGGGTCGAGGACCAGCACCGGCAGACCGGCGAGGTCCCGGGGCAGGGACTCCATGTAGGCGCGCGGCTCGAAGGTCTCCTCGTCGCGGGCCAGACCGACGAAGCCCATCGAGGATTCGGGCAGCAGCCCCAGCGCGGCGTCGGCCATGCCGAGGCCCGCCCGCAGCACCGGCACCAGCAGCGGCGGGTTCGCCAGCCGGGTGCCCTCGGTGGCGGTCACCGGCGTCTGCACCGGGTACGTCTCCACGGGAAAGGAGCGCGCGGCCTCGTACACCAGCATGGTGGTGAGTTCGTGCAGCGCCGCCCGGAACGAGGAGGAATCGGTGCGCTCGTCCCGCATGGCGGTCAGCCTGGACTGGGCGAGCGGGTGGTCAATGACGAGTACGTCCACGATCGCTCAACCTACCCGCCCCGGATATCGGCCCGTGGGTCCCGGCCACGACCAGCGACCTCGCTCACCCGTGAGCGCTCCGCTCCGGCGAACGCGGTGACCAAGATCACTCGGCGTCAACCTGCGTAGACTTCGAGACATGACGGCGACAGCGACGTCGGCCCGCTCGGACCTCTCCGAGCTGGGACGATCCGAGACCGCTCTGCGGACCTTCCTGCACGGCCTACCGGGCGTGGACCAGGTCGGCGCGGAGCAGCGGGCAGCCCAACTCGGCACCCGATCCATCAAGACCACCGCCAAGGCCGAGGCGATCGACCTCGCGATCCGGATGGTCGACCTGACCACGCTGGAAGGCGCGGACACCCCCGGCAAGGTACGGGCACTCGCCGCGAAGGCGCTGCGGCCCGATCCGGCCGATCCGTCCTGCCCGCACGTCGGCGCGGTCTGCGTCTACCCCGCGATGGTCCCGTACGTGGCCGAGGTGCTGCGCGACAGCGCTGTGCACCTGGCCAGCGTGGCCACGTCGTTTCCGTCGGGGCAGGCGCCGCTGGAGATCAAGCTCGCCGACACCCGCGCCGCCGTCGAGGCGGGGGCCGACGAGATCGACATGGTGATCAACCGGGGTGCGTTCCTGGCCGGCCGCTACTCCGAGGTGTACGACGAGATCGCCGCAATCAAGGAAGCCTGCGGCAGTGCTGATGCCGGTCGCCAAGGGCGACCGCGAGCCCACCTCAAGGTGATCCTGGAGACCGGCGAACTGGCCACCTACGACAACGTACGCCGCGCCTCCTGGCTGGCGATGCTCGCGGGGGGTGACTTCATCAAGACCTCCACCGGCAAGGTTCCGGTCGCCGCCACGCTGCCGGTGACCCTGGTGATGCTGGAGGCGGTACGCGACTTCCGGGCCGCCACCGGGCGGCAGGTCGGCGTGAAGCCGGCCGGCGGTATCAAGACCACCAAGGACGCGATCAAGTACCTGGTCATGGTCAACGAGACCGTCGGCCCGGACTGGCTGCACCCGGACTGGTTCCGCTTCGGCGCGTCCAGCCTCCTCAACGACCTGCTGATGCAGCGCACCAAGCTGACGACCGGCGTCTACGCCGGCCCCGACTACTTCACCCTGGACTGACCGCGATGTTCGAATACGCACCCGCCCCCGAGTCACGCTCGGTGGTAGACCTCAAGCCCTCGTACGGGCTCTTCGTCGACGGAAAGTTCGTCGACCCGGCCGACGGCGGCAGCTTCAAGTCGATCAACCCGGCCTCCGAGGAGGTGCTGGCCGAGATCGCCGAGGGCGGCGCGCAGGATGTGGACCGGGCGGTCCGGGCGGCCCGCAAGGCGTACGAGAAGGTCTGGGGTCCGATGCCGGGCCGGGACCGGGCCAAGTACCTCTTCCGCATCGCCCGGATCATCCAGGAACGCTCGCGCGAACTCGCCGTGCTGGAGTCGCTGGACAACGGCAAGCCGATCAAGGAGTCCCGCGACGTCGACCTGCCACTGGTCGCCGCGCACTTCTTCTACTACGCCGGCTGGGCCGACAAGCTGCCGCACGCCGGCTTCGGTGCCAACCCGCAGCCACTCGGCGTGGCCGCGCAGGTCATCCCGTGGAACTTCCCGCTGCTGATGCTGGCCTGGAAGATCGCCCCGGCGCTGGCCGCCGGCAACACGGTGGTGTTGAAGCCGGCCGAGACCACCCCGCTGACCGCGCTGCTCTTCGCCGAGATCTGCCAGCAGGCCGACCTGCCGGCCGGTGTGGTCAACATCGTCACCGGTGCCGGCGAGACCGGCCGGGCGCTTGTCGAGCATGACGGCGTGGACAAGGTCGCCTTCACCGGCTCCACCGACGTCGGCCGGGCCATCGCCCGCGCGGTCGCCGGCAGCCGCAAGAAGCTCACCCTGGAGCTCGGCGGCAAGGCCGCCAACATCGTCTTCGACGACGCCCCGGTCGACCAGGCGGTCGAGGGCATCGTCAACGGCATCTTCTTCAACCAGGGGCACGTCTGCTGCGCCGGTTCTCGACTGCTGGTCCAGGAGTCCGTCGCCGAGCAGGTACTGGAGTCCCTCAAGCGACGGATGGCCCGGCTACGCCTCGGTGACCCGCTGGACAAGAACACCGACATCGGTGCCATCAACTCCGCCGCCCAGCTCTCCCGCATCCGGGAGCTGACCGAGGCCGGCGCCGCCGAGGGCGCACAGCAGTGGTCGCCGCCGTGCGAGCTGCCCGAGCGGGGCTTCTGGTTCGCGCCGACCATCTTCACCGGGGTCACCCAGGCGCACCGGATCGCCCGCGAGGAGATCTTCGGCCCGGTGCTGTCCGTACTGACCTTCCGCACCCCGGCCGAGGCCGTGGAGAAGGCCAATAACACGCCGTACGGGTTGTCGGCCGGGATCTGGACCGAGAAGGGCTCCCGGATCCTGTGGACGGCCGACCGGCTGCGTGCCGGCGTGGTGTGGGCCAACACGTTCAACAAGTTCGACCCGACCTCGCCGTTCGGCGGATACAAGGAGTCGGGCTACGGTCGCGAGGGCGGCCGGCACGGGCTGGAGGCTTACCTCAATGTCTGAGCGGGTCGCGGTACGCAAGACGTACAAGCTCTTCATCGGCGGGAAGTTCCCGCGTAGCGAGTCGGGACGGTCGTATCTCGTGCAGGACTCCAACGTGTCGCTGGCCTCGCGCAAGGACGCGCGGGACGCCGTGGTGGCCGCCCGCGCCGCCGGCAAGGGCTGGGCCGGGGCGACCGCGTACAACCGGGGTCAGATCCTCTACCGGGTCGCCGAGATGCTGGAAGGCCGACGCGAGCAGTTCGTCGCGCTCGGCGTGCCGGGCGACGAGGTGGACACGGCGACCGACCGCTGGGTCTGGTACGCCGGCTGGTCGGACAAGCTCCCGCAGGTGTACGGCGGCGCGAACCCGGTCGCCGGGCCGTACTTCAACCTGTCGGCGCCCGAGCCGACGGGTGTGGTGGCGGTGGTCGCCCCCGAGACACCGGCCCTGCTCGGGCTGGTCAGCGTGATCGCCCCGGCGATCGTCACCGGCAACACGGTGGTGGTGGCCGCCTCGCCGACCGCACCACTGGCCGCGGTGACCCTGGCCGAGGTGCTGACCACCTCCGATCTGCCGGGCGGGGTGGTCAACATCCTCACCGGCCGGCTGTCGGAGACCGTACCCACGCTGGCCGCGCACATGGACGTCAACGCGATCGACCTGACCGGCGTGACCGACCCGGAGCTGGCCGCCGACCTGGAGGTCAAGGCGGCGGAGAACCTCAAGCGGGTGCTCCGCCCGGTGCCGCAGGGCCACGACTGGTCGGCGGATCCCGGGCTCGGTCGGATGACCGCCCTGCTGGAGACGAAGACCGTCTGGCACCCCAAGGGAGTTTGAGCGGCTCTGTGCCGGGCGGGTTTCCGGGGGCCTGCGCTTGTGGGGTTTCCGGGGAGCCTTCGCTCTTGGGTTTCCGGGGAGCCCCGCCCGCTCCGGGCGGTCAGGCTTGATCCCTGCGCGGGCGGGGCTCCCCGGAAACCCTGACGTAGGCACGGGCCGTCCGTGGGTCACGGCTCGCGGAGTGGTGCCCAGCGTGTGCCCCCGGCTCCCCCTCCCCCCTCCCGCCCCGCTACCCGTTCCGTTCCCTGTGCCCTTCTCGCCCCGGGCCCCTCGCTCAAGATCCGGACAACTTCTCGGAAGTTGCTGGGTCGAGCAGGGGCCGAAGCAGCAGTTTCCCCGAAGTTGCTGTGGTGGGCGGGGCGCGTGCGTGCGCGGGGCGGGTCGAGGGGGTTGGGGTGTGGGGGTGGGTCTACTACGGGGGGTAGGATTGCGGGGTGACTCGGCTGGGGGATCTTGAGCGTGCGGTGATGGACGTGCTGTGGGACGCGGTTCCCGCCACGTCGGATGGTGTCACCGTGCGCGAGGTGGCCGAGGCTCTGGACGGGCGGGAGTTGGCGTACACCACGGTGATGACCGTGCTGGACCGGCTGGCCGGCAAGGGCATGGTGCAGCGCGAGCGGGAGGGTCGGGCGTGGCGTTACCGTGCTGCGGCCAGCCGTGAGGCGTACATCGCCCAGCTCATGCTCGATGCGCTCGACCTGGGCGGTAGCCGGGACGCGGCGCTTGTCCGGTTCGCCCGCTCGGTGACCGGCACCGAGGCCGACGTGCTGCGCGCCGCGCTCTCGGCGGAGGCCGGGACGGCAGCCGACACACCTGGACGGGCGGCGGACGGCCCGGGTCGCGGACTGACCGACCGGGTCGAGTCGCCGCAGGCCGACCGGGCGTCGCGTCCTGGCCTGGCCGACGAGGCCGCGGAGCGGTAGGGCGACGCCGTGGCGCACACCCTGCACTTCGCCGCCTCGATGGTGGCGTGCTGGCTGATCGCCCAGGTGCTGGCCCGCTCCACCTGGACGTGGCGCAGCCCTCGGGTGGCGATCCTGTGTTGGCAGGCGATCGGCCTGGGGGTCGGTCTCTCCGCGATGGGTCTGCCGATCGCGCTGGGCCTCGCCCCGTACCAGCGGAGCACCGGCAGTGCACTGCTGGCGCTCGCCGACGACCTTTGGCACGGCACCCTGCCGGCCGGCCTCGGTGCCGTGCACCTGGGGTTGGTCGGCGTCGGTCTCGGCATCGGGGCGGTGCTGCTGACCACGACGGTACGCAGCATCCACGGCGCGGTACGCGCCCAGCGCCGGCACCGGGACCTGCTCACCCTGGTCGCCCGACGGGATCCGACCGTGCCCGGCGCGCTGGTGCTCGACCATCCGGGTGCGGCGGCGTACTGCCTGCCGGGGGTGCGGCCCCGGGTGGTGGTCAGCGCCGGCACGCTCAGCCTGCTCGACCGGGCTGAGCTGGAGGCGGTGCTGACCCACGAACGGGCGCACGCCCAGGAGCGACACGACCTGGTGCTGCTGCCGTTCACCGCGCTCTGCCGGGCACTGCCCTGGTTCCGTTGGGTTCGCGAGGCACACGAGCGGGTTTCGCTGCTGGTCGAGATGCGCGCCGACGACAAGGCCCGCGAGTTGCACGCCGAGGCTTCGCTGGCCGGCGCGCTGCGCCGGTTCGCCGCCGCCGGGAATCGGATCACACCGGCCGGCGCGCTCGGCATGGGCGACCGGGATCTGGACGTACGGGTGCAGCGGCT
The DNA here is from genome assembly GCF_042898635.1 of Micromonospora sp. NPDC000442. NCBI lineage: Bacteria > Bacillati > Actinomycetota > Actinomycetes > Micromonosporales > Micromonosporaceae > Micromonospora > Micromonospora sp. NPDC000442. The sequence goes on along the minus strand of NZ_JBIAYZ010000005.1, from coordinate 149,813 downwards.
GCTGGTCACCACACGCCCGCCCCGGCTGCTCGGTGCCACGGCGCTGTCCGTGACCGCGACCGTGGCCGCCCTGCCGGTCTCGCTCTTCCTCAGCTGACGGCCCCTGAATTAACCCTGATCATGCCGGCCCGGCTCGCACCGCGGACCTATATGTAGCGTCTCTACGTGTAGGCTCCCTATCCGCATCGACCCCCGTCCCGGGAGAGCCGACATGGACACCCTGCTCCTCGCCCGCCTGCAATTCGCCACGACCGCCTCGATCCACTTCCTCTTCGTGGCTGTCACGCTCGGCCTGGTCACCCTGCTGGTCGGGATGCAGACCGCCTGGGTGGTGACCGGCAACCATCGCTGGGAGCGGCTGACCCGGTTCTGGGGTCAGCTCTACGTGATCAACTACGTGCTCGGCATCGCCACCGGCATCGTGATGGAGTTCCAGTTCGGGCTGAACTGGAGCGGGCTGTCGCGCTACGTCGGCAACGTCTTCGGCGCGCCGCTGGCGATCGAGACCCTGGTCGCCTTCTTCCTGGAGTCGACCTTCCTCGGCATGTGGATCTTCGGCTGGCACCGGCTACGTCGCGGCGCGCACCTCGCACTGCTCTACGGGGTCGCGATCACCGCGTACGCCTCGGCCTTCTGGATCATGGTGGCCAACTCCTGGTTGCAGAATCCGGTCGGCTACGAGGTACGCGACGGCGTCGCCCACCTGACCGACTTCGCGGCACTGCTGACCAACCCGACCCTGTGGATGGCGCTCGGGCACGTGGTGTCGGCGGCGCTGCTCACCGGCGGCCTGCTGATGGCGGCGGTCAGCGCCTGGCACCTCAATCGGCGCACCACCGACCATGCGCTGTTCCGCACCTCGCTGCGGATCGGGCTGGTCACCGCCGCACTGTCGATCACCCTCGTGCAGGGGTTCGGCTTCACCCAGTTCGGGCCGGTGGGCGGCGTACAACCCACCAAGTTCGGGAGCAACCCCGAAGCCGACGCGCTGATCGCCGACTGGACCACCAGATTCGGCCCCGGCGACTACCTGCCTCCCACGCTGGCCAACGTCGGGCTCGGCTTCATGATCCTCATCGGATTCGCCCTCGGCCTGCTCTGGCTGCTCGTCCCGCTGCTCTGGCGGGACTGGATCATCCGCCTCCGGTTCCCGCTCTGGCTGATCATGTTCACCCTGCCCCTGCCGTTCGTGGCGCTGATCCTCGGCTGGATCGCCCGCGAGGTCGGCCGTCATCCCTGGGTGGCGTACGGGCTGCTGCCGGTCGACCAGGCGGTCTCGCCGATCAGTCCGTGGTTGATGGCGACCTCGCTGATCGGCTTCACCCTGCTGCTCGGCACGCTCGCCGTCACCAACTGGACGCTGCTCGCCCGGCACGCCGCTCGGGGTGCCGGCGACCCCGCTCTCGGCCGCCCGCCGGCCCAACCGCCGGCCGACGACCCCCGCCCCGAACCCGCGTTCGCCTGAGGAGCCGGAGATGGAACTCGCCTGGTACGCCCTGCTCGGCCTCTTCTTCGCCGGCTATCTGGTGCTCGGCGGCTACGACTACGGCGTCGGTCTGCTGCTCGCCCGCGGAGCCGACGCGCCACGTCGACGCGCCGCCCTCAACGCGGTCGGGCCGTTCTTCCTCGGCAACGAGGTGTGGCTGGTGGCCGCCGTCGGCATCCTGTTCGGCGCGTTCCCCCTACTGGAGGGCGAACTGCTCGCCGGCAGCTATCCGGCGGTGGCCGCCGCGCTCGCCGGGGTGATCCTGGTGACCGCCGGGGTGCAGCTGCGCAGCCGGCCGGGCGGCGGACGGGCCCGCACCGCCTGGGAGCGGGTGATCGTGGTCGGCAGCCTGCTCGCCGCGCTCGGTTGGGGAGTGGTGCTCGCCGGACTGCTCCAGGGGGTACCGCTGCGGGCCGACGGACACGTGGCCGGGGTGACGCACCTGTTCACCCCGTTCGCCGCCGCCACCGGGCTGGCCGTGCTGACTCTGGTCGTGGCGCACGGTGCGACCTTCCTCACCCTCCGGCTACCTACCGTAGAAAGTGACCGGCTCCGTCCGCTGGCGCGCCGGCTGCTCCTCACCGCGATCGTCGCGGTCGGCGCGGCCACCGTCGTCGCGCTGTTCTCCGACCGGGTACGCGCCGCGGCGCAGCGCCCTGCGGTCGGCGTACTGCTGGCGGTGTTGCTGGTGGCGGCCCTGCTGGCGGCGCGGGTAGCGCTCGGGCGGCGACGGCCCGGCGTGGCCTTCGCCGCCACCGCGACGGCGCTCGCGCTGCCGGTGCTGCTGGTCGGGGTGACGCTCTGGCCGTACGTGCTGGTGTCGACCGTGGAACCGAATGCATCACTGACGGTGACCGACGCGGCCGCCAGCGGGCCGACCCTGCGGCTGCTGGGCTGGCTGGCGGTACCGCTGCTGCCGGCCCTACTAGGCTTCCAGGCGATGTGCTGGTGGATTTTTCGAGGACGAACCGACGGCAGGGCACCGGTGTACTGGTGAACCGCCGCCCCTTCGACCCGCGGCTGCTGCGCCGGGTTCCCGCTGCCCGACGCGACCTCGGCCTGCTCGCGCTGCTCGGCGTGCTCGCCGCCGGTCTGGTCGTGGCGCAGGCGACCGCCCTGGCCGTGCTGCTGGCCACGGCCTTCACCGGGCAACTGGACCGCGCCGCGCTGGTCGGGTTGCTGGCCGCGGTCGCGGCCCGCTCGCTGGTGGTCTGGGCGCAGGGCGCGGTGTCCGCGCGGGTGGCCGCCACGGTCAAGGCGGCGCTGCGCGCCGACCTGCTGGGTGCCGTCGCCCAGCACGGACCCGGCTGGGTGGCCGGACAGCGAGCCGGGCAGTTGGCCACGCTGGCCGGTCGGGGTCTGGACGCACTCGACGCCTACTTCACCGGCTACCTGCCACAACTCGTGCTGAGCGTGACCGTGCCGGTCGCGGTGCTGGGCCGAGTCCTCTTCGCCGACTGGAGTTCGGCGGTGATCATTGCGCTGACGCTGCCGCTCATTCCGATCTTCGGGGCGCTGCTCGGCTGGCAGGCCCAGGCCGCCACCGAGCGCCAGTGGCGGCGGCTTTCCCTGCTCGGCGGGCACTTCCTGGACATGGTGGCCGGGCTACCCACACTGCGCGCGTTCGGTCGGGCCCGGGCACAGACCGACGCGGTACGGCGGATGGCCGACGGCCACCGGATCGCCTCCATGAAGACGCTGCGGATCGCCTTCCTCTCCGCGCTGGTGCTCGAACTCGTCGCCACCCTGTCGGTGGCGCTGGTCGCCGTACCGGTCGGCATCCGGCTGCTCGGCGGCGGGCTGGCCCTCCAGACCGCGCTGCTGGTGCTGCTGCTGACCCCGGAGGCGTACCTGCCGCTGCGGGCGGCCGGCAGCCGCTTCCACGCCAGCATGGAAGGGCTCACCGCGCTGGACGAGGCGCTCACCCTCTCCGGCTCGGCACCGCCGGCGCCGGCTGGTCGAGCGAGCGCACAACCGGACGGCCCCGCCGAGATCCGCTTCGAATCGGTGACGGTGGCGTACGAGCGCACCACGGCGCTGCGCGACGTGACGCTTACCATCCGGCCCGGCGAGCGCATCGCGATCATCGGTCCGAGCGGCGCCGGCAAGAGCACCCTGCTCAACCTGCTGCTCGGCTTCGTCCGTCCGACCGGCGGCCGGGTCACCGTCGGCGGGGTCGATCTGACCGACATCGACCTCGACGGCTGGCGGCGGCAGGTGGCGTGGGTGCCGCAGCGGGCCCACCTGTTCGCCGCGTCGCTGGCCGACAACATCCGGCTCGGCACCCCCGACGCCGCGCCTACCGCCCTCGCCGCCGCGGTCCACGCCGCCGCGCTGGACGAGGTGGTCGCCGCCCTGCCCGACGGGCTGGACACCCTGCTCGGCGAGCGGGGGCACGGCCTGTCCAGCGGTCAGCGGCAACGGGTGGCGCTGGCCCGGGCGTTCCTGCGGGACGCACCGGTGGTGCTCCTCGACGAGCCCACCGCGCGCCTCGACGCCGCCGCCGAGGCGGTGGTGCTGTCGGCCACCCGCCAGCTGGTCGCCGGCCGCACCGCGCTGCTGGTGGCCCACCGGCCCGCGCTGCTGACCGACGTCGACCGCATCCTGCGGGTCGAGGACGGGCGGGTCACCGAACTGACGCCGGTACCGGCCGGGGAACGCCGCCCATGAGCGAGCGCAGCGAGCGAATCTGCCGGCTCAGTGCGGTGGTGGCTCATCGTGACGCCGAGCGAAGCGAGGTGGCGCGATGAGCGAGCGCAGCGAGCGAATCAGCCGGTCCAGTGCGGCGATGAGCAGCGGACTTTCGCCCGAACGGATCGTGCTGCGACTGGCCCGGCCGTACCTGAGGCGCCTGATCGGTGCGGGGCTGCTCGCCGCGGCCACCGAGTTCGCCGGGCTGGCCCTGATGGCGACCGCGACCTGGCTGTTGATGACCGCCGCCGGTCAGCCCCCACTGGACCGGCTCACCGTGGCGATCGTGGCGGTACGGGCGCTGGCGGTGAGCCGCGGCGTGCTGCGTTACACCGAACGTCTGGCCGGGCACGACGCGGTGCTGCGCCTGGTCACCGACGTTCGGGCCCGGGTCTTCGACACCCTGGCGTCCCGGCGGGGCAGTCCGCCACGCAGTGGGGACGCGCTGAGCCGGCTGGTCTCCGACGTGGAGGCGGTCCAGGACCTGCTGCTGCGGGTGGTCGTGCCGGCCGCCGCGGCCGGGCTGGTGAGCGTCCTGGCCGTCGGGTTGACCGCGCTGGTGTCGCTGCCGGCCGCGCTCGCGCTCGCCGCCGGGTTGCTGGTGGCCGCCGTCGCCCTACCGGCGCTGGCGACCGCGCTGACCCGACGGGCCGGTGCGGAGGTGGCGCCACTGCGCGGTGCGCTCGCCACCGACGCGGTCGATCTCACCCATGGCGCCGCCGACCTGGCGGCGTTCGGGGCGACCTCGGACGCGCTGGCGGCAGCCGGGCGGCGGGCCCGCCGGCTGGCCCGGCTGGAGCGGCGACTCGCCGCGCTCGGCTTCGCCGTCGACGCGGCCGGGGTGCTGGTGGCCGGTCTCACCGCCGGGGCGGTGGTGTACGTGGCCCTCGGCACCGGCGTGGACGGGGTGCTGGTCGGCGTCCTGGCCGTCGGCACCCTGGCCGCCGTGGAGATCGCCCTCGCGCTGGTCGGCGCGGCCCGTCAATGGACCGGGCTGCGGTCCGGCCTGGCCCGGGTCGCCCAGCTCCTGGCACCCGGCGACGCTGACTCCGGGACCGCCCGGACCTCGACTGACCGGGGTGCGGCCGATGCCGCGAGCTTGCGCGACGCCGGGCGGGCGGTCGAGTCGGCACCGGCGGTCCGGTTCGAAGGGGTGACGGTTCGGTACCGGATCGGTGCTCCCGCCGCGCTCGACGGCTTCGACCTCGAGCTGCCGCCCGGACGCCGGGTCGCGGTCGTCGGTCCGAGCGGCGCGGGCAAGAGCACCCTGGCCGCCGTCCTGACCGCTGCGGTGTCCCCCACCGCCGGCCGGGTCACCCTGGACGGGCGGGACGTGTCGTCGTACCCGTCTGAGCAGTTGCCTCGCCTGGTCGGCGGGTTGCTCGCCGAGGCGTACGTCTTCCACGCCACCGTCCGGGACAACATGCTGCTCGGTCGGCCGGATGCGGACGAGGACGCGCTGCTCACCGCCGCCACCGCCGCCGGGCTGGCGGACTGGGTCCGGGCCCAGCCGGACGGCTGGGACACGGTGGTCGGCGAGGAGGGTGGACAGCTCTCCGGGGGGCAACGGCAGCGGCTCGCGCTGGCCCGCGCTCTGCTCGCCGCGCCCGGGTTACTGGTGCTCGACGAGCCCACGGAGGGCCTCGACCCGGTCGCCGCCGACCAGGTGCTGGCCGGCACGTTGGCCGCGACCTCCGCCGGGCACTCGGTGCTGCTGATCACCCACCGGCTCAGCGGCCTCGCCGAACTCGACGAGATCGTGGTGCTGGACGCCGGCCGGGTCGTGCAGCGGGGTCGACACGCGGCGCTCGTGACGACGCCCGGCTGGTACCGGGAACAGTGGGTGTTGCAGCAGGCCGCCGAGCACGGCTACCTCGCGCTGTCGGGCTGATCCGTCGGGGCCGCCTCCGGGATGTCCCCGAGGCCGGGACACCAGCTGGCATGGCAGGGTTGGGGCCATGCCGGTCAGGGATGACGTGTTGGTCGAGGAACACCTGCGGCAGCTCGCCGGTCGGCTCCGTGGGCCACGTCGGCTGCGGACCGATCTGATGACCGAGGCCCGGCACGGGCTGCTCGACGCCGTCGAGGCGTACCGGGACAGCGGCCTGTCGGCGGCTGAGGCGTCGCGCCAGGCGGTCGCCGATTTCGGTACGCCGGATCAGCTGGCCCCGGCCTACCAGGCCGAGCTCGCGGTGGCCGCGCTGCGCGGGTTGTCCCTGCGAGTGGTCGCCTTTGCCGCGACCGCCTCGATCGCCGGTGATCTGACCTGGCACGGATCGAGCTGGAGCGGCGGACCGCGACCACCCTCCGGTTACCTGCTGTTGTCGCAGTCGGTGGAGTGGATCTGGGCAGGGGCGTTCCTGCTCGGTCTGGCCGGGCTCGTGCTGGTCGCGGCCACCGCCCGCTCGGCGCGTCCCGTACTGACCGCGCTGGCGCGCAGCGCCGGTGTCGCGCTGACCGGCACCGCCCTGCTGGGCGCGGTGGCCGGGGCCGGGCTGTTCGCCTGGTCGATCCTGCTGTGGGACGCGGCCCTGACCTGGCCACCGATGATCATCGGAATGGTCGTCGGCGCCGCCGCCCACGTGTGGCTGGGCAGCGCCGCCCGGACCTGGCTGCTGGCCACCCGCTGACGTTCAGCCCGCCGTGACGGGTGTGGTGCCCGGGTCCAGGAAGCGGCCGACTGTCGAACTGAACTCGCGCCACCCCGTCCGCTGGTCGGCCAGTGCCCGCCGGCCGGTGTCGGTCAGCTCGTAGGTCCGCCGTTCCCGCCCGTTGACGGTGCTCCACGCGCTGGCCACGTGGCCGGCCCGCTCCAGCCGTCGCAGTGCCGGGTACACGGAGCCGGTGGGCAGGTCGAGGCGACCGTCACTGCGCGCCCGCAGGGCCTCGATGATGGCGTAGCCGTGCAGAGCCCCCCGCTCCAGCACGGCCAGGAGCAGGGCGTCGAGGTGTCCGTGCAGCGCCTGGGCGTTCATACGTAGACACGCTACTTGTTATCCGCGTGGTGAGCCACCGGGGTGCGGCCAGCGGTTACCGAGCGCAGCCAACTAGGGTATGTGCCCAGAGTCACTCACCGGCATCAGCGCCGGGGGTGGTAGCCCGACGCACACGGAGGTCACCGTGGCACGCCAGTCGCCCCAACGGCCGGACGCCGACGAGCCCGAGCTCGATGACACGACCGGCACCAGCGAGCCGGACGTCATCGAACCGGCCGACTCCGCGCCCGACGTAGCCGCGGCGGAGACCGCGGACCGCGCACTCTGGGACGAGCTGCGGATCGATCCGGTGGAGATCGCCCTGCCGGCCGGCACCGGCTTCACCCTGCGCGCGTACCGGCCGGCCAGCGAGCTGACCCCGACCGACGTGGCCGAGCGCGACGCCGACGATCCCTTCCTCGCCCGCCGGCAGGTCGGCCCGGCCGAGGGCGACGACGAGGAGGAGGGTGACGTCGTCATCCTCGACGAGGAGGTCGCCCGGGAGTTCGCCGAGAGCGAGGACGAGGAGAAGCGGGCGCAGCGCGGCGACGACGCCACCGAAGACGGGAAGGAGGACGCCGAGGAGATCACCGCCGATCAGGCTGGTGACGAGGAAGTGCCGGTCTTCCTGACCCACAAGGGCCGGCTGCTGCTGTTCAAGACGCCCGAGTCACTTGTCAGTTTCGTCCGTTCCGGCGCACCCAACGATCTGTCTCAGCTGGACAGTTGGGGTGAACTGTCCGAACGGGTGGAACCGGCTGACATCGCACCGCTGGACGATGACGTCTACGAACTCGACCTCGTCGTGGAGAACCTCCGCGGCGGGCACGACACCTGGGACCCGACGCTGCTCATCGAGGCCGGCGAGGTCGCCCGCGACCTGGCGTACGCCCTGCGGCTGCCCGCGGTGCTGGACATGCTCTCCGCCGGCTCCAGTCTCGACGACCTGGACGAGGCACTACGGGCGTCGGTCGGCGGCGGCATCGGCGGCTTCATGGGACGGCGTAGGCTGAAGAAAATCGGGGCACAAACCGCAAGTCTGGGTTGGCGGACCATTGTCGGGAAGATCTCTGCGGTCGTGGACTGGCGCGACTGACCCGCACCAGGGAGCATCAGTCTCTGGCAGAGAAAGCCTTGTGTCCCGGGAGGAGGACGACGCCGTGGCGCTCGTGCGCGTGTACTGCGGTCTGACCTCGGTGGACCCGGCCGACCGACCGGTCTCGACCGGATCGGCGCTGACGTCCGCTGTGGTCGACGACGCAGGCCGTCTGCTGCATGTCTGCGAGATCGGCGACGACCCGACGGGCTACGCCCGGCTGGTCACGCTGCTCGTGGAACGCTCAGGCGGGCCGAGCGGTGCGGCGATAGCCGCCGACAGCGACGACCACACCATCACCTCTCTGCTCAGCGCCGCCGGTCGCCCGTTGGCGATCGCCGACGACGACTCGGTCGACGACTTCGCCGAGCGGTTCGCCGACGACGACTCGCTGGAGGAAATGCAGTCGCCGCCGGCCGTCCGGCGCGCCGTCGGACTCGCCCGTGCGTTGCAGGCCGGGGCACTGTCAGCGGTGACCCTGCCGGCCCCTCGTGACCTCGCCGGGTACAAGCAAATCCTCGCCGCACACGCCGCGCTGGCCAGCGGTCGGCACTCCGCCGCGGCCGCGCTGCGCGAGGTGCTCCGCGAGCTCTACCCGGCCGCGTTGCGCGCCTACCCCGACCCGGCCGAGCCGATCCCGCTGGCCGTGCTGGACGCGCTGCCCGAGCCGGGCATGCTTACCGATGCGGCCGGCCGGGGCCGCGACGCCGCGGTCACCGCGGACGCCGTCACCGCTCAACTCGCCGCCGAAGGGGCAGGTGACGCGGAGGCGATCGACGAGGCCGTCACCGCGCTGCGCGTCGCCATCTCCGAGACCCCACGGCGGGCCACCGTCAACCGGGCCCTCACCTCAGCCGCCGCGGAGACCATCCGACAGGCGGTCGCCTCCGTCCGGGCCTGTGACGCCGGCTGCGAGGCGCTCGTCGGTGCCCTGCGTGCCCGCACCGGCGGGCCGACGCCGGCGTCCGGCCGGCGAGCCGCCGCGCGACGCGGCGAACAGGTCGGCGAGCTGTCGGCGAGCACCCCCGGCACCCAGACCGGCCTGCGGTCGGTGCGCCCCAGCGGGCCTGAGCCGGCCGGTGGCCGTCGTAGCCGGCCGGAGCCGGTGCCGGGCAGTGCCCAGCCGGCCTCCCCGCGTCCGCTCGGCCCCCCGCCGGTGGCGCCCGCGCCAGTGACTCCCCCGCCGGTCGCACCCGCGCCGGTGACGCCGGCCGCCGTGGCCGGCCCGCCCGCCTCGCCGTCACGGGCCGAGTCGCACCCCTCTCGGGTGGACGGTCCGGCCAACCGGCCGATCTCCGCGCCGCCTCCGCCGCCGCCCGGCATCACGCCGATCGCACCGGCGCAGCGTGGCTCGATCCCACCCGCCGAAGCGGGCGAGCCGTTCCGGCCGACCCTCACCACGGCGGCGATCAACAATGCGCGCGCCGAGCGCCAGCGCACCGTCATCCCGCCCCGGCCGAAGACGAACGGCGAACCACCGGCACCGGCCGGCGGATTCAGCGCCACCGACCTCAGCGTCCCGGTGCCGGCTCCCCGCCCGGAGCAGGAGAAGAACGCTCCCCCGGGATCCCGCTCGAACTGGCCGCTGGTCAACAACCCGGAGAATCCGGCCGACACCTCGCCGCGCAATCCGGTCGTCGGTTCGTACGACGACCGGGGTCGGCGCAGCGCCCCCGAGCCCCCCACCGACCACGGTGCCGACCGCCGGGTCACCCCGCCGTGGCTCGCCGACGACCTGCCGCCGGAACCGCCCGTGCTGCGACTGGTCGAGCCGCCGCCGCTGGCCGACCGGGCGTTGCGCAACGGGGCCCAGCCGCCGCCGGAGACGCCGCCGCTACGGCTCGTCGACCGCGGCGGCGCCGAACGCGGCAACCGGGGGGCCGAGCGATTGGAGCTTCCACCGGCCCGCCGTTCGGCGGAACCGCCGATCGAGCACCGGCCGCCGCCGGTCCCCGACGAGGGCGACGGCGATCTGCTGATCTTCGCGCAGGCTCGCTCCGCCTGGTTCGTGGGACACGGCGAAGAGGCCGACCTGGACTGGTCGACCACGGCCGACAGCGGATGGCAGGCCGCCGAGCAGGCGGCCCGTCCCGCAGTGGGTGCCGAGACGAACGCAGGGCTACCCAAGCGCGTACCGCAGGCCAACCTGGTGCCCGGCTCGCCGCTGCGGGAGGAGCGTCCGCTGCGGATAGTGCGGGACGCGGCCAGCCTGGCCGAGAACACCACCGGATACTTCCGCGGCTGGCGTCGGGGGCAGGAGATCGGTGGGTTCGCGGTCGGTGGGCGTCCCGGACGGGAGTCGGCCGGCGGCTGGGACTTCAGCCGCGACACCGGTGACCGCGACGACGATCGGGAGTACGAGTACCGCTCCGCCGGCTACCGCTCCTGACCACCGCACCGCATTGCTGTTGGTGGGCTGGTCCAAGGGCGTTCACCTGCGTGTTCCTGCCCACACCCGGATAATTTGACGCCGGGTCGGCAGGGCCGGAAGCATACCCGCGGAACAACCGGCGGCAGGTCGCCGGGCGGGAAGGCGACTCATGGCGACACCGGTAACCGGCCCATCCGTGGTCACTCGACGCGGCGTACTGGCTGCGGCGGCGAGCACGCTGCTGCTGGGCGCCTGCGGGCGCGACGACGGGCGGGAGAACACCGTCGCCCGACCCACTCCCGGCCACGAGTTGGTCGTCGGCGCCACGCTGGAGCTGAGCGGCCCCGGTGCGGCGCTGGGTGTGCTCCAGCAACGGGCCCTGGCCATCAGTGCGGCCGCCCTCAACGAGAAGGGCGTGGCGGTCGGTAACCTCCGCCGGACGGTACGCGTCGAGGTGCTGGACAACCGCAGCGATCCCCGGCTGGCCGCTCGGCAGGCGACCGAACTGGGCCGCCGGGAGGACGTGCACGCCCTGCTCGGAGCCACCCTGGCGGAGACCTCGATGTCGGTCATCGGAGTGGCGCAGAAGCTTCGACTGCCGTTCGTGTCGTTGGCGTTCGGCGACTCCATCGCGGTGCCGCTGGCCCAGCGGGCCTACGTCTACAAGGTCACCCCGGACGCCGGAGACGTGGCGCGGCGGCTCGCCCAGCTGATCAACGCCGAAGGGCTGCGCCGGGTGGTGGTGCTGGCCGAGGAGGGGCTGCACGGCGACTCGGGTGTCCGGGCCATGCGGGGCGCGCTGCGAACCGCAGAGGTCGGCCTGGCCCGCACCGTACGACTGTCGACCGGCAAGGCCGGCATGGCCCGCGCCGCCGAACAGGCCGTCGCGGCCCGCGCGGACGGTGTGGTGGTCTGGGCCACCGCACCAACATCCGGCGCCGCCGCACGGGCACTACGCGCGGCCGGGCATGGCGGTGAGATGTTCTTCGACGCCGGGGCGGTGGCCGAGGAGACTCTGGACGGTCCCAATCTGCCCGCCGTCGAGGGCTCCTACGCGGTCCACCCGTCCTCGCTGGGCGGCTCCACGATCGCCAACAGCAGCGCCGCCGGGCGCGCCTACCGCGACCTCGTCTCGGCGTACATCCGCGCGCACGGCACCTACCGTGGCTTCGCCCCGTACGCCTCGGACGCGCTGCTGCTGATCAGCACGGCGGCCCGGTTGGCCGACAGCGTGGACCGTGGTCGGCTGCGGGCGTACCTGCAGAACCAGGTCACCGATGGTCTGGCGGGGATGTACTCGTTCACGCCCATCCGGCACAGCGGCATGGACCGCCACTCCCTCGGGGTGTACCGCGTCCACGGCGGCGCCTGGAACCGGCTCAGCTGACGACGGTGGGCGCCCTGGGGGCGCCCACCCACGTCATCCGGCCGCCAGCCAGCGCCCGGTGTCGGCGGTGGCCGTCACCGAGCACTGGTGCCGAGCGTCAGGCAGGCGCGACGGCCCGGGAGCGACGCATCGTGAGCACGTACTCGACCAGCGAGATCAGTACGTGCTTCGTCGACTCCCGGTTCCGGGCGTCGCAGGCCACCACCGGCACGTCGCTGGAGATGGCGAGCGCATCCCGGACGTCCTGCGGGTCGTGGTACTGCATCCCGTCGAAGCAGTTGATGGCCACCAGGTAGGGCAGCCGCCGATGCTCGAAGAAATCGATCGCCGCGAAGCAGTCGGCCAGCCGGCGGGTGTCCACCAGCACGACCGCGCCGATCGCTCCCCGCACCAGCTCATCCCACATGAACCAGAAACGGGTCTGACCCGGCGTACCGAACAGGTACAGGATCAGGTCACGATCGATCGAGATGCGGCCGAAGTCCATGGCCACCGTGGTCGTCGTCTTGCCCGGCACCTGCCGGGTGTCGTCGACGCCGACTCCGGCGGAGGTCATGATGGCCTCGGTGGTCAGCGGCGTGATCTCCGAGACCGAGCCGACCAGCGTCGTTTTGCCGACGCCGAATCCACCGGCGATAACGATCTTCGCCGACGTCACGCGCCCGCTCGGGGCCGGCGGCCGGTGCGACATGTCAGAGCCTGCGAAGTCCACTCAGCACCCTCTCCAGCAGTTCAGTGCCCACCGCGTCGTCCGAGTCGTCCAGGATGGTCGGCTCGTGGACCGCGACCAGGCCGTCCGTCGCCATGTCGGCGATGAGCACCCGGGCCACGCCGAGCGGAAGCTGCATCCGCGCCGCGATCTCCGCGAGCGATTGCACGCGTCCGTCACACAGCGCGGCGATGTACTGGTGCTCACGGCCTTGGCCACCATTGCCAGTGGCAGCGGCCCGACCGCGCACCGTCGTCTCGACAAGCGCCTCCAGGGCGATGTCGAGGCGGGGACGGGTACGACCGCGGGTCACGGCGTATGGACGGACCAGCGCGCCGGTCGGCTCGTCACGATCAGCCATGTTGCCGCTCACCTCCTTCGTACCCGGCACCGGTTGGACCGGTGCTACCCGTCGTATGCAATGTTGTCGCCCCGCCTGCCCCCACCGGCCGGCGCGACGATCAGCCCATCATCCCCACAGCCGTGCGCGGCTGCGGGGTCAGGGCGTCGCCCACCCGGTCAACGAGCAGGGCCATTTCGTAACCAACCTGTCCCACGTCGCAACTACGCGCGGCGAGTACCGCGAACGACGAGCCGTCGGAAATCGACATCAGGAACAGGAAGCCATTGTCCATCTCGACCACGGTCTGGAGCACGGCGCCTCCCTCGAAGCAGCGGGCCGCGCCCTGGGTCAGGCTGACCAGGCCGGAGGCGATCGCCGCCAGCTGGTCCGCCCGGTCCCGGGGGAGGTCTCGGGACGACGCCAGGAGCAGGCCGTCCGCAGAGACGGCGACCGCATGCGCGACACCGGGCACCCGATCGGCGAAGTTGGCCAGCAGCCAACCGAGATCCTGCGTACTAGTCATCCTTCTTGCTCCTTCTGCCCGCTCCCGGCCACCGGGCCAGAGCCAGACTGCGAGGATTGCTGCCCGCCCGGAGTTCCGTCCGGGCCGGTCGGGTTGCTGTCCGAGGGGTGACTACGTCCCCGTTGGACACCCCGGTGGTAGGCGGAAAGTAGACCGCGTACCGATTCCGGGTTACGCCGCTGCACCGAGGTGGTGGGCTTCTCCACCGCCCCCGGCACGAGCTGTGCCATCGGCGTACGCTTCGGCAGCCCGGTCTCGGTGGTGCCAGCCGCCGGTGCCTGGCTGGCGGCGGTGGCCGCCCGCCAACCGTCGTCGGCCGCGGTCCGCCAGATGTTCTCCTGTGGTGTCGGGCGGTGCGCGGGTGCGCTGTCGGCAGCGCCGGGCCGGGGCCCGCCACTCGCTGCCGCGCCGTTCCCGCCGGATGCGCCCGCCCCCGTCGGAGTCTGTGCCATCGGTGCGTTACCTGTCGTCCCGGTCTGGGTCTGCTGGGCCGGTCGATTGACGACGTCGACCGTGGAGAGCTGCTGGGTCGTCGCACCGGCCGTGGCCGACTTACGCGCGCCCGCCGACTCCTCCGGACCCGGCCGACGGGTACGGAACCACGCCGACTCCAGCTCCCGGAAGATCGGCAGCTCCATCGTCTCGTCGGCGTACCGCTGCCGGTTCTGGGCCTGCGGCGGCGTGGGTGTGGTCGGCTGGTTCTGCACGGGAGCGGGTCGCGCGGCCGGGGCCTGACGCTGCACCCGGGGCAGTTCGGTGGTCATGTCCAGGGCGGCGGCCAGCCGCTCGGGCACGGGCGGGGCCGCCGGCTCCCCGGCGACCGGCGGCCAGGCCGGGGGCGCCGAGGGCGCACCGGCGCCGGGTGCCGCCGAGACCGGCCGCTGCGGCAGCGAACCACCGGGCGGAGTCGAGACGGGTGAGCCGGAGACGGGCGAGGCCGACACGGGGTGACCGGAGACCGGAGCCGCCGAGACCGGCGGGGCCGAGTACGGCGTACCGGAGACCGGGGGCGACGACACCGGGGGCACCGGCGGAGCCGACACCGCCGGTGGGGCGTACGGACCGGTCTCGGGGCTGCTCGGCAGCTGGCGCGGGATGGCGGGTGGCTGACCGCTCGGCTCGTCGGTGGACCGGCGCTGCGGCAGCGGATCGATCGGGTGACCGTTCGAGCCGAGTGGGGCGAAGCCGTTGCCGTTGCCACCGCTGGTGCCGCTGGCACCGGTCAGGTCCGACCAGGCGGGCAGGTTGCCGCCGCTGCCCACGGTGGTCGGCGTCCCGGAGCCGTTACGACTGGCCGGGTCGAAGGGCCGACCGCCGAGGGTCACCTGGTTACCCGAGCTGCCCGGGGTATGCGCGGCGGGCGGGGCCGGCGGGTGCGCGCCGTTGCCGAGCGCGGCCAGCGCACCGAACGCCGGGGCCGGCCCGGACGAGGGGCCGGCGGCGGCCGGCAGCGCGGGGGGCTGCTGCCCTCGGCCGGACAGTGCCCGAGGCACCAGCACGGTGGGCGGCAGCGTGACCTCGGCGACGGTGCCCCGGTCGCCGCCCGGCCGCAGCTCGACCTTGACGCCGTGCCGGGAGGCCAGACGAGCGACCACGACCAGGCCCATCATCCGGGAGACGGCGACGTCCACCTGCGGCGGCGTGGCCAGCCGCTCGTTCAGGTCGGTCAACTGTTCGCCGCTGATGCCGATACCGCGGTCCTCGACGTACAGCGAGGCACGGTCACCGACCCGGCGAGCCTCCACCAGCACCTGGGAATCCGGCGGGGAGAAGGCGGTCGCGTTGTCGAACAGCTCGGCGACGAGGTGGACGAGATCGTTGACCGCGTGCGCGGCGACCTCGATGTCCCGGTCGATCACCCCGAACTCGATCCGGGTGTAGTGCTCGACCTCGGACTGGGCGGCCCGCAGCACGTCGATCAGTGCGGCCGGCTCGCGCTGCACACGGGTCGAGTCGGCACCGGCGAGGACCAGCAGGTTCTCGTCGTTGCGGCGCATCCGGGTGGCGAGGTGGTCCAGCTGGAACAGCTCCGCCAGCCGGTCCGGGTCCTCCTCGCCTCGCTCCAGCCGGTCGAGGTGGCCGATCAGCCGGTCGACCAGGATCTGGGACCGGCGGGCCAGGTTGACGAACATCGTCGCGACCGACGACCGCAGCGCGGCCTGCTCGGCCGCGGTACGGACGGCCTCCAGGTGGACCGCGTTGAACGCCTCGGTCACCTGACCGAACTCGTCCTTGCTGCGTACCGGCAGCGGTTCGGCGATCTGGTTGGCCAGCTGTACCGGCGAGAGCTGCCCGGTGACCTGCGGGTCGCGCAGCCGGGCGACGGCCTGGGGCAGCCCGTACTGGGCGATGGAGAGCGCACCCTGACGCAGCTCACGCAGCGAGCGGGCCATCGAGCGGGCCACCAGGAACGCCAGGAAGATGGCCAGCAGCAGCATCGTGAGCAGCAGGCCGGTCTCCAGGAACACCGTGCGCTGCACCTCGGAGCGCAGCTCGCCGGCCTGCTCCACCACGTCGGCGTCGAACTTCGACTCGACCGAGCGGATCAGCTGGCCGTTGGCGACAAGCGCTTCGTCCCACTGCTCGGGCGTGAACGAGATGCCGGCGAGGTTCTGGGAGTTGTCGGCGTTGACCTGGCTGATGTAGATCGTCGCCTGCCGGCGGTCGCCGCCGCCGATGGTCTGGGCGTGGAACTCCGCCTCCGCCTCGGTGGCCACCGCGTCGAAGCTCTGCTGCGCCTGCTGCTGACCGGTCTCACTGGAGATGTAGTCGGTCCGCACGGTCGAACTCATGCCGCCCAGGATCAGCGCGCGGTGCACGACCACCCGGCGGACGGAGAGCCATTCCTTCTCCCGGGCCACCGCGGCCGCGGCCCGCATCCGGTCACTCAGGTCGTTGTCACCGGCCAGCTGGCTGGCCGAGTCCCGGACGGTGAGCAGCTGATTGATCAGCTCGTCATAGGACTGGAGCGCGTCGGTGATCCGGAACTTGCCGTTCAGTACCTGGCTGCGGGCGCCCGGCAGGTCACCGAGGCCCTGATCGATCTGGCCGAGCAGCCCGTTCAGGCTGACGGGCAGATCACTGAGGTCGGACCGCTGCTGCGAGTAGGGGGCCTTGCCCTGGTCGACGCGCGCCGAGACCTCGTTGTAGCGGGTGGACGCCGCCTCCTTCTGCGCCGCAGTGGCCTTCTCCGGGTCCAGGCCCAGCAGCAGCACCGCCGCGGTCCGCTCGTCCTGAAGGCCGTCCACCAGATCACCGGAGTGATCGATGAGTTCGGCGAGGTCGCCGGCCCGGTTGGCGTCGTCGAGCGCATCCAGGTGGTCGATCAGACCGCTGGTACCCACGACGACCGTGGCGATGGTCGGCACGATCATGATGAGACCGAGCTTGGACCAGATCGGCATGTCGCGGAGCCGACCTGCCGGCCGGCGTAGACGCGACAGGAGAGAACCTGCCGTCTTCGGCCGTTTGCTCACGTCACCGCCCTCGTGATTGCAGCGTCCGCGTTGCCCCCGGACAACGCCCAGCAGCCGACCCGGCGGGTCGGACCATCCGAGATTCCATCACGCCGCCACGGAAAGAGAAAGCCCAGGTTGGCCGCAGCCGGAGGTGTGATGAGATGTTGATGCAATTTGATCGCGGTCCGTCTGTTCGGAGTTACTTGAAGTAATGAGCAACCCGCACCGAGTCGTCCTCCTGGCCGGCCCTTCCGGCTCCGGAAAGTCGTATATAGCGCAGCAAACCGGGCTGCCAGTGCTCTGTTTGGACGATTTCTACAAGGACGGCGATGACCCAACGTTACCGAGACGGAACGGTCAGATCGATTGGGAGTCGCCCGATTCGTGGGACGCCGAGGCGGCGGTGGAGGTTATTGACCAATTGGTCCGACACGGCCGGGCGGACGTTCCGGTGTATGCCATCAATGAGGACCGACGGGTGGCCACTCGGCGCTTCGAGCTGGCCAGTTCGCCACTTTTCGTAGCCGAAGGGATCTTCGCCGCCGAGATCGTCGGGGAGTGCCGGCGACGCGGCCTCCTCGCCGGGGCGTACGCCCTGCGTCGGCCGCGCAGCGCGACCTTCCTCCGTCGGCTGTCCCGGGACCTCGCCGAGCAGCGCAAGGGCCCACGGGTCCTGCTGCTGCGCGGCCTGGCGCTGCTGCGCGCCGAGCCGGCCGTGCTGCGCCGCCAGACCGGGCTCGGTGCGGAGGCCGCCCGTGGTCGGGACGTGCTGCGCCGGGTGGCCGGTCTGCTCGCCGCCGGCCATCCACCCCAGATCGGCTGACCGCCGGCCGGGCGTCGGTCAGCCCAGCAGCTTCGCGTACGCCGGTTTGATCACCTCGTCGATGATCCGGAGCCGCTCGTCGAAGGGGATGAACGCGGACTTCATCGCATTGATCGTGAACCACTGAAGCTCGCGCCAGCCGTAGCCGAACGCGTCGACAAGCAGCGCCATCTCCCGGGACATCGAGGTGCCGCTCATCAACCGGTTGTCGGTGTTGACGGTCACCCGGAAACGCAGGTCCCGCAGCAGCCCGATCGGATGCTCCGCGATGGACGCGGCGGCGCCGGTCTGCACGTTCGAGGACGGGCACAGCTCCAGCGGGATCCGCTTGTCCCGCACGTACGCGGCCAACCGGCCGAGCTGGGGCTGCGGGCCGGGGGTGATGTCGTCGACGATGCGGACTCCGTGGCCGAGGCGGTCGGCGCCGCACCACTGGATCGCCTGCCAGATGGAGGGCAGCCCGAACGCCTCACCGGCGTGGATGGTGAAGTGGAAGTTCTCCCGCTGGAGGTATTCGAAGGCGTCCAGGTGACGGGTGGGCGGAAAACCCGCCTCCGCACCGGCGATGTCGAAGCCCACCACACCGTGGTCGCGGTGCCGTACGGCCAACTCGGCGATCTCCTGTGAACGGGCCGCGTGCCGCATCGCGGTGAGCAGCGTGCCCACCCGGATCGGCGTGCCGGCCTCGGCCGCGAGCGTGCTGCCCTCCACGAAGCCGGCCAGCACCGCCTCGACCACCTCGTCGAGGGTCAGGTCCTGCTCCAGGTGCTGCTCCGGGGCGAACCGGACCTCGGCGTAGACCACCCCGTCGGCAGCCAGGTCAAGGGCACACTCCCGGGCCACCCGGCGCAGCGCGGAGGCGGTCTGCATCACGGCGACGGTGTGCGCGAAGGTCTCCAGGTAGCGCTCCAGGGAGCCGGAGTCGGCCGCCGCCACGAACCAGCGCCCCAGCTCCGCCGGGTCGGTGGTGGGCAGTTCATGACCGATCTCCGCGGCCAGGTCGACGATCGTCGCGGGGCGCAGGCCACCGTCCAGGTGATCGTGCAACAACGCCTTCGGCGCCCTGACGATGTCCTCGTACCCGATATCCGTGCTCATCGCCCCTCGCCCCGCTCACAGCCCATGCTCCCGACCCTAGTCCGCTCGTCCGGCCCGGCGCCCGCGCAGGGCGTGTGTCGAAGACCTCCGCCGGCCAGGACGGCTCCGACACACCCCTAGACTCGACGCGTGAGACAGCCGTGATGGATTCCTGCGTCCTGGCGCGGCTGCGTTGCCCCGTCTGCCAGGACCCGCTCGCCGAGGTCGTTACGGGTGGATCCCGGGCGTTGCGGTGCCCGCGCCGGCACAGCTTCGACATCGCCCGGCAGGGCTACGTCAACCTGCTCACCGGCCGCACGTCGCACAGCGGCGACACCGCCGAGATGGTCGCCGCCCGGGCGGATTTCCTGTCCGCCGGTCACTACGACGTCATCTCCACCGCCCTCGCCGCCGCCGCCGACGCCGCCCTCGCCACCCCCCACCCGACTGTCCCTGGCGCGTACCCGCTGGTGGTGGACGCGGGCGCGGGCACCGGCCGGCACCTCGCCGCGGTGCTGGCGGCGGTGCCCGCAGCCGCCGGTCTCGCGCTGGACATTTCCAAACCCGCGCTGCGTCGAGCCGCCCGCGCCCACCCGCGGGTCACCGCCGCGCTGGCCGACACCTGGCAGCGACTACCGCTGGCGGACGCCTCGACGGCGCTGGTGCTGAACGTCTTCGCACCCCGAAACGGCGCCGAGTTCCGCCGGGTTCTCGCCCCGGGCGGGCGGCTGCTGGTGGTGACCCCGGCCACCGACCACCTCACCGAACTGGTCGCGGCACTCGGCCTGCTGCGAGTCGACCCGGCGAAGGCGGACCGGGTGGCGGCCAGCCTGGCCGGACACTTCACCGAGGAGTCGACCACCGTGCACCGGCAGGAGCTGACGCTGTCCGGCCCGGAGGTGGCCACCCTGGTCGGCATGGGTCCGAGCGCCTGGCACACGGACCCGGCGGGACTGACCGCCCGGATCGACGCCCTCGGCGAGCCGGTCCGGGTGACCGTCGCGGTGCGGCTCGGGACGTACCGGGCTTAGGTGGAGAGGTCGACCTCTTCCCAGCCGGGCGGCTCGTCGTGGTACGGCCCGCGCAGGATCACCGCCCACTCCAGCGCCCACCGCCGCTGACCGATCGCATTGGCGTCCACCAGCCCCGGCAGGCTCCGGCCGGCGCGGCTCACCTCCAGGTACGACCAGTCCAGGCAGTAGTGCAGGTCGAGCAGGGCAGCCGCATCCGCCGGATGCTGCGGCGCGGCCAGGATCCGGGACCGCCACTGCCGGAAGGTCTCCCCCTCGACGATGTGCGGCAGCCGCTCCAGCAGCCGGTCCTCGGCCGGCATGCTGGGGTCCAGCTGCTTGGTCAGGCCGAGCACCCAGGCCAGCGAGAACAGGGCGTCATGGTGCAGCACGAACGAGCGGTGGTCGCCCTTGGCCCCGGTGACGAAATGGAACTCCGGCGGAGTGACCATCTCCACCAGATGCGAGGCGAGCAGCCAGCTCATCGCGGCCTGGGGCGGCATGCCGAAGCACCGAGCCAGGATCAGGTGCAGCACCGCGATCCGCGCCTCGATCTCCGCCGTCGGCCGCAGCTCGATGTCATCGCCCGGCTCCCAGACCAGCGGAAACTGCGGCGGCGGCAGCGGCAGCCGCAACCGGGACAGCTCGTCCAGGCTCGCCTCACGCACCTCGCGGGGGTCGGGGGCAGGCACGATCACGGCAACATCCCTGTCTGATCACGACGTCTCGGCGCCGACGGTCCCCCCTGGCCTGCGAGAATAGCGGCCCTCACGCTCCGACACCATGGCCCGGACCAGGGTTTCGTCACTCGACGCGTTCGATCACCAGCGGCGTCGCGGCGGGTGGCCGGGCGGCGACGGTCACCGCCCGGGCGGCCTCCGCCAACGCCGCCGGGATCAGCTCCGCCCGTTCGGCCCGCAGCTCGTAGAGGGGTTCTCCGGCGCGTACCGGGTCGCCGGGACGCTTGTGCAGCAGCACCCCGGCCGGCACGCTGACCGGGTCCTCCTTACGCGCCCGACCCGCGCCGAGCCGCCACGCAGCCACCCCCATGGCGTACGCGTCGACCGTCGCGACGTGACCGTCCGTGTCGGCGCGGACCACCTCGACCTCGGGCGCCTCGGGCATCGGGGCGTCCGGGTCGCCGCCCTGTGCCAGGATCATCGACCGCCAGGCGTCCATCGCCCGCCCGTCGCGAAGAGCGGCAGCGGGGTCGGCATCGGGCAGCCCGGCCGCGTCGAGCATCTCCCGGGCCAGCGCCAGGGTCAGTTCCACCACGTCGGCCGGCCCGCCACCGGCGAGCACCTCCACCGACTCGGTCACCTCGATGCCGTTGCCGATCGCCCGGCCGAGCGGGGTGGACATGTCGGTGAGCAGGGCCACGGTCTTCACACCGTGCGCGCCGCCCAGTTCCACCATGGTGCGGGCCAGTTCCCGGGCATCGTCGACCGACTTCATGAACGCGCCGGAGCCCACCTTCACGTCCAGCACCAGGGCACCGGTTCCCTCGGCGATCTTCTTGCTCATGATGGAGCTGGCGATCAGCGGAATGGCCTCGACGGTGCCGGTGACGTCACGCAGCGCGTACAGCTTGCGGTCGGCCGGTGCGAGCCCGGAGCCGGCAGCGCAGATCACCGCGCCGACGTCACGCAGCTGGGCGGTGAACTCCTCGTTGCTCAGCGCCGCCCGCCAGCCCGGGATCGACTCCAGCTTGTCCAGCGTGCCGCCGGTGTGGCCGAGACCGCGCCCGGACAGCTGCGGAACCGCCGCTCCGCAGGCTGCGACCAGCGGGGTGAGCGGCAGGGTGATCTTGTCGCCGACCCCACCCGTCGAGTGTTTGTCGACGGTCGGCCGGGCCACCGAGGACAGGTCGAGCCGTTCGCCGCTGGCGATCATCGCGGCCGTCCAGCGGGCGATCTCCGGGCCGGTCATCCCGTTCAACAGAATCGCCATGGCCAGCGCCGACATCTGCTCGTCGGCCACCACCCCCCGGGTGTACGCGTCCACAACCCAGTCGATCTGCCCGTCCGACAACACCCCCCCGTCCCGCTTCACCCGAATAACATCAACCGCCGCAAACCCACTCATCAAAAGATCATCCCTAGTCGTCTGCAATGCAAGGTCGTACGTCGCGCCCATCCCACCGTGACCGTCGCGCGGCCGGTGACCACGACGGGCCGGGGCCGACCGTGCCCGGCGGAGGGATCAAGCCTGACCGCCCGGAGCCGGGTACGGTCGGCCCCGGCCCCAAGCGCAACCAACGACAAGATCAACCCCAGCGAACCGGAATCTCCGTAGGCGGCTCACCCTCACCGGCCCAGAAGATCGTGCCGGACGCGTCGACCACCACGACCCGGGGCGTACGCGCCAACCCCCAGCCGATCGCCTCCGCCGGGTCGTCCCAGCTCGGGCCCTCCTCAAGCACCCCGGTCTCGGCGCCCGCGTCGTCACCGGCCGAGCGCTCCCAGTAGGCCGTCCAGACCTGCTGGCCGGCAGAGAGGTCGGGGTGCACGAAGACGGTGCCCCGGCCGCGCCAGGCGGCCAACCGGTCGGGTACCACCGGCACCGGCCGCTCCCCGGTGACCGCCTCGATGTCGGCCACGTCGAAGGCGTGCGGCAGCAGTTCGGCCATCCGCAGCGGGCCACCCTTGGCCTCGACGAGACATTCCGGCCCGCCCTGCTCCCAGAGCAACTGCCGGCAACGCCCGCACGGCATCAGCGGTTCGCCGGTGGCGTCGACGCAGGACAGTGCGACGATCCGACCGCCGCCGGTGGCGTGCAGCGAGGAGACCACCCCGCACTCGGCGCAGAGCACCACGCCGTACGCCGCGTTCTCGACGTTGCAGCCGACCACGACCCGGCCGTCGTCGACAAGCGCCGCGGCACCGACCGGAAACTTCGAGTACGGCACGTACGCGTGCCGCATCACCTCGGTGGCGGCGGCGCGCAGCCGCTCCCAGTCGATTTCCATGGTCCGCTCCCTGGGTCAGCCCTTGATGTACGGCTTGCCGTCGGCGGCCGGTGCCCGTACCCGACCGACCAGCCCGGCCACGGCCAGGATCGTCGCCAGGTAGGGCAGCATGGCCAGGAACTGGCCGGGGATCACACTGTTGATCGCGCCGAGGTAGGTGGCCAGCTGGTCGGCGAACCCGAAGAAGAGCGCGGCGAGCAGGGCACCGGTCGGGCTCCACCGGCCGAAGATCAGTGCCGCCAGGGCGATGAAGCCCTTGCCGCCGATCATGTTCTTG
Source organism: Micromonospora sp. NPDC000442 (assembly GCF_042898635.1). NCBI lineage: Bacteria > Bacillati > Actinomycetota > Actinomycetes > Micromonosporales > Micromonosporaceae > Micromonospora > Micromonospora sp. NPDC000442. The sequence continues at coordinate 126,619 of NZ_JBIAYZ010000005.1, read as the reverse complement.
GTGAACGAGAAGAGCGCCAGCGTGTAGGAGGCGCCACCGATGCCGGCGACCGCACCGGCCATGATCACGTTGCGGTAGCGCAGTCCGAGCACCCGCACGCCCAGGGTGTCGGCCGCGGTCGGGTGCTCACCGACCGACCTGGTCCGCAGACCCCACCGGGTACGGAACAGCGCGATGTGGATCACGAGCACCAGCAGCAGGGCGAGGTAGAGGAAGATGTTGCCCCGGAACAGTGCCGGCCCGAGCAGCGGGATGTCCGACAGCAGCGGGATCTCCCAGTTGCTGAACCGCGGTGCGCTGTTGTAGCGGGCGGCGTCGGTCTGCATCAGCCGCTCGTAGAGGAAGCCGGTGATGCCGACCGCCAGCAGGTTCAGCACGATGCCCATGACCACCTGGTCGACCAGGTAGCGGATGCTGAACACGGCCAGCAGCAGCGAGATGAGCGATCCGCCGATGGCGGCGGCGATGAGTCCCACCCAGACGCTGCCCGAGATGCTGCCGAACAGCGCGCCGCTGAAGGCGCCCATCAGCAGTTGCCCCTCGATGGCGACGTTTACCACGCCGGAGCGCTCACAGAGCACGCCGGCCAGCGCTCCGAAGATCAGCGGCAGGGCGAGCAGAAAGGTGCCCCGCACGATGTTTACCAGCGGCATGAAGTTCTGCCCGGTCGGTGCGGCGGAGACCTGCCAGCACAGGAACGACAGCACGAAGGCGACCAGGCCGACGGCGAGTACCGGGACGAACCAGCGCTTCGGCAGGCCGGCGAGCATCGCGCCACCGGCGGCGAGCGCGATCACGCCGAAGACGATCGCGCCGACGGTGCCGTCGACCTCCAGCGCGGCGCCGGCGGCGTCCTCGCTGAGCGTGAAGCGGGCCTGCTCGCCGGTGGCGAGCGCGCCGAACAGCACGGTGGCCAGCAGGCCGAGGGCCAGCAGCACCAGGCCGACCTTGCGGTTACGGGTCCAGAAGCCCTCGTCGACCGCCGCGACCGCGACGTCGGGAACAGCCGTGGTGGACATGCCTCACCAGCCCTTCGCGAGGCTCGTCTGCAACCGGGCGGCCCGCGCGGCCCGGAGCTGGAAGATCGCCTTCACCAGTGCCGGCGCGGCGATGAAGATGACGATCAGGGCCTGAAGCACGGTGACCAGCTCCAGCGAGATCCCCGAGTACGACTGCATCCGGTTGCCGCCGGCCTGCAACGCGCCGAACAGCAGCGCGGCCAGCGCCACCCCCCACGGTTTCACCCGGCCGAGCAGGGCGACCAGGATGCCGTCGAAACCGATCTGGGCGACCACCAGGGGGGTCAGGGCTGCGGCGGTGGTGCCGAGCACCATCTGCGAGCCGCCGAGGCCGGCCAGCGCCCCGGCGAAGACCATGACCAACACGTACGTCCGGGTGACGCTGATGCCGGCGGTGCGGGCGGCGTCCGGGTTGGCGCCCACCGCCCGCAGCTCGAAGCCGAGCGTGGAGCGGTTGAGCAGCCAGGCGACCGCCCAGGTGGCCAGCACGGCCAGGATGATGCCGGCGTGGGCGCGCAGCCCGTCACCGAAGAGTCGCGGCAGTTGGGCGGAGGCGTCCACCGGCCGGCTGATCGCGTCGGTGCGGTTCGGGTCCTGCACCCCGTTCTGCACGATCAGCCAGGTGAGGAAGTAGACCGCGATGTAGTTGAGCATGATCGTGTTGATCACCTCGTGGGCGCCGGTCCGTGCCTTGAGGATGCCCGGGATGAAGCCCCAGATGGCCCCGCCGATCGCGCCGGCCAGGACGGCGACCAGCAGGTGCAGCCCGGGCGGCAGCGGCAGCAGGAAGCCGGCCAGCGCGGCCAGGATGACGCCCATCGTCGCCTGTCCCTGCGCGCCGATGTTGAACAGGCCGCCGCGGAACGCCAGGGCCACCGACAGACCGGTGAAGACCAGCGGTGCGGTGTAGGTGAGGGTCTCCGAGATGGGGCTCAACGCCGCGTTGAAGCTGTTCGCGGCCGGGTCGAAGACCGAACCCTTGAACAGGTTCGCGTACGCCTCACTGACAAGTGTCCAACTGGCGTTTATCGCGTCCGACGGGCGGGCGGTGATGTAGCTGTAGGTGTCCAGCACCTCCGGGTCGGAAATGATCATCAGGACGGCGCCGACGACCATCGCCAGGACCAGCGACAGCAGGGTCACCGTGAAGGTGTTGGCGGCCCACAGGTTCTCCACGAAGAGCCGCCCCAGCGTTGGGCGCTGCCCGGGCCCGCCGGGTGTGGTGGCCGCCTCGGCGCGTTCGGTGTTACCGAGCGCGGTCCGGGTGGCCTGGTCCTCACTCGCCGGTTCCTTGTCCGGGGAACCCGGCTGGGCGTTGGGGTCACTCATGCCGGCAACTCCGCTCCGCTCCGTGCCGCCGCAGGGCCGCCGTGCCTGATGGTTCGCTCGCTCATCGGTCCTTCTCGTCCTCGCTACCTGGACCCTCGGGGGCAGGTGCCACGCCGTCGGTGGTGGCGGCCACGTCCCGGTCGGTGGTTGCCGGGGTACCGGCGTCGGACACGACGTCCGCGTCGGTGGTGGCCACCACGTCCGGGTCGGTGGTCGCGGTCGGCGCGGACCCGTCCTGCGGGGAACCACCCGTCGCGTCCGGGGTGATGCCGGCCATCAGCAGGCCGATCTCCTCGCGGGGGGTGTCCGGCCCCACCACGCCGATGATCCGCCCGCGATACATCACCGCGATCCGGTCGGCCAGCCCGATCACCTCGTCGAGTTCGCTGGAGACCACAAGCACGGCGGTGCCGGCGTCGCGCTCGTGGACGACCCGGCTGTGGATGAACTCGATCGAGCCGACGTCCACCCCCCGGGTCGGCTGGGCGGCGATGAACAGCTTCAGCGGTCGGGACAGCTCCCGAGCCACGATCACCTTCTGCTGGTTGCCGCCGGAGAGGGTACCGACCGGCGCATCGGCCGACGAGGTACGTACGTCGAACTGCTCGATCCGTTCCCGCGCCGACCTGTTGATCTCGTCCGGCCGCAGGGACAGGCCCCGGCCGAAGGGCGGCCGGTCGTACATGTCCAGCACCAGGTTCTCGGCGACGGTGAACTCCTTGACCAGGCCGTCGACGCTGCGGTCCTCCGGCACGTAGCCGACGCCCGCCCGGAGCACCTTCTTGGTCGACCAGCCGTCGACCCGCTGCCCGGCCAAAGTGATCGTGCCGGCGAGCACCGGGCGCAGCCCCATGATCGCTTCGATCAGCTCGGTCTGTCCGTTGCCCTGCACACCCGCGACACCGAGCACCTCGCCCGCGCGTACGGTCAGGTCGACGCCGTCCACGGCCCGGACCTGACGGTCGTCGTCGACGACCAGGCCGGAAAGCTCCAGGACGGGCTCGCCCGGGGTGGCCGGGGTCTTGTCCACGGTGAGCCGGACGGTGCGGCCGACCATCAGCGCGGCCAACTCGTCCCGGCTGGCCTCGGGCGAGGCAGTACCCACGGTCTTCCCGCGCCGGATCACCGTGATCCGGTCGGCGATCGCCTTGACCTCGCCGAGCTTGTGGGTGATGAAGACGATCGACTTGCCGGCCGCCTTGAGCGACCGCATCACGGTGAGCAGTTCCTCGGTCTCCTGCGGGGTGAGCACGGCGGTTGGCTCGTCCAGGATGAGCAGGTCGACGTCCCGGGTGAGCGCCTTGACGATCTCCACCCGCTGCTGGACGCCGACCGGCAGGTCCTCGATCACCGCGTCCGGGTCGACCCGCAGGTTGTACCGCTCGGAGACCTCGGCGACCTCGCGTCGGGCGCGGCGCCGGTCCAGGAACCCGGTGATGCCGCCGCGCACCTGCTCGGCGCCGAGCATGATGTTCTCGGTGACGGTGAAGACGGGCACCAGCATGAAGTGCTGGTGCACCATGCCGATGCCGGCCGCGATCGCGTCGGAGGGGCCGCGCAGCCTCAGCGGCTTGCCGTCGACCAGGATCTCGCCCTCGTCGGGCTGGTAGAGCCCGTACAACACGTTCATCAGGGTCGACTTGCCCGCGCCGTTCTCGCCGAGCAGGGCGTGGATCTCTCCAGGCTCCACCGTCAGGTCGATGTGGTCGTTGGCGACCAGATCACCGAACCGCTTGGTGATGCCGCGCAGTTCGAGTCTCAGCGCAACCTCCTGGAGTGCGAAGCGATGGTGCAGCGTAGCTGCTGGCGAGCGGGCCCGGCGTCGGCCGGACCGGTGGCGCGGACCGGCCGCTGCGGCACGGCGGGTCTCCCCCGTGCCGCAGCGGCCGGATCAGGTGTGGCTCTGCTCGCCGGCCGCCCCCGGTGATCGTCTCACCGGGGGCGGCCGGCGACGGGTCACTTCGGCTGGGCGGCCGACTCGACCTTGACGGTGCCGGCGGCGATGTCCGCCTTCAGCTTGTCGACCTCGGCCTTCAGCTCGGCCGGGACCTTGCTGTCGAAGTCGTGGTACGGGGCGATCGAAACGCCGTCGTTGGCCAGGGTGCCGATGAAGCCCGGGTCCGCCTGGAGTTGCTCGCCACCAGCGGCCTTGAGCACGGCCTCCTTGACCGCGCCCGGGATGTTCTTCACCACGGTGGTGATGATCGCCGGGCAGTTCGGGGTGCTCTCACAGCCGTCGACGTCCACCCAGATGGTGTTGTACTTGCCACCCGAGGCCTGGGCCGCACCGGTGGTGCCGAGGCCGGCGCCGCCGGCCACCGGCATGATGATGTCCGCGCCCTGGGCGACAAGCGCGTCGCTTACCTTCTTGCCCTCGTCCTGCTTGACGAAGTCGTTGGTGAAGGAGCCGTTCTGGGTCTCCTTGTTCCACCCGAGGACCTGGACGTTCTTGCCCTTGGCCTCGTTGTAGTAGGCGACCCCGTCGGCGTAACCGTCCATGAAGATGGTCACCGGCGGGATCTTCAGGCCGCCGTAGGTGCCGACCTTGCCGCTCTCGGTCATGCCGGCGGCGACGTAGCCGGCCAGGAAGCCGGCCTGGGCGGTGTCGAACTGCATCGGGTAGACGTTGGAAACGCCCGGGTCGGCGTCGACGATGCCGAACTGCTGGTCCGGGTTCGCCTCAGCGATCGCCTTGGTCGCGTCGCCCATCAAGCCACCGACCGCCAGGATGAAGTCGCAGTCCTGGTTGACGTACTGGGTCAGGTTCGGCTCGTAGTCCGCCTCGGCCTTGGAGGCGACGTACTTGATGTCGATGTTGTCGTTCTCCGCCTTCGCGTCCTCCAGGCCCTTCCAGGCGGAGGCGTTGAACGACTTGTCGTCGATGCCGCCGACGTCGGTGACCATACAGGCGGTGTACTTCTCGCCGCCGGAGCCGGCGTTGTTGTCCTCATCCGGAGCCTCGCCACAGGCGGCGGCGCTCAGTACGAGCCCACCCGCCGCGATGATCGAGGCGATCCGCATCCCACGCACCGAGCGCAAGACGTCTCCTTCCCATTGCACACCGCGTGGTACGCGGTGGCAGCCCTTGAGCCGGCCTGCGCCTTGCCGCCGGCGTCCCACGTTACGGGAGCAGAGCGTACGCCCGCGCCCACCTGCCGACCGACAATCGTGCAGGACTGTTGGAGCCCTGTTACCCCTACGTAATGCTTGGGTGGGGCACATCACTCAGGGTGCCGGCAGGCGGGCGCACTCGCGTCGGAAAAGCCCCTTTTTTTCCCCGCTCGGCGCGGTGGTCGCCGGCTATCGCCAGAAGACCGCCACGGCCGCGTTGAGCAGGGTCAATCCCACGACGGCGAGGAAGTGCCCCCGGTTGACCTCGGCCCGCTTACGGGAGAAGAAGACCATGACGAAGATCAGCAGGGCGAGCACCAGCTTTGTCACAAGCTTCGCGGGTGCCGGCTCGTCGCCGTCGCGCAGTGGCGCGCTCAGGCCGATGCCGGTCAGCAACTGGATCACCGAACCCCACAGCATGGCGGCGTTGATCCGGATCTTGCCACTGAGATACTGCGCGATCGCGCCGCCGAGCAGCAACGCGAACCCGATCAGATGGACGTAGAGGAGGATGAGTCGAAGTGCTTCCACCCGACCCATCCTGCCCTATCAACGACGGTTCGTAGTAGAGGCATCCGGGTGAATCCGGGAGGCCGCCAGCACCAACGCCAGCCCGACCACCGCGTAGCCGGCCAGCACGACGATCGGGCGACCGGCGCCGGCGCCGTCGAAGAACGCGACCGAGCGCAGCAGTGTGCCGCCGGCGCCCACCGGCAGCCACTGGCCGAGCGCGCCCCACGGCTGGGGCAGCAACTCCGGCGCGGCCCCGACCGCGGAGAGCGGGTTGCCGATCAGGAAGACCAGCAGCGCGCCCAGCCCGATGCCGGGTCGTCCGAGGAGCGCGCCGAGGCCGGCCACGACGGCCGACGCGGCCAGGGCGAACAGGCCGATGGCGGCGCCCTCGGCGAGCCAGTCCCCGGCGATGACGCCCAGCCAGCCGTGCAGGACCACCACGCCCATCAGACCCGCCAGTACGCCGGTCGCCGCCAGCCCGACCAGGCGTGCCAGGCCGCCGGCAACCAGCAGCACGAGCAACGCACCGGCGAGCAGGCTCGTCATTGCCAGGGGCAGGAAACCGGCGGCGAACCCCGCACCCCGGGGATCGTCGGGGGTGGTCGGCACCACCTCGACCACGGCGACCGGCCGCCCTCCGCCCAACTGGCCGGCCGCCTCGGTGAGCAGGGCGGCAACCGTGGGACTGGCGGCCGACGCGGTGTGCAGGGCGACGCCGTCGGCTCCGATCACGAACGCGCCGTAGACCTCCCGGTCGCGCAGCGCCCGGTCGGCCGCCTCCGCGTCGGGCAGCGTGGTCAGCGAGAAGGCTCCGGGACGCGCGGCGGCGAGCCGCCTGACCGTCTCGGCCGCGGCGGGCGCCGGGCCGGCGACGGCGACCGGCAGGTCACGCGGGGCCAGGTTCGCCGCCGGAGCCGCGAACAGGGGTACGAGCAGCGCCTGCCCGGTGACCGCGAGGGCGGCGACGAGGACGGCTAGCAGCAGGGGTGACCGGTTCCTGGTCGACATCGCTCCACTCTCCCAAAAACGAACGCTCGTTCTTTATTGACCCCAGGCTCCTCCCGCTCATCGATTCCTGTCAAGAACGAACGCTCGTTCTACGATGTAACCCGTGCCACGTGTCTCGGAGGAACACCTCGCCGCCCGCCGCCGCCAGATCGTCGACGCGGCGCGCCGTTGCTTCCTGCGCGAGGGTTTCCACCGCACGACGATGCAGGACGTGATCGCCGAGGCCGGGCTCTCGGTCGGCGCGGTCTACCGCTACTTCCCGAGCAAGGCGTCCCTGATCAGCGCCATCGCCGAGGAGACCATCGGCGGCGCCGAACAGGTCCTCGACGAGTTGGCCCGGCAGGATCCACCGCTGCCCCTGGACAAGGCGCTGGAGTACGCGCTGGCCTACATGGAGAACCAGGCCGGCGACGAGGGGATGCTGCGGATCGCGATCCAGGTGTGGGGCGAGGCGCAACGGGACCCGGCACTGGGCGAGTTCGCAGCGAGCAGGTACACCAAGCTTCGCGGTCACTTCGAGGTGCTGGTCAGAAGGGCACAGGAAGCCGGCGAGCTACCCGCCGACGCCGACCCGGCGGCCGTGGCCGCGGCCCTGTTCGGCCTCTTGCCGGGCTGGTTCCTGCAACGCATCATCACCGGCGGTCCCGATGTGGCGACCTACCTCTCCGGCGTCCGCGTCCTGTTCGGCCGGCAACGCTGACCACCACCGTCGACGCGGGCGGGCGCAGTTGACGGCGCCCACCCGCGCCCCGGCTGATCAGCCCTTCGTGCCGCCGGCGGTCAGGCCGGAGACCAGGTGCTTCTGGGCGAAGAAGAAGACCAGTCCGGCCGGCAGGGTGACCAGCACGGCCGCGGCGGTCAGGTACTCCCACTGCGGATTGAACTGCGGCACGAACTGCTGGAGCCCGTACGCGAGGGTGAACTTGTTGTCGGTCTGGATGAAGGCCGACGCGTACGCCACCTCACCCCACGCGGTGAGGAATGTGTAGAAGGCGGTGACCGCCACGGCCGGGCGGGCCAGCGGCAGCACCACCCGCCAGAACGTGGCGAACGGGCCAGCCCCGTCCAGCGCCGCCGCCTCGTCCAGCGAGGTCGGGATGGAGTCGAAGTAGCCCTTCAACATCCAGGCGCAGAACGGCACCGCGATGGTCAGGTACGCGATGATCAGCGCAGGCATCGTGTTGATCAGCCCCAGCCGGGCCATGATCGTGTAGATCGGGACGATCAGGATGGCCACCGGGAACATCTGGGTGACCAGGAAGACCATCATCAGCGGCCGACGGCCCGGAAAGTTGAACCGGGACACCGCGTACCCGGTGGTGGCCGACAGGAAGATGCCGATGCTCATGGTGAAGGCCGCGACGATCACCGAGTTCAGGAACCACCTGGGGAAGCTCGTCTCGGTCAGCACGTAGCTGTAGTTGGCCAGCGTGGTGTCCCGGAACAGGGTCAGCTCGCTGCTCTGGATCGCGTACCCGGGCTTCAGCGAGGAGAGCAACACCCAGACGATCGGGCCGATCGCGATCAACGAGGCCAGCATCAGGGTGCCGTGCAGCAGGACGGACCGCGCCCGGCTGCGCCCGCCGCGTCCGGGCCGTTTCGCCGCGCGGGTGCCGGCCAACGCCGGGCCTGCCGCCGCCGGGGCCGCCGGCGGTGGCGACGTCACCTGGCTCATGTCACCACACCTCGCCTTGCTTGCGCAGTGCCCGCCGGTAGAACACCGAGAACACCAGCAGGATGGACAGGATCAGTACGCCGTAGGTCGAGGCCAGCGAGTAGTTACGGATGCCCTCGAAGGCGGCCCGGTAGGCACCGGTCACCAGGATCTCGCTCTGCCCGGCCGGCTGCCCCTCGGTCACCAGGAAGATGATCGGGAACATGTTGAACGTCCAGATGGTGCCGAGCAGGATCACGGTCATGCTTACCGGCCGCAGGCCGGGCAGGGTGATGTTCTTGAACCGCTGCCAGGCGGAGGCGCCGTCGATCTCGGCCGCCTCGTACAACTCCGACGGGATGGTCTGCATGCCACCGAGCAGCGCCACCATCATGAACGGCACGCCGAGCCAGATGTTGGTGACGATGGCGGTGAGCAGCGCCGTCCACCGGTCGGCGAACCAGGACACCGGGTCGATGCCGACCGCGGTGAGCAGCGCGTTGGCCAAGCCGAAGCGCTCGTTGAAGATGAACTTCCAGGCGAACGCGCTGACGAAGGCCGGCACCGCCCAGGGCAGCACGAGCAGCACCCGGTAGAGACCCCGGAACCGCATCGGGCGGTTGAGCATGGTGGCCAGGCCGAGGCCGAGGCCGAAGTGGAAGGCCACGCAGACGAAGGTCCAGATCAGCGTGGTGCCGGTCCACTGCCAGAACTCGCCCACCTCACCGGTGAGCACCCGGACGTAGTTGTCCAGCCCGACGAACTCCCACTTGTTCGGGTTGTCGGCGCAGACCTCGCTCCCGGTGATCGACTTGGTGCAGATCTCGGCGACCTGGTTCGCCTCGTTGAGGTTGGTGAAGGAGAGCCAGATCCCGCGGAACAGCGGGTAGAAGATCAGAACCGCCAGGACGATGACGACGGGCAGCACCATCGCCCAGGCGTACCAGTGCTTCTCCCAGCTGCGGCGCAGCCGGGAGGGACGAGCGGATCGGCCGGACGGCGTCGAGGGCGGCGCCGGGTCGGCTGTCACGGTGGTCATCAGCTGCGCTCCAGGAGGGGAGGTCCGGCAGGGCCCCGTGACCGGGTACGGTCACGCGACCCTGCCGGGTGCCGAGAGGTCACCGGCCGGAGCCGGCGGTGAGGTCAGTTCTCGTAGGAGGGGACGACCTCGGCCTTGTACTTCTTCGCGACGGTGTCCAGCGCGGCCTTCGGGTCCTTGTTCTGGATCAGGACCTCGGTGGCCATCTGGTCGAGCGGGCCGAAGAACTGACCGGCCTCGGGGATCCACGGGCGGCCCACCCCGGCCTCCACGACCGGCTGGAACGCGGCGACGGTCGCGTTGTTCTTGACCGCGTCGAGGTCGTACGCCGAGGTGCGGGTCGGCAGCAGGCCCAGCTTCTCCGACAGGAACGCCTGCGACTCGGCGGAGCTCATGAACTTGACGAACGCGACGGCGGCGTCGACCTTCTCCTGCGGCATGCCGGACCAGATCACGTAGTTGTGGCCGCCGACCGGGCCACCGGCCTTGGCCGAGCCACCCGGCACCGGTGCGATGCCCAGGTTCTCCAGGCCGCCGAAGCCCGGCGCCTGCTGGACGTTGTTGACCTCCCACGGCCCGTTGATGATCATGGCGACCTTCTTCTCCTTGAAGAGGGTCATCATGGTGCCGTAGGCGTCGTTGGCGGACGGCTTGGCGGCCGCACCGCTGTCGATCAGGTCCTTGGCGATCGCCAGTCCGGCCGCGTTCTGCTCCGAGTTGATGACGATCTTCTTGCTCGCGGTGTCGACGAGGTCGCCACCCTCGCCGTACATGAAGGGCAGCAGGAAGTAGCCGGCCGGGTTGATGTAGACACCCTCGGCGTCGGTCTTCTCCTTGACGGTCTGCGCCGCGGTCTTCAGCTCGGCCCAGGTCTTCGGGGGCGCGCTGATGCCGGCCTGGCTCAGCAGCTCCTTGTTGTACATCAGGGCCAGGCTGTCGGTGACCTGGGGAACGCCGTAGGTCTTGCCGTCGAACTTGTTGGAGGCGAGCGGGGTCTCCAGGAAGTCGGACTCGTCGGCGAGCAGCTCGGAGCCGTCCAGCGCGTACAGGTAGCCCAGCGAGGCGAACTCGGGCACCCAGGCGACCTCGGCCCGCAGGATGTCCGGGGCGCCGGTCCTGGCCTGCGCGGCGGTCTTGAACTTGTTCTGCGCCTCACCGAACGGGACCGACTGGTAGTTGATCTTGACGTTCGGGTAGGTCTGGTTGAACTTGGCGATCAACTCCTGGAACGCCGGACCCTCGTTCTTCGGGTCCGAGGTGTCCCACCAGGTCAGTTCTGCGGTGAGGGAAGCGGGGTCGACCGCCGGCTGCTCCTCGCCCGCCTTGTCGTCCTCCCCGCCGCATGCGGCGACGGAAAGGGCGAGAGTGGCAGCGGCGAGTACGGCGATTCCCCTGGCTGTGCGGCGCATGTTCGCTCCTAAGTTGCCTGCCGGGTAACGGCGGGGACAGTAGCAAGAACTTTCGTAACTAGAAACCCCTTGCGAACACCCCTGCAACAACCGTGCCTCATCCGCAACTTCGACAGCCGACAAGTGTCGCTCTCTGGGCATTTTGCGCCCATCTGCGGTGACCGAACTCCCAACCACAGTCACCCAGCGCACACCGAAGGCACACTCTTCGTCCCGGTAGTGGCCGGCCCGGGCAGGGACCGTGGGCACGCTCCCGACGCCCGCTGCTCGATCCTGCAAGTTCTTGCCGGCTAATGCGCAAGAACTTGGCAGTGAGCTACAGTGCCGCCATGCGCGCTCGCCTGTCCGACATCGCCCAGCAGGCCGACGTCAGCGAGGCCACGGTGTCGCGGGTGCTCAACGACCGCCCCGGCGTGGCACCCGAGACTCGGCAGGCCGTCCTGACCGCCCTCGACGTGCTCGGGTACGAGCGCCCCGCCCGGCTGCGCAAGCGCAGCGCCGGACTGGTCGGCCTGGTGGTCCCGGAGCTGGACAATCCGATCTTCCCGGCGTTCGCCCAGATCATCGAGTCGGCCCTGGCCCCCACCGGCTACACCCCGGTGCTGTGCACCCAGACCCCCGGCGGCGTACGCGAGGACGAGTACGTCGAGATGCTGCTGGACCGGCAGGTCTCCGGGATCGTCTTCGTTTCCGGCCTGCACGCCGACACCGCCGCCGACCACGACCGGTACCGGACCCTGCTCGCCCGCCCGCTGCCGATCGTGATGATCAACGGGTACGCGCCGGGTATCCCGGCGCCCTTCGTCTCCTGTGATGACCGGGAGGCCGCCGAGCTGGCCGTGGCCCACCTGGTGGCCCTGGGCCACCGGCGGATCGGCCTGATCACCGGCCCCGACCGCTTCGTACCGGTACAGCGCAAGGTCAGCGGCTACAAGGCGGCGATGGAGCGCCTCGCCGGTGTCGACGAGGACGAGTTGGCCGAGCTGACCGAGCTGTCGCTGTTCGGCGTCGAGGGTGGCGAGGCGGCGGCCGGTCGGTTGATCGAGCGCGGCGCCACCGGCATCGTCTGCGGCTCCGACCTGATGGCACTCGGTGCCATCCGGGCCGCCCGGCAGCGGGGCATGTCCGTACCGGAGGACCTCTCGGTGGTCGGCTACGACGACTCGCCGCTGATGGCCTTCACCGATCCGCCGCTGACCACCATGCGGCAACCGGTGGCCGCGATGGCGGTGGCCGCGGTACGGGCACTGGTCGACGAGATCAACGGACACGGCGCCCCGCACTCGGAGTACCTGTTCCGGCCGGAGCTGGTGGTGCGTGGGTCCACGGCGGTGGCACGGCAGGACGCCGCGTCCGCTCCGAGCGGTGGCCCGGGCCGGCAACGGCCGGCACCACCCGCACTCGCGGTTCCGGCATGACCGGTCCGGCGTGACGTAGCCCGCAGGAGGAGCATCACCGACCCTTCTTGCGCAAGAAATGCTTGACTCTTGCAGAGCTGGCGCGGCATTCTTCTCAGATACCCGTGCGTCCCCACCTCGCCAACGCCGGGTGGCCGCCGTCCCGCGCCACAGAACGGGGAACACCCGATGACCGTCAGCACCCCCTCGCCGCTGACCTCCGACGCCGACTGGTGGCGCTCCGCCGTCGTCTACCAGGTCTACGTCCGCAGCTTCGCCGACTCCGACGGCGACGGCATCGGTGACCTCCAGGGCATCCGCGAACGCCTGCCCTACCTGCGCACGCTAGGGGTCGACGCGCTCTGGCTGACCCCCTTCTACACCTCGCCCATGGTCGACGGTGGCTACGACGTCGCCGACTACCGCGACGTGGACCCGATGTTCGGCAACCTCGCCGACTTCGAGGCGATGATCACCGACGCCCACGCGCTCGGCCTGCGGATCATCGTCGACATCGTGCCGAACCACACCTCCGACAAGCACCCCTGGTTCACCGCGGCACTGGCCGCCGCCCCCGGATCACCCGAACGGGCGCGCTACCTCTTCGCCGACGGCAAGGGCGACAACGGCGAGCAGCCTCCCAACGACTGGGAGAGCATCTTCGGCGGCCCGGCCTGGACCCGGGTCCCCGACGGCCAGTGGTACCTGCACCTGTTCGACCCCGCCCAGCCCGACCTGAACTGGCGGCACCCCGAGGTACGCACCGAATTCGAGGACATCCTCCGCTTCTGGCTGGACCGTGGCGTCGACGGATTCCGGATCGACGTGGCCCACGGCATGATCAAGGCCGACGGACTGCCGGACGTCGGTTTCAACTCGATGACCACCGGCCGCCGCCAGTCCGAGTTGCTCGGCAAGGGCCGGCTGCCCTACTTCGACCAGGACGAGGTGCACGACATCTACCGCGCCTGGCGGCCCATCCTGGACAGCTACCCCGGAGGCCGGATGGCCGTCGCCGAGGCGTGGGCCGAGACACCGCAGCGGCTGGCCCGCTACATCGGCCCGGACGAGCTGCACCAGGCTTTCAGCTTCGACTTCCTCGACGCCACCTGGTCGGCCGACTCGTTCCGCAAGGTGATCGACACGGCGCTTGCCGAATCCACAATCGTCGGCGCCCCGACCACCTGGGTGCTGTCCAACCACGACCGGCAACGGCACGTCACCCGCTACGGCGACGGCGAGATCGGGCTGCGCCGGGCCCGGGCCGCCGCGCTGCTGATGCTCGCCCTGCCCGGCTGCGCCTACCTCTACCAGGGTGAGGAACTGGGCCTGCCCGAGGTGCTCGACCTGCCCGACGAGCTGCGTCAGGACCCGGCCTTCCTGCGCACCGGCGAGAGCCGGGACGGCTGCCGGGTGCCGATCCCGTGGAGCGGCGAACTGGCGCCGTACGGCTTCGGACCGGCCGGCAGTGAGCTGAGCTGGCTGCCGGCCCCGACGACCTGGCGTGCCCTCTCGGTGGCCGCGCAGACCGGCACGCCCGCTTCCACTCTGGAGCTGTACCGCGCGGCACTGCGGATCCGCCACACCCATCCGGCGCTGGCCGGCCTCGGCGACATCACCTGGCTGGAGACCGGCCCCGGGGTGCTCGCCTTCCAACGCGAGGCCGGCGACACCGTGCTCACCTGCGTGGTCAACATCAGTGACGCACCCGTGGTGATCGACGGGTACGGCACGCCGCTCGTCGCCAGCGCGACGCTCACCGAACGCGACGGCGGCCACCTGCTGCCGGTCGACGCGGCGGTGTGGTTCGAGCGGTGCTGAGCGGGTAAGCCCCGTCACCGACTCGGCCGTCCGGCGTGCTGCGCGCCGCCGGGCGGCTGGGCACGACCCCTTGTGGTGGGGGGTGCGACGGTGCCGGTGCCCCTGGGGCGATCCCCTCGGGGCACCGGCACCTGTGTTCCGGCCACGGCCGCCGATCGACCGGATCAGCCGCTGGTGAGCTGGGCCGCGATCCGGGCGAACCCGGCACGCAGTTCGGCGACGTCCGGCGCCGGCAGCGGGCCGGCTGCCCGGTCGTGCTCGGCCGCCTCCAACTCCTCCTCGTCGATGGTGTCCTCGTAGTCGCCGTAGAGGTCGGCCTGGTCCACCCGCGCCACCTCGTCCTGCGCGGCGAACTGCGCGGCGGCGATCTCCCCCCGGATCTGCTCCACCGACACCGCCGGCACCAGCGGTTCCACCACCGCCATCAGCTGTTCCTCGGCGACCACCGCCTCGGCCAATGCCAACGCGTGCGGTCGCTCGTACGGGCCGCACACCACCGGCTCCCACTCGTCGGCGTCACTGAGCGGACCGAAGGTGATGATCCACGGCAGCTCCAGCATCGGCGAGCCGGCCGGCAGGTCCAACGTCACGAGTGCCCCCACGACCCCATCTTCGTCGGTGTCCGGGCAGGTGGGGGTGGGTTCGGCGGAACGTGCGGCAGGCGGGACCAGCGGCTCAACCCGCGCCGCCCGGCGTCCCGGGATCGGTATCCAGGTCGAGGTCGACCGGCGGGCGCCGACCGGCCAGGTCCACCGTCCGCCCGCGCTGGCTCGTCGCCGCCAGCGCGGCGCCGAAGAGCACCAGCTGGTTGAGCAGGTAGAGGTAGACCAGCAGCCCGACGGCGGTGGCCACCACCGTGTACGCGGGGTTGTGTTCGACCCGGCCCACCCAGAACCGGCCGACGGTGTTGAGCAGGGTGATGCCGACCGCGACGATCAGCACCACCGGCCGCAGCCGGGACCGGCTCATCCGTACCCGAGGGACCGCGACCAGCAGCAGCGTGGCCAGTACCGCGTTGACCAACACGCTGAGCAGCGCACTGACCGTGGTGAGCGCGAACGAGCCGGTGCTGCGCAGCAGGAAGCGCAGCAGCGTCTCCAACGCGTCCACGGCCGCCACCGAGAGGCCGAGGAGCACGAAGACGACAAGCAGCACACCCAGATCGACAAGACGGCGCACGACCAGGTTGCCCGGATGCTGATTGAGCCCGTGGATCAGCCGCTGCGAGGAACGGATCGCCTCCACCCACCCGATTCCGGTCAACACCAGGATCAACAGACCGACCACCCCGGCGGTGCCGCTGCTGTCGGCGACCTGGGTCGGATCGAGGAACGGCAGATTCTCGCCGAGGAACTCCTCCGCCGCCTCGCTCACCTCGTCGTTGTCCTCCAGGACCGCGCCGAAGATCGCGTACGCGACCAGGGCCAGGGCGAAGACCGCGAAGAAGCCGTAGTAGGCGATCGCGGCGGCCAGCCGGCCACCCTGGAGGTCGGTGTAGAGCGCCCCGGCACGCCACAGGTGACCGAAGACCCGGGAGCGGCGGCGCGCGGCAGCCAGCCGGCGGTCGACGACCGCCTCGACCCGACCCAGAACGTTCACGTCGTCATCCTCACCGATCCGTCGTCGCCGCGTCAGAGGTACCCGACGTGCCGGCCGGAAGGTCAGCCGCCCAGCCGGAAGTCCCGGCGTGGCTGCCACCGCGCCTGTCCGCTGTGCGAGAAGAGCGTGAAGTGGTCCACCTCGAACATCGCGGAGAAGTCCGCCAGGTCCTCGTACGCCTTGTCCAGCGCCTCCGGCGCGACGTCCTGGGCGACCGTCACATGCGGATGGTAGGGAAACCGAAGCTCCCGGCGTAGCTGCGGGGCAGCATTGATCGCGGCGGCGAGCAGTTCGCACTCGCTGATGCCGGCGGCGACCGCGACGAAGACCACCTGGGTCACCGGCCGGAAGGTGCCGGTGCCGCGCAGATGCAGGCTGAATGGCAGGTGAGCGGCGGCGACCCGGGCGAGGTGCCGCTCCACGGCCGGCAACGCGGTCACCGGGATCTCGGTCGGCCCGAGCAGGGTGACGTGGGCCGGCACCGCGTTCGGGTCACCGGCCTCCACCCGACGCCGGGTCAGCAGGCTGCCCCACGGCTCCGGGATGTCAACCGCGATGCCGATCTGGACGCTGTCACCGACCGCCGGCCCCCCGGTCCCCTGATCCACGCTGCACGCCACCCCTCCGACCATCGACCCCTGCCCGCACCGCCGCCCTCGCTCGGGCGGTCACTCGCCGCGCGCCGGTGGGAAGAAACCCACCCGCTCGTACGCGGTACGCAGCGTCGGCGCCGCCACCGCGCGGGCCTTCTCCGCGCCTGCGGCGAGGAGCTTGTCCAACTGGGCGGGATCGTCGAGATAAGAACGGGTGCGCTCCTGAATGGGGCTGACGAATTCCCGGACCACCTCGGCGAGGTCCTTCTTCAGGTCGCCGTAGCCCTTACCGTCGTACGCCGCGACCAGGTCGTCGATGCCCCGCCCGCTCAACGCCGAGAAGATGGTGAGCAGGTTGGAGATCCCCGGCTTGGTGACCTCGTCGAAGACGATCTCCCGGCCGGTGTCGGTGACCGCCGAGCGGATCTTCTTCGCCGAACGCGCCGGGTCCTCGAGCAGATCGACGATCCCGCCCGGCGACGAGGACGACTTCGACATCTTGGCGGTCGGGTCCTGTAGGTCGGTGATCTTCGCGGTGGCCTTCACGATGTGCGGCGCCGGGACCGTGAAGGTCCGGCCGAACAGCGAGTTGAACCGCTGCGCCAGGTCACGGGAAAGCTCCAGGTGCTGGCGCTGGTCCTCACCGACCGGTACGGCGTTGGCCTGGTAGAGCAGGATGTCGGCGGCCTGCAGGATCGGGTAGGTGAACAGGCCGACGCTGGCCCGCTCGTTGCCCTGCTTCTGCGACTTGTCCTTGAACTGGGTCATCCGGCTGGCTTCGCCGAACCCGGTGATGCAGCCGAGTACCCACGCCAGCTGGGCGTGCTCGGGCACCTGGGACTGCACGAACAGGGTGCAGCGTTCCGGGTCCAGACCGACCGCGAGCAGCTGCGCGGCGGCCACCCGCGAACGCTGGTGCAGCACCTTCGGGTCGTGCCCGGCGGTGATGGCGTGCAGGTCGACCACGCAGTAGAACGCGTCGTGCGACTCCTGCAACGCCACCCAGTGCCGCACCGCCCCGAGGTAGTTGCCGAGATGGAACGAATCGGCCGTCGGCTGGATGCCGGAGAAGACGCGGGGGCGGACGGGAACGTCGGACATGCCGGCAATTCTGTCAGCTAGCCCGGCGTACGTCATGACGGGCCGGCGGGTCGGGCCCGGTCGGCGGCCGAGACCACCTCGCGCCGCTGTTCGGGCAGGCGCGCGACGGTGACCGCCAGCCGGGCCACCCGTCGACCCTCCAGGGTCAGCACCCGTAGCAGCCAGCCGCCGGCCGGCACCCCCGCCGATTCGGCGGAGACCGGTATCTCGTCACCCGGCGCCGGTAGCCGCCCCAGCGCGGCCATCACGAAGCCGCCCACCGTCTCGTACGGTCCCGGCGGCAGGGGCACACCGGTGCGTTCGGCGAAGTCGGCGAGGTTGAGCCGACCGTCCACCACCGCCGGAAGCCCGGTGTACGCGGGCTCGGGAACGTCCGCGTACTCGTCATGGATCTCACCGACCAGTTCCTCGATGAGATCCTCGCAGGTGACGATGCCGGCGGTGCCGCCGTACTCGTCGACCACCACCGCCAGGTGATGCCCCTCCCGTCGCATCTCGGTCAACGCGGCGAGCACCCGTTTGCTGGCCGGCAGCCGCTTGACCTCGCGGGCCAGCTGACCGACCGTGGTGCCCGGTTCCCGGTCCGGGCCGAACAGCAGGTCACGCAGGTGCACCACGCCGACCACGTCGTCATGGGTGCCGTCGACCACCGGGTAACGGGTGTGCGGGCCGACCCGCACCAGTGGCTCCGCCTCGGCGATCGTCAGCGCCGCGGAGAGGAACACCACCTCCGTGCGGGGCATCATCACCTCGCGCACCAGGCTCGCACCGGCCACCAGCACGTCGTCGATGATGCGCCGCTCCACCGGATCCAGAATCGTGTTGGCGGCGACCAGGTCCCGCAGTTCCGCCTCGCTGATCCGTTCCCGGCCGGCGGTCGGGCCGGCACCGAGCAGGTCGGTGACGAGCCGCAGGGCGCCGTCGGCGGCCCGGACCACGACCCGGGCGACCGCTCGGGCCACCGGTCCCGGCTGACGGCGGTGCAGGTCGTGGCTACGCCGTCGGGATATGCGCCGACGCGAGGCCCGCATAGGAGTGATGGTAGCCAGCCCAGGCCGTAGGGTGACCACCAAGGCCGCGACCGTGCCGGCCAGGCGGGAGGAACCGACGTGAAACTGCTCGTCACCGGCGGGGCCGGCTTCATCGGCAGCGTGGTGACCCGGTTGCTGCTCGACGCCGGGCACGAGGTGGTCGTGCTGGACGACCTGCGCACCGGCCACCGGGCGGCCCTCGCCCCCGACGCCATCCACGTCGAGGCCGGCATCCACGACGCCGCCAAGGTGCTCACCCCGCAGGCCGGTTTCGACGGGGTACTGCACTTCGCCGCGCTGATCGCCGCCGGCGAGTCGATGGTCGCCCCCGAACGGTACTGGCACAACAACACTGTCGGCACACTGGCGCTGATCGACGCGGTGCGGGCCGCCGGCGTACCACGGCTGGTGTTCTCCTCCACCGCCGCCGTCTACGGCAATCCCACCGAGCTGCCCATCCCGGAGACCGCGGTCAAGGCACCCACCAACACGTACGGGGCGACGAAGCTCGCCGTCGACATGGCGCTCACCTCCGAGTCGATCGGGCACGGCCTGGCCGCCGTCTCGTTGCGCTACTTCAACGTCGCCGGTGCCCACCTCGACGGTGACGTCGTCCTCGGCGAACGGCACGAGCCCGAGACCCACCTCATCCCGATCGCGCTGGAGGTCGCCGCCGACCGGCGGGACAAGCTGCAACTCTTCGGCGACGACTACCCCACCGTCGACGGCACCTGCGTCCGCGACTACATCCACGTCTCCGACCTGGCCCGGGCTCACCTGCTCGCCCTGGACGCGGCCACCGCCGGACAACACCGCATCTACAACCTCGGCAACGGCAACGGTTTCACCAACCGGCAGGTGGTCGAGGTCGTCCGCGAGGTCACCGGGCACCCGGTGCCGGTCGAGGTGGCGCCCCGCCGGGAAGGCGATCCGGCCGAACTGGTCGCCTCCTCCGCGCTGGCCCGCGCCGAACTGGGCTGGGAACCCCGCAAGCCCACCCTGCACGACATGGTCACCGACGCCTGGGCCTTCTACCGTGCGCAGGTCCTGGACCGCCCGTGACCAACCACCCCGACGAGGTGGCCGACCGCGCCACCACCTGCTTTCAGCACGCGTACGGCCAGGCGCCCGCCGGCCGCTGGGCGGCTCCCGGCCGGGTCAACCTGATCGGTGAGCACACCGACTACAACGACGGGTTCGTGCTGCCGTTCGCACTCCCGCTGCGTACCGTCGTCGCGGCTACGCCGCAGCCGACCGGCAGCTGGACGGTCTGCTCCGAGCTGACCGGCGAGACGGTCAGCTTCGGCACCGACGAGGTGACCCGCCCTGGCCGGGTGACCGGCTGGGCGGCGTACGTGGCCGGGGTGGTGTGGGCGCTGCGGGAGGCGGGGCACCCCGTACCCGGTGCCCGGCTGGCCGTCGCCTCCGACGTGCCGCTCGGCGCCGGGCTCTCCTCCTCCGCCGCGCTGGAAGCCGCCGTGCTCACCGCACTTGTCGACCTGGGCGGGCTGGAGCTGCCGGCCGACCAGCAGCCCCGGCTGGCCCAGCGCGCCGAGAACCAGTACGTCGGCGCACCCACCGGCATCATGGACCAGTCGGCGGTGATCCGCTGCCGCGCCGGTCACGCCCTCTTCCTCGACTGCCGCACCGAGCGGGTCGAACACATCCCGTTCGACCTCGACGGCGCCGGCCTCACGGTCCTGGTGATCGACAGTCGAGCCCCGCACCGACACGCCGACGGCGAGTACGCGGCCCGCCGCGCCAGCTGCGAGAAGGCGGCCGCACTGCTCGACGTGCCCGCCCTGCGTGACGTGCCGCCGACCGGCCTCGACGACGCGCTCGCCCGGCTTCCCGACGACGAGACCCGCCGCCGGGTCCGCCACGTGGTCACCGAGGACCAGCGGGTACTCGACACCGTCGCGCTGCTCCGCGACGGGCAGGTCCGGCAGATCGGGCCGCTGCTCACCGCCTCGCACGCCTCCATGCGTGACGACTTCGCCATCACCGTCCCCGAGGTGGACACCGCCGTCGAGGCCGCGCTGGCCGCCGGGGCGCTCGGCGCCCGGATGACCGGCGGTGGTTTCGGCGGCTGCGTGCTGGCCCTGGTCGAGGCGGACCAGTCCGACCGCGTCGGCACCGCCGTCACCGCCGCCTACGCCAACCGCGCCTTCCCCACCCCCACCGTCACCCCCGCCACCCCCGCCCCCGGCGCCACCCGCCTGGACTGACCCTCGACCCGTTGATCAAGAAGTTTTGGTCGGGATCGCGCGCAATCCCGACCAAAACTTCTTGATCAACCAGGGTTCCCGGGGGCTCCGGGTAAGTGGGTCAGGGGGTTTCGACGATCATGCCGGCGCCGACCGTGCGGTTGGTGGCCTCGTCGATGATGATGAACCCGCCGGTGGTGCGGTTGCGGCGGTACTCGTCGGCCAGCAGCGGGACGGTGGTCCGCAGGCGGACCCGGCCGATCTCGTTGAGCCGCAACTCGTTCGCCGACTCGTCACGGTGCAGCGAATTGATGTCGAGACGGTAGTGCAGGCCCCGGACGATGGCCCGCGCCGCGCGGGTCGTGTGCTTGATCGAGTACTTGCCGCCGACCTGCAACGGACGGGTCTCGTCCATCCAGCAGACCATCGCCTCGATGTCCTGGGCCACCGCCGGCGCGTTGTTCGGCCGGCAGATCATGTCACCACGCGAGATGTCGATCTCGTTCTCCAGGCGTACCGTCACCGACATCGGCGGGAACGCCTCCGCGACCGGCCCGTCGGCGGTCTCCACCGCGGCGATCCGGCTGGTGAAGCCCGAAGGCAGCACCATCACCTCGTCACCCGGCTTGAGCACCCCCGAGGCCACCTGGCCGGCGTAGCCCCGGTAGTCGGTCACCGTGGTCGACTGAGGGCGGATCACGTACTGCACCGGGAAGCGGACATCGACCAGGTTACGGTCGCTGGCGATGTGCACCCGCTCCAGGTGGTGCAGCAACGCCGGGCCTTCGTACCAGGGCATGTTCTCCGAACGGGTGACGATGTTGTCACCCCGCAACGCGGAGATCGGCACCACCGTCAGATCCGGTGCGTCCAGCTTCGCGGCGAACGCGGTGAACTCGTCGGCGATCCGCTCGAAGACCTCCTGCGAGAAGTCGACCAGATCCATCTTGTTCACGCAGAGCACCAGGTGCGGCACCCGCAACAGCGAGCAGAGGAAGGCATGCCGGCGGGACTGCTCGACCAGACCCTTGCGGGCGTCCACCAGGATCAGCGCCAGGTCGGCGGTGGAGGCCCCGGTGACCATGTTCCGGGTGTACTGGATGTGCCCGGGGGTGTCGGCGATGATGAACTTGCGTCGGGGCGTGGCGAAGTAGCGGTACGCCACGTCGATCGTGATGCCCTGCTCCCGCTCCGCCCGCAGCCCGTCGGTGAGCAGCGCCAGGTTGGTGTACTCGTCACCCCGGGCCGCGCTGACCGCCTCGACCGCCGCCAACTGGTCGGTGAACAGCGACTTCGTGTCGTAGAGCAGCCGACCGATCAGGGTCGACTTGCCGTCGTCCACACTCCCGGCCGTGGCGAAACGCAACAGGTCCATCGGCCGGCCCTCGGCCACGGGAGCGGCGTCCAGAGTCTCGGTGCTCATCAGAAGTAGCCCTCCCGCTTGCGGTCCTCCATCGCGGCCTCGCTGACCCGGTCGTCACCCCGGGTCGCGCCACGCTCGGTGATCCGGGTCGCGGCGACCTCCTCGATGACCTTCTCTACCGTGTCCGCGTCGGAGCACACCGCCGCCGTGCAGGAGGCGTCGCCCACCGTGCGGTACCGCACCCGAGCCTTGAACCGCTCCTCACCGGCCCGCGCCGGCAGGAACTCGTTCACCGCGTAAAGCATCCCGTCGCGCTCGACCACCTCACGCTCGTGCGCGTAGTAGATCGACGGCAACTCGATCCGCTCGCGGGCGATGTAGTGCCACACGTCCAACTCGGTCCAGTTGGACAGCGGGAACACCCGGATCGACTCGCCCGAATGATGCCGACCGTTGTAGAGCGCCCACAGCTCCGGCCGCTGGTTCTTCGGATCCCACTGGCCGAACTCGTCACGGAAGCTGAACATCCGTTCCTTCGCCCGGGCCTTCTCCTCGTCCCGCCGGGCCCCGCCGAAGAGGGCGTTGAAACGGTGCTTCTCCACCGCCTCCAGCAGCACCGGCGTCTGGATCCGGTTACGCGTCCCGTCCGCGGGCTCCCGGACCAGGCCGCTGGCCAGAGCCTCCGGCACACTGGCCACCACCAGTTGCAGGCCCAGCTCGGCCACCCGCCGGTCGCGGTAGTCAAGCACCTCCGGGAAGTTGTGACCCGTATCGACATGCATCACCGGGAACGGAATGTGACCCGGGGCGAACGCCTTCTGCGCCAGCCGGAGCATGACGATCGAGTCCTTGCCACCGGAGAAGAGCAGCACCGGCCGCTCCAACTCGGCGACCACCTCGCGCATCACGAAGATGCTCTCCGCCTCCAGCGCGTCGAGATGGGTGACCTGGTACGCAGCACTGGTCATGACACCGGCTCGATTCGCTCGGTCATCCGCTTTCCAGACCTTTCCGGTCGGGGATGTCAGGAAGTAGCGACAGGCTACCCGCAATGCCGCTGCAACGCCGCAAGTAACCGGCTGGCGAGATCCTTACGGCACACCAGCAGGTCCGGCAGGCGCGGATCCGCCTCGTTGTATTTCAGCGCAGAACCATCGATCCGGGAAGCGTGCAGTCCGGTGGCCGTCGCCACAGCGACCGGCGCCGCCGAATCCCACTCGTACTGCCCGCCGGCATGGATGTACGCGTCCACCTCACCGGTCACCACAGCGGCGATCTTCGCCCCGGCCGAGCCCATCGGCACCAACTGCGCCCCGACCTCCTCAGCGAGATCGGTCAGGAACACCGGCGGCCGACTGCGACTCGCGGCCAACCGCACCGCACCGCCCGCCGTCGCCGCCTCCGGCGTCATCGGTGGATAGGCCGGCGGCAGGTCCGTACCCAGGACCCGATGCTGCGCCGGCAGCCCGACCGCACCGGCGACCAGACCATGCGAGGTGGTCGCGTTACGGGCCCAGAGCGCCACATGCACCGCCCAGTCCGCGCGCCCCTCCTCGCTGAACTCCCGCGTACCGTCCAGCGGGTCGATGATCCAGACCCGGTCGGCGGTCAACCGCGACACGGCACCGGCGTTCACCTCGGCCGCCCACGCCAGCCGGGAACCCTCGTCCTCCTCGGAGAGCACCGCGTCACCCGGGCGCCACTTCGCCAACTCGGTACGGATCAGGTCGTGGGAGACCTTGTCCCCCGCCGACTTCAACGCACCGGCATCGGCGAACCCCATCTCCGCCCGCAGGCCCAGCAGCGCCTGCCCGGCACGATCCGCCAGCCACCGCGCGAACGCCCCGTCGATCATCGGTGGACCGCTCATGCTTCCGCTCCCGTCGCCACGATCCGCGTACGCCGAGCGGCCGGCCCGCCCCGCCGAACCCGCACACTACCGGGCCACCGGCGAACCCGACCGCCGCAGTCCGCCCCTGGCGCGTGTGTCGCGGTCCTTCGGGAGCCGAGGCGGAGGTCCCGGCACCCGCGTCAAACCCCGTGGTAGAGGTTCTGGGTCGGCTCCACACCCCGGCTGACCACGGATTCCACCACGTCCGCGGCCCGGTCCACCAGAAAGTCCAACTCCTTGCGCTCCGCCGTGCCGAAATCCGACAGCACATAGTCCGCCGGATCCTGCCGCCCCGGCGGTCGACCGATCCCGAACCGCACCCGCACGTAATCCTTCGTGCCCAGCGACTTCGACATCGACCGCAGGCCGTTGTGCCCGCCCTCACCGCCGCCGCACTTGACCCGCACCTGGCCGTAACCGATGTCCAGCTCGTCGTGCACCGCGATCACACGACCCGGCGGCACCTTGAAGAACTGCGCCAGGCTGGCCACCGGACCACCGGACAGATTCATGTAGGTCAGCGGCTTGGCCAGCACCAGCTTCGGCCCGCCCAACTCCAGTCGCCCCTCCGCGACCTCCGCCACCGCTCGCCGATGCCGGCCGAACTTCCCACCCAGCCGACCGGCCAGCAGGTCGGCGACCATGAACCCGACGTTGTGTCGGTTGCCCGCGTACTCCCGGCCCGGGTTACCCAGGCCGATCACCAGCCACGGCCCGGTCTCGTCCGTCACCGCCCGTCCCTCCCGCTCGCACCGCGGTCAACCACCACCCGCGTCGCCGATCTTCCTTATACGCCGACAGGCGCCCCCGAAGAACCGGGGACGCCTGCCGCAAACTGAGAAACTGTCAGGCCTCGGCGCGACCCTCGGTGCCCGCCTCGCCCTCGGCGGCCGGCGTCTCGGCGGCACCCTCGGTGACCTCGCCGACCTCGGCCTCGGCCTCCTCGGTGGCTTCCTCGACCTCGGGCAGCGTCGACTCCAACTGCTCGGCGGTCGGCGCGGCGGTGATCGAAGCGATCAGCATCTCCGGGTCGACGGCCAGCTCCACACCCGCCGGCAACGACACGTCAGCGGCGGTGATCTGGGAACCCGCCTCGGCGCCCTCGATCGAAGCCTCCAGGTGATCCGGCACCTTTGTCGCGTCGGCGGTCACCGAGAGGGTGTCGTGGTCGTGCACGATCAGCGTGTCACGCGCGGCCTCACCCGTGAGCTGAACCGGCACGTCCACGGTGACCTTCTCACCGCGACGCACCAGCAACAGGTCGACGTGCTCAAAGGTGTCCTTGATCGGGTCCCGCTGGATCGCCTTGGGCAGCGCCAGGGCCTGGGTGCCGTCGCTGATGTCGAGCGCGAGGAGCTGGTTGGCGCCACCGTTACGGATGGCCGCCGCGAACTCACGGGCCGGCAGCGCGATGTGCTTGGGCTTCTCGCCATGGCCGTACAGCACGGCGGGCACCTTGCCGGCCCGGCGGGTACGGCGGGCACCACCCTTGCCGAACTCGGTGCGGGGCTCGGCGCTGATCTTTACCTCGGACACGGGGAAACTCCTGATGCTTCGCTGCGGCAGCTTGTCTGGCGGTGCTGGGCGGGGGGCTCGCAGGGGCTCATGCGTCAGAAGACTGCCCGGAGCACCGCGTCGATCACGGTGCCTCCGTGCGGCGCTTCTCAGCGGCCCGCAGGGCACCCTCGCCGTGGCAACCGCACCAGTCTACCCGAGCGGTTTCCCGGGTTTCCGGCAGTCCCCGTACCCGCCCGGCACCGGCCCGACGTCTCAGCGACGAACCGCGCTCAGCTCAGCCCGCCGAAGAGAGTGGTCACCGAACCGTCGTCGAAGACCTCGCGGATCGCCCGCGCCAGCAGCGGCGCGATCGACAGCACGGTGAGCTTGTCGAGCTGCTTCTCCGGCGGCAACGGGAGCGTGTTGGTCACCACGACCTCGCTGATCGGGCTGTTCTTCAACCGCTCCGTCGCGGGATCGGACAGCAGCGCGTGGGTGGACGCCACGATCACGTCCGCCGCCCCCGACTCCTTCAAAATGTCCGCCGCCCGGCAGATCGTGCCGCCCGTGTCGATCATGTCGTCGACGATCAGGCAGACCCGACCCTCGACCTCACCGACCACCCGGTTCGCCACCACCTGGTTCGGCTTCATCGGATCCCGGGTCTTGTGAATGAAGGCCAGCGGGCAACCACCCAGCCGGTCCGTCCACCGCTCGGCCACCCGCACCCGGCCCGAGTCCGGCGCGACCACGGTCATCGGCCGGCCCGCGTACTTGCGCTCCACGTACTCGGCCAGGATGTCCATCGCGAAGAGGTGGTCGACCGGGCCGTCGAAGAAACCCTGGATCTGCGCGGTGTGCAGGTCCACGGTGAGGATCCGGTTCGCCCCGGCGGTCTTCAGCAGGTCGGCGACCAGCCGCGCCGAGATCGGCTCCCGGCCACGGTGCTTCTTGTCCTGCCGGGAGTACGGATAGAACGGCAGGACGACCGTGATCCGCTTGGCCGAACCACGCTTCAGCGCGTCGACCATGATCAGGGTCTCCATGACCCAGGTGTTCACCCCGTGCGTGACCGACTGCACCACGAAGGCGTCCGAACCACGTACCGAGTCCTTGAACCGTACGAAGATCTCGCCGTTGGCGAACTCGTACGCGTCGGCCGGCGTCGGCGCGACGCCGAGCACCTCACCGATCTCCTTGGCCAACTCCGGAAAACCACGTCCGGAGAAGAGCATCAGGCTCTTGCGGTTTTCGGCGACGATGCTGCCCATGGGCCCGTCTGCTCCCGTATTCGGTCGGCGGTACCCGGCCTGCGGTGGTGGTCGGCCGGGGACTATTCGGTTGCAGTATCTCCCGGCCCGGGCGTACCGCCCACCGACTCGGCGGTGCCGTGGATTGCCTCACCTTCGCTTGCGGACGACGTCGCAGCCGGAGCACCCTGCGTACCCCGAAGGGCACGCTCGGCCGCCTCCGCGGAAGCCGTACCGGCACGCTTGCGCGCCACCCAGCCCTCCACGCTGCGCTGCGGTGCCCGGGTCAGCCCCAGGGCCCCCGGCGGCACGTCCTCGCTGATCGCGCTCCCCGCCGCCACGTACGCCCCGGCACCCACCTCGACAGGTGCGATGAGGCTCGTGTCGCAGCCCACGAACGCCGCCTCGCCGACCACGGTGCGGTGCTTGTTCACCCCGTCGTAGTTCACGAAGATCGTCGCCGCGCCGATGTTCGCCCTCGCTCCGATCGTCGCGTCGCCCACGTACGACAGGTGCGGCACCTTGGCACCGGCACCCAGCTCGGAGTTCTTCACCTCGACGAACGTGCCGACCTTCGACCGCTCAGCCAGCCGCGCGTCCGGCCGCAGGTACGCGTACGGCCCGACGCTGGCACCCGGACCCACCTCGGCACCGACCGCGTGGCTGCGCAGCACCGTGGCGCCGGGCCCCACCACCGTGTCGATCAACGTCACGTCCGGCCCGACCACCGCGCCGCTGCCGACCACCGAACCGCCACGTAGCTGGGTGTTCTGATCCACCACCGCGTCGCGGTCCAGGGCCACCGTCACGTCGATCCAGGTGGTCTCGGGGTCGAGCAGACTGACGCCGGCCCGCATCCACCGCTCGTTGACCCGGTCACGCAACAGCCGGCGCAACGCCGCCAGCTCCACCCGGTCGTTGCAACCGAGCGTCTCGGTGTGGTCGGCCGCCAGGTGCACCCCCACCGGCTCGCCGGCGGAGACCAACATCTTGAAGACGTCGGTGAGGTACTCCTCGCCCTGGTCGTTGTCGGTCGACAGCTTGCCGAGCACGTCCCGCAGCCGGGCCGCGTCGAACGCGTAGATCCCGGCGTTGATCTCCCGAACCGCCAGCTGCGCGGGTGTCGCGTCACGCTGCTCGACGATCTGTTCCAGCCGGCCCGCAGCGTCCCGCACGATGCGTCCGAGCCCGGTCGGGTCCGGCACCTCCGCCGCGAGCACGGTCGCCGCGGCGCCCTCGCTCTCGTGGGCCGTCACCAGCTCGCCGACCGTCTCGGGTCGCAGCAAGGGCACATCGCCGTTGAGCACCACCACCGTGCCGGTGACCTCCGGGGCGGCCTCCAGCGCGATCCGCACCGCGTGCCCGGTGCCGAGCTGTTCCGCCTGGTGAACCGCGGTGGCCTCGGGGGCGATCCCGGCGAGGTGGGTGCGGACCTGATCGGCGCCGTGCCCCACCACCACCAGGGTCCGCGCGGCAGCCAGCGGCTCGGCCGCGTTGAGGACGTGGCCCACCAGCGTCCGGCCGAGCAGCGGGTGCAGGACCTTGGGCAACGAGGACTTCATCCGCTTGCCCTCACCGGCGGCGAGTACGACGACGGTACGGGTGTGGGGCTCGGGCACGACGTGGCTCCCGTCGGAACGCGGACAGTCTCGCGGCCATGCTAACCAGACATCAGCCGCAGATCAGGTAGAGCTCCCGGGAGAGGATTCGAACCCCTATAATCAGGACCAAAACCTGACGTCCTGCCATTAGACGACCCGGGATGGGCTAAAACGGACAAAAGTTGTCGCTAACTGGACTCCTACACCTTAGCGTCCCGCTGTCCTGACACCATCGGCCATACCCTTCATGATCCCTTCGATCTTCCAATACAACCGACGGGACCGAGGCACCTCGACACTCAGACAGCCCCGATAGGCTTCGCCCGTGTTACGGCGCACGGTTGTCGGGCGATGCCGCTTTATCGTCGAAGGCTGGAACGCCTCGGCCGACACGCCGATCTGCTCAGCCCACCAGCCGACTGCCTGGGCAGCATCGGCCGACTCGTGGATCGCGACCCGATAGCGCAGCGCCTCACGCCGTTCACCCAACGCCTCCACGAACTCAATGAACAGGGCGATCAACGCCGGGTCGCTGTTCACGAAGCGGACCCGGCAGTCGTGTGGCCGCCAGGGCTTGGCTTTGCTGCCCTCAGCCCAGTAGAGGGCAGCCCCGACCAGCACGAGGTCGCGATAGCGCAGGCTCTTGACCCAGGCAGCGGCGGCGTCCACCGTCGCGGCCCGTGCGGCATCGCGGGCCTGACGATGCTCATCCCACTGCGCATCAGTCATCAACTTGGAGTGGGCACGCCGGCGCTGGCGTTCCTCTTCGGGGTCGCGCTCGAGCGGGATGTGTCGGACCCAGAGGTACGCCGTCGACCGGCTCACCCCGAGCCGTCGCGCGATCTCCGGTACCGGATGGCCCGTCGAGCGCAGCGCCACCGCCTCCGCACGCAGGTCGTCCTTTGCCCTGGGGCGTCGGACCCGGTCCGGCGCGGGGACGCCCCGCAGCATCTCGTAGATCCGGTTGCGGCCGAGGCCCGTGCGGGCCCGGATCTCCCGGACCGAGAGCTGCTCCTCGGTACGCAGTCGGCGCACTTCGGTGGCGTCGATACCAGCCATGTGGTGCAGGTTAGGACGAGCGTGCGACACGTCAGGCATCCATTCGCACCGCTGTCTGATGCGATCTTCCGGGCCCTTAAGTTACGGTGACGTAGGCGTAGATTGCAGACCGATCGACCCCTGCGAGGTGCCATGTCCGCCGCCGTTCTCGACCCGCAACCGACCAGCCCCAAGCCCCTCACCCAGGGCACCCAGTCACGCGGCATTCTGATCGCGCTGTGGTCCTTCGTGGTGATCCCGTTCGCGGCGCTGATCGCCGCCGTGCCGGTGGCCTGGGGTGGCTGGCTCAGCTGGGTCGACGTGGGCATCGCGGCCTTCTGGTACGTGGTGTCGGGCCTGGGCATCACGGTCGGCTACCACCGCTACTTCACCCACGGCTCGTTCAAGGCGAAGCGGTGGCTGCGCATCGCGATGGCCGCCTCGGGCTCACTCGCCGTGCAGGGCGAGATCATCCAGTGGGTCGCCGACCACCGGCGGCACCACGCCTTCTCCGACCTGGAGGGGGACCCGCACTCGCCGTGGCGGTTCGGCACCACCGTGCGGGGTCTGATCAAGGGCCTGTTCCACGCGCACATGGGCTGGCTGTTCGGCCGGG
This sequence comes from Micromonospora sp. NPDC000442, assembly GCF_042898635.1. Taxonomy (NCBI): domain Bacteria; kingdom Bacillati; phylum Actinomycetota; class Actinomycetes; order Micromonosporales; family Micromonosporaceae; genus Micromonospora; species Micromonospora sp. NPDC000442. The sequence goes on along the minus strand of NZ_JBIAYZ010000005.1, from coordinate 96,532 downwards.
AGTTGTCCAACCGGGAGCGCTTCGCGCCGGATCTGGTGGCCGACCGGGACATCCGGCGGATGGACCGGTTCTTTCCGGTGCTGGTGATCGTCTCGGTGCTCGGGCCGGCGGCGATGGGCTGGCTGTTGACGTGGTCCTGGCAGGGGGCGTTGACCGCGCTGTTCTGGGCCGGCCTGGTCCGCATCTCGTTGCTGCACCACGTCACCTGGTCGATCAACTCGGTGTGCCACGTGTACGGAGAGCGGCCGTTCATGATGCGCCACGGCGACCGGGCGGCGAACTTCTGGCCCCTGGCGCTGGTGTCCTTCGGGGAGAGTTGGCACAACCTGCACCATGCCGATCCGACTAGCGCCCGGCACGGTGTCCTGCGGGGGCAGATCGATATCTCGGCCCGGGTGATCTGGCTGTTCGAGAAGGTCGGCGCGGCGTGGGACGTGCGCTGGCCGAAGCCGGAACGGATCGCGGCGAAGCTGGCCAAGCCGGCGGCCCAGCGGTAACCGGGCGGCCAACCCGCAAGTTACCTGGCAGTATGTTCGGGTGACCGGGCGGAAAACAGGCAGCATCCCACGACAGGGCGTCACCGAGCGCCAGCGAGGTGACGAGATGGCCGAGACTCCCCAGGTGGCGGGCGGCAAACGGCGGCGGGCGGTGCCCGCCGCCGCAGTCAAGCCGACGTCCCGGGTACGCATGTCCGCCGCTCAGCGTCGCGAGCAGTTGATCTCGATTGGTCGGCAGATCTTCGCCGAGCGCGGCTTCGACGCCACCTCCATCGAGGAGGTGGCGTCGCGTGCGAAGGTTTCCAAGCCGGTGGTCTACGAACACTTCGGCGGCAAGGAAGGGCTCTACGCGGTGGTGGTGGACCGGGAGGTCCGGGCCCTGCTGGACCGGATCACCACGGCGCTGACGGCAGGTCATCCGCGGGAGTTGCTGGAGCAGGCCGCGCTGGCCCTGCTCGGTTACATCGAGGAGGAGACCAGCGGGTTCCGGGTGCTGGTACGGGAGTCGCCGGTGCTCTCGGCGACCGGCAACTTCAGCAGCGTGATGAACGACGTGGCGCACCAGGTGGAGCACATTCTCGGCGCGGAGTTCTCCAGTCGCGGCTACGACCCGAAGCTGGCGGAGTTGTACGCGCAGGCGCTGGTGGGCATGGTCGCGTTGACCGGCCGGTGGTGGTTGGAGGTGCGGAAGCCGCGCAAGGAGACGGTGGCCGCGCACCTGGTCAATCTCTCCTGGAACGGGTTGTCGCATCTGGAGTCCAAGCCGGGTCTGATCACAGCAGGCGGTCGCTGACCCGCCGGCGATCCTCCTCGAACACGCTCAGCGGCGGTGGATCTCGGCGACCGGGTGGTTCCGGCGACTCCGCTCGGCCTCGGCGTCCTCATGCGGGCCGACCTTGTCGTAGAGGCCGGTGCCGAGCAGGATCAGCCCGAAGAGCATCGAGACGACCACCGTCGACATGGAGAAGTTCAGGAAGTTGGCGTCGGTCTGGAGCACCGACATCATCAGGATGCTGGTGACCAGGAAGACGGCTCCGGCGGTGAGGTTCATGTAGTGGCCCAGGTTGGTTCGCTGGGACGCCCCGATGATGAGCACGATGCCGAAGGCGACGGAGGCCAGCGAGAAGGCCAGGTTGGTGCGGAGGCCGAGAGCCCAGTCGCCGTTCCGGCCGAACAGCGGATCGCCCCAGGTGAGCGCGGTCCCCCAGACGCCGAAGATCAGGATGTAGAGCCCGACCAGACCGGACAGCGCCCGGTAGAACGGCCGCGCCGGATGGTTGACCGGAAAATGCGGCATCGGCTCCTCCATGCGAAGCGGGACAACAACGACATTGTCCCCCACTCGCGCAGCCCGCGTCCCCCGAACGCCAACAGCAGCAACCAACCGCGAGGCTGCCCGAGGCGCAACAGGCACCTCAAGATCCCCGCCCTCCGGTCGGGCGCTCCGCAGGGATGCGCAACCCCGACAGGTTTTCGCCGGAGCCCGACCCGCGCAGGGATCAAGCCTGACCGCCCGGAGCGGGTCGGGCTCCGGCGAAAACCCCAACCGGAACCAGCCAGAAAGCAAAACCTCAGAGCACGAGCCGAGCCTTCTGCCACGCCTCGTGCTCGTCGTCGCTGCCGACCTTGCCGTACATGCCGGCCATCAGCAGCACCAGGCTGAGCACCATCTGGACGATCACCGTGGCGACGCTCAGGTTGAAGATGTTGGCCTCGGTCCGGATGAAGGCGAGGCCCGCCAGGCTGACCACCATGATCAGGTACGCCGACCACTGGTTGATCAGCACGTCGAGGTTGCGCCCGATGGCGGTGCCGGCCAGCACGATCGCGCCGACCACGATGTTGAACAGGGAGAAGCCGAGGTTGGTGCCCTGCCCCAGGGCCTGGGTGTCGCCCTGGCCGAAGAAGGGCTCGCCGGTGCTGGTCAGGAGGCCGATCACACCGAAGGCCACCAGGTACAGACCGATCAGCCCGCCGATCGCCCGGTAGATCGGCCGCGCGGGGTGGTTGACGGGGGTGTGGGCCATGTCTGTGTCTCCAACGCCGTTGGTTGAGGGTCGACGGCGATTCTCCCGCATCCGGTTGTGTGACGCCGCACACGGGGTCCCGGCACGCCACGCCGGGTGGCGTGCCGGTCGGGGGTGGGCGGGTCAGCTCGCGGGGATCTCGTCGGCCAGGGTGAGCCAGGCCTGCTCGGCCTCCTCCCGCTCGCCGCGTACCTGGGTGAGCTGGGCGTCCAGCTCGGCCACCCTGGTGTAGTCGGTGGCGTTCGCGGCGAGCTGGTCCAGCAGCACGGCTTCCTTCTGTTCCAGCTTGCCGACCTGCCGTTCGAGCCGGGACAGTTCCTTGCGGGCTTGCCGGGCCTCGGCGGCGCTCATCCCGCCGGAGGCCGGGACGCTGGTCGGTGCCGCGGGTGCCGGGGTACGGCCGAGCCCTGGCCGGTCGTTGACCCGGGCGAGGTATTCGTCGACACCGCCGGGCAGGTGCACCAGCCGGCCGTCGCCGAACATGCCGTACGCCGAGTCGGTCACCCGCTCGATGAGGTAGCGGTCGTGGCTGGCCACCACGATCGTGCCGGGCCAGGAGTCGAGCAGGTCCTCCAACGCGGCGAGGGTGTCGGTGTCGAGGTCGTTTGTGGGTTCGTCGAGCAGCAGCACGTTCGGTTCGCCGGCCAGCAGTCGCAGCATCTGGAGCCGACGCCGCTCGCCGCCGGAGAGGTCGCCGACCGGGGTCCAGAGGCGCCGGTCGTCGAAGCCGAACACCTCGGCGAGCTGGGCGGCGGAGATCTCCCGATCGCCGAGGCGGACCCGCCGGGCGACCTCCTCGACGGCTTCGAGGACACGCAGGTCGCTGGGCAGTTCGGCGAGTTCCTGGGAGAGGAAGGCGGGCCGTACGGTGCTGCCGGTGACCAGCCGCCCGCTGTCGGGGCGGGTGACGCCGGCCAGCATCCGTAGCAGGGTGGTCTTGCCCGCGCCGTTGGCGCCGAGGATGGCGACCCGGTCGCCGGGGCCGACCTGCCAGGTGGCGTCGTCGAGGATGGTCTTGGGACCGGCGTGCAGCCGGACGTGCTCCAGGTCGTACACCTGCTTGCCGAGCCGGGCGGTGGCGAGCCGTTGCAGCGACATGGCGTCGCGCGGCGGCGGCACGTCGGCGATGAGGGCGTTGGCGGCGTCGATGCGGAACTTCGGCTTCGAGGTGCGGGCCGGGGGGCCACGGCGCAGCCAGGCGATTTCCTTGCGGAGCAGGTTCTGCCGGCGGGCCTCGGTGGCGGCGGCGATTCGTTCCCGCTCGGCGCGGGCGAGGATCCAGGCGGCGTAGCCACCCTCGTAGGCGTGGACGGTCTGGTCGGCGACTTCCCAGGTGGTGGTGCAGACGGCGTCGAGGAACCAGCGGTCGTGGGTGACCACGACCAGGGCACCCTTGCGGCTGAGCAGGTGCCGGGCCAGCCAGTCGACGCCACTGACGTCGAGGTGGTTGGTGGGCTCGTCGAGGATGAGCAGGTCGGCTTCGCGGACCAGCAGCGCGGCCAGTGCCACCCTCCGGCGCTCGCCACCGGACATCGGCCCGACCGGGGCGTCGAGGCCCAGGTGCGGCATGCCGAGCCCGTCGAGGATGGCGCGTACGCCGGCGTCGCCGGCCCATTCGTGCTCCGCGCCCATGCTCTCGGCGAGCCACTCGGTGCCGAGGACGACGTCCCGGACGGTGGCCTCGGGGCTGAGGGTGAGATTCTGTGGCAGCCAGGCGACGCGCAGGTCGCGGCGGTGGGTGACTCGGCCGTCGTCGGGCTGCTCGGTGCGGGTCAGCATCCGTAGCAGGGTGGACTTGCCGGCGCCATTGAGCCCGACGACGCCGATCCGATCGGCGTCCTCCAGGCCGAGCGAGACATCGGTGAGCAGTGGCCCGGCCGCGCCGTAGCCCTTGGACACCCGGTCCAGGTTGACGATGTTGGCCACGTACCCACCTTTCATGATCAAGGCGTCCCGGTGCCGGCTGGCACCTGGGGACGCCTGTCGTTCCAGGGTACGCGGAGCATCCCCACCCTCCGGCGCCCGAGGGCGGTCCGTCGGCGTCAGCTGACGCGGGCGCCGTGTACCGGGCCGTGGGCGACGCGGGCCTGTCGGCACACCCCGGCGGCCTCCAGTTCGGCGGCGACGCGTTCGGCGTCGGCGGCGTCGGCGGTGAGGAACACGCAGGTGGGTCCCGAGCCGGAGACGATGCCGGCCAACGCCCCGGCCGCCTCGCCGGCCTTCAGGGTGTTCGCCAGTGACGGTCGCATGGCCAGGGCGGCGTCCTGGAGGTCGTTGCCGAGGGTCGGTGCGAGTACCCGGGGGTCGCGCTGCCGCAGTGCGGCGAGCAGGCCGTCGGTGCTGCCCAGCGGCGGACCGGCGGCACCTGTCTCGCGGAGCCGGTCGAGTTCCCGGTACGCCTGTGGGGTGGACAGGCCGCCGTCGGCGATGGCGACCACCCAGTGCCAGGAGGTGGGTCGGGCCAGCACCGGGCTGACCGCCTCACCCCGGCCGGTGCCCAGCGCGGTACCGCCGTGGATCAGGAAGGGCACGTCCGAGCCGAGGTCGGCGGCGATGCTCGCCAACTCGTCACGGGACAGGCCGGTGCCCCACAGGGCGTCGCAGGCGACCAGGGCGGCCGCGGCGTCGGCGCTACCGCCGGCGAGCCCACCGGCCAGCGGGATCTGCTTGCGCAGGTGCAGCCGGGCATGCGGCATCACGCCGGCGTATCCGGCGAGGGCGTGCGCCGCCCGGATGATCAGGTTGGAGTCGTCGAGGGCGAGTTCCCCGGTGCCCTCGCCCTCCATGGTGAGCGTCAGCGTGTCGCCGCGTCGGGCGGTCAGCTCGTCGTAGATCGAGATCGCGTGGTAGACGGTGTTCAGCTCGTGGTAGCCGTCCCGGCGCAGCGGACCGACCCCCAGGTGCAGGTTGACCTTGGCGGGCACCCGTACCCGGACCGGACCGGTCGCCCCGCGCGGCTCGTCGTCCTCCGGTCGCCAGGCCTCGGTCACGGGATGATGTCCCGGATGGGCAACCGCACGTCGAACGGCTTGGTCACGATCAACTCCTCGGCGGAGTCGGCGACCAGCTCGTAGCGGCCGTCGACAAGGTCGTACGCATACACGTGCACGGGATTCTGCTCGATCCGCCAGTAATGCGGAATCCCGGCGTCGGCGTAGTCGGCGGGCTTCTCCTCGGCGGGCACGGGCTCAGCCTACTGGGCTGCCGGGGTACGGCTCGGGGCCGACGCGGCCACGGCGGCGAACTGCTCGACGGTGAGTGACTCGCCGCGTGCGCCGGGGTCGACGCCGGCCGCGATGAGCGCGGCGGCGGCCCGGTCGGCGCCGCCGGCCCAGCCGGCCAGGGCGGCGCGCAGGGTCTTGCGTCGCTGCGCGAAGGCGGCGTCCACCACCGAGAAGACCTGCTCCCGGGGAACGTCGGCGCGGGGCGGCTCGCGGCGGGTGAAGGCGACCAGACCGGAGTCGACGTTGGGCACCGGCCAGAACACGTTCGGCGGTACCTTCCCGGCGGCACGGGCGTGGGCGTACCAGGCGAGCTTGACCGACGGTATGCCGTACACCTTGGAGCCGGGACCGGCGACGAGCCGGTCGGCGACCTCCTTCTGCACCATCACCAGGCCGTGCCGGAGGCTGGGCAGTTCGGCGAGCAGGTGCAGCACCACGGGTACGGCGACGTTGTAGGGCAGGTTCGCCACCAGCGCGGTGGGCGCCGGGTCGGCCAGGTCGGCGGCGGTGACCCGCAGGGCGTCCGCGTGGTGCACGCTGAGCCGTTCGGCGGCCGGGCCGGCGTGCCGGGCGGCGGTGCCGGCGAGCGCACCGGCCAGCGTGGCGTCGATCTCGACGGCATGCACGTGGGTGGCGGCGGGCAGCAGGGCGAGGGTAAGTGAACCCAGCCCGGGGCCGACCTCCAACGCCACGTCGTCGGGGGCGAGCCCGGCGGTGGCGACGATCCGGCGGACGGTGTTGGGGTCGTGCACGAAGTTCTGGCCGAGCTTCTTGGTGGGTGCGACGCCGAGCCGGGCGGCGAGGTCCCGGATCTCCGCCGGGCCGAGCAGGTCTGCGGCCATAACCCGACAGCGTACGGGTCAGCCGCCGATGCCAGCCGGGTGCCAGGGACCGAAGGCCCGTTCCCCGGTGGCCGAGATGGCGGCGCAGAGTTCGTCGAGGTCGGCGCCGGTGGCAACGGCCAGCGCCCGGACGGTCAGCGGGATCAGGTACGAGGCGTTGGGCCGGCCACGGTGCGGGACGGGGGTGAGGTACGGCGCGTCGGTCTCCACCAGGATCTGGTCCAGCGGGGTCAGCGCGGCAGCCTCCCGCAGCGCCCCGGCACTGGCGAAGGTGACCGTGCCGGCGAAGCTGAGCAGGTAGCCCCGGCGGACGCACTCGGCGGCGAACTCGGCGTCGCCGGAGAAGCAGTGCATCACCACCGTGTCCGGTGCGCCCTCGTCGTCGAGGATGCGCAGCACGTCGGCATGCGCGTCCCGGTCGTGGATCACCAGCGTCCGGCCGTACCGCTTGGCGATGGCGATGTGCGCCCGGAAGCTCTCCTCCTGCGCGGCGCGGCCCTCGTCACCGGTACGGTAGCGGTCCATTCCCGTCTCGCCGACACCGCGGACCCGCTCCTGACCGGCCAGCGCCTCGATCTCGCGCAGGGCGCCGTCGAGGTCGGCCAGCCGGGGCGCCTCGTTGGGGTGCAGCGCGACCGTGGCCAGCACCGCCGGGTACCTGCCGGCCACCTCGGTGCCCCAGCGGGAGGAGGCGACGTCCACACCGACCTGCACCAGTCGGTCCACCCCCACGGCGGCGGCGACGTCGATGGCCGTCGCGACCGGGTCGGCGGCGTCGCCACCACCGGGTACCCCGGCCTCGCTGACGGTGATGTCGAGGTGGGTGTGGCTGTCCAGCACCGGTCGGGGCAGCGGCTCGGGTGCGGGTGGGAACTCTCCGGCGCGGCGGGCCGCACGCTGGCTACGGGACTCGGTCGGTTCGCTCATCTCCTCGACAGGATCACACACCGGACGAGTCCACCCGGAAGCCACCCGGAGTTCACCTCGGCTACGCCCCGCGCCCCTACCGTCGCGGAGTGGACGCGCGAAGCGAGCTTTCCCGGCCCGGCGGTACGGCGCCGGAGCGGACCGGTCTGCGGGTGGCGTTCGGCGGCGCGGTGTACCCGGCCGAGGAGATCGCCCGAGGTGCGGCGTACGAGTTGTTCAGCGCCGCCGAGGTGGCCGGTTTCGAATGGGCGCCCCGGGTGAACTCGGCGCTGCCGTGGCGGCGGTTCGTGCACGTCACCGAGGTCGGCGCCGTGTACGGGGAGACCGCTCAGGCCGAGGATCCGGAGCTGCCCCTGCTGGTGCCGTTGCATCGCGAGCGGGGTTGGTCGGAGGTGCACCGGCTCGCCCAGCAGCCGGCCGGCGCGGACGACCCGCTGATCACGGCGGTACGCGCCTCGGCCGGCGTACGGCGGGGCACCCGGATGATGAAGATCCTCTCCGCCCGGCAGCTCGCCGGCTACGTACGCGGCTGGCTGCCGCACGGGTTCTGCTACCGGGAACACGACGTGGCGCATCTGCGTACCCCGACGACGACGAGTGTGCTGCGTACCGACGGCGGGGACGGGCGGGACGGTGCGGACGTGACGTACGCGTTGCGCTGGCGCGCCGCCGACCCGGGCGACTACGACGTGCCGGCGGGCGCGGCGTACCGCGGGTTGGCGGCGCTGGGTGCCCGGGACCGGTTGGGCCCGGCGGTGCTGGGTACCGGCTTCACGCCGAGCAGTCACCACCTGATCCCCGAGTTCGTCACTCGGGACTTCGCCGACCTGCCGATGCCCGCGAACGCCACCCTGCTGGCCTACCCGGCGGAGGGCCTGGAGGTGGTGCTCTACGCCTACCAGGCCGAGCAGCGGGGCTGGCTCCGGATGGTCGGGCCGCAGTGGCGACACCTGCTCGCCGCGGTGCCGGGTCTGTCGCCGGATCAGGAGTACGTGCCGACCGGCGAGGCGCCGCGTTCGACCCGGCTGGTGGGCACGTACGCGGGCGGGGAGTACGAGGCAGTCGCCGACCTGCCCGGCGATTTCCGGGTGCTGGCGCTGACCAGGGCCGCCCGCTACCCGGTCGACGGGGTGAGCCGACGGTTGCGGCTGGCCGCCTGGCGGGGGGTGCCGTGTCTGGTGTTGCGTGAGGAGGCGGGCTGGCTGCGGTTGCGGCTGCGACGTCCGGATCCGGACGCGGTCGCTGCGGTCGGCGCACAGTGTCACGAACGGGGCGTGTACGAGACGTGGGCCCCGGGCGGTGAGGTCACCGACGACCAGGTGGTGGACCACCCGTATCTCCTCTGACCTGGTCTGGCGGGTGGGGTGGCGCAGGAATATCGGATGCCCGCCGGGGAAGCCTCGGTTTCCCACCCTGACAGGAGGACGAGATGCCCTTCATCACCGTCGGCACGGAGAACTCCGCGCCCATCGACCTGTACTACGAGGACCATGGGTCGGGTCAGCCGATCGTGCTGATCCACGGATTCCCCTTCAACGGGGCGACCTGGGAGAAGGTCTCCGGACCGCTGCTCGACGCCGGATACCGGGTGATCACGTACGACCGGCGCGGCTACGGCAACTCGGCACAGCCGGCGTTCGGGTACGACTACGACACCTTCGCCGCCGACCTCGATGTGCTGATGACGGAGCTGGATCTGCGTGACACGATCCTGGTCGGCCACTCGATGGGTACCGGCGAGGTGACCCGCTACCTGGGCGCGTACGGCTCGGATCGGGTGGAACGGGCGGTGCTGCTGGCACCGCTGGCACCGTATCTGCGGAAGGCGCCGGACAACCCCGAGGGTGTCGAGGCGAGCCTCTTCGAGGGGTTCAAGCAGGCGATCACGCAGGACCGGTTCGCCTACCTCACGCAGTTCTGCAACAACTTCTTCAACTACGACGAGAACAAGGGCAAGCTGGTCAGCGAGGAGGCGTACCGGGCGCACTGGAACATCGGGGCGATGGCCTCCGCCAAGGCCACGCACGAAAGCGTGGATGCCTGGGGTACGGACTTCCGGGCCGACGTGTCCCGGATCGACGTGCCGGTGCTGATCGTGCAGGGCGACAAGGACAACGTGCTGCCGTACCCGAAGACCGGCCAGCGGTTGCAGCCGATGCTCGCCGACAGCCGCTTGATCACCCTCAAGGGCGCACCGCACGGTACCCCGTGGACCAACGCCGACGAGGTGAACAAGGCGATCATGGAGTTCATCGGCTCGCCGGCCATGGCCCGCGCCTGACGCAGGCCGAGCCGACGTCCGGCGCGTACCGCCGACGGACGCGCGGCCAGCGACTCACGCCACGGACGCGACCCCGAGCGGGTCGCGCCCGTCGCGCGGACGACCGGACCGTCAGCCTTCGAGCCGGGCCAGTTCCTCGTCGACGATCGAGGGGTCGAGCTTGCGGAAGACCGGCTTGGGCGCCGCGAGCGCCCGGCCCACCACGAGCGGTACCGACTCCCATCTCGCGCCCTGGGTGTAGTCACCGGTCAGCACCGGGTACCCGGGCCCGGCGTCGAGGTCGGCGACCTCCTCGATCACCGGCATCGGTGCGTGCACCCCGGTGCCGCCGAGCAGTTCGTGGATCTTCTGCGCGGAGTGCGGCAGGAACGGGGTGAGCAGCGTGTTGGCGTCGCTGACCACCTGGAGGGCGACGTGCAGGATGGTGCCCATCCGGGGCTTGGCGGCCTCGTCCTTGAGCTTCCACGGCGCCTGCTCGGAGAGGTACCTGTTGGCCTCGGCGACCACCTTCATCGCTTCGCCGATGGCCTGCTTCTGCCGGTGTCTGGCGATCAGGTCGCCGACCGTGCCGAAGCCGGCGCGTGCCACGGCCAGCAGCGCCTCGTCGGCCTCGGTGAGCCCGTCCGGGCCGATCGGTGGGATCTCGCCGAAGTTCTTCGCCGCCATCGAGATGGACCGGTTGACCAGGTTGCCCCAGCCGGCGACCAGTTCGTCGTTGTTGCGGCGCAGGAACTCGGCCCAGGTGAAATCGGTGTCGTTGTTCTCCGGCCCGGCCACCGCGATGAAGTAGCGCAACGCGTCGGCGTCGTACCGCTGGAGGAAGTCCCGGACGTAGATGACCACCCGGCGCGAGGAGGAGAACTTGCGTCCCTCCATGGTCAGGAACTCGCTGGAGACCACCTCGGTGGGCAGGTTGAGCCGTCCGAGCTGGCCTGGTTCGCCGCCCCGGCTGCCCTCGCCGGAGTAGCCGGACAGCAGCGCGGGCCAGATCACCGAGTGGAAGACGATGTTGTCCTTGCCCATGAAGTAGTAGGACTGCGAGTCCTTTCCCTCACCATCGGTGGACCACCACTTCCGCCAGGCCTCCGGGTCGCCGGTGCGGCGGGCCCACTCGATGGACGCGGACAGGTAGCCGATGACGGCGTCGAACCACACGTAGATCCGCTTGTCGGTGCGCTCACGCCAGCCGTCGAGCGGGATCGGTACCCCCCACTCCAGGTCGCGGGTGATGGCCCGGGGGTGCAGATCGTCAAGCAGGTTCCGGGAGAAGCGCAGCACGTTCGGGCGCCAGCCCTCCCGGGTGTCCAGCCACTGCCGCAGCACGTCGGCCAGGGCGGGCAGGTCGAGGAAGAAGTGCTCGGTCTCGACGAACTCCGGCGTCTCCCCGTTGATCTTCGAGCGGGGGTTGATCAGGTCGATCGGGTCGAGCTGGTTGCCGCAGTTGTCGCACTGGTCGCCACGGGCACTATCGTAGCCGCAGATCGGGCAGGTGCCCTCGATGTACCGGTCGGGCAAGGTCCGTCCGGTGGACGGCGAGATGGCCCCCATGGTGGTCTTCGGCACGATGTATCCGTTGCGGTACATCCCCTCGAACAGCTCCTGCACCACGGCGTAGTGGTTGCCGGTGGTGGTACGGGTGAACAGGTCGTAGGAGAGGCCGAGGCCGTGCAGGTCCTCGACGATCACCCGGTTGTACCGGTCGGCCAGTTCCCGCGGCTTGAGCCCTTCGGCGTCGGCCTGCACCTGGATCGGGGTGCCGTGCTCGTCGGTGCCGGAGACCATGAGCACGTCGTGGCCGGCCATCCGCATGTACCGGGCGAAGACGTCGGAGGGAACGCCGAAACCGGAGACGTGGCCGATGTGGCGCGGACCGTTGGCGTACGGCCAGGCCACTGCCGCGAGAACGTAACTCATGGACAGAAAGCCTAGTGACCCCCGCGAGGTGACCGCGAACCAATAGGGGTCCCCGGTCGGCCCGAGGACCGAACCGCCGTCGGCAAATAGTCCGAATTGTCGTCGACACGCTGCCTGAGCTGCCTGATCAACCACCCTCACGGGTGTCCAATGAACTCGTGACTGGCAGCCGAGCCGCCCGAGACCACTCCGACGGCCCTCCCCCCGACGCCGGGTCGGATTCCACCGCGACGGCGCCGCGCACCCAGACGGTGGCTCCCCAGCCCCGCGCGGTGCCCTCGGCGGCACCCGAGGGTGCGGCCGGCGCGACCGGGCCGGACCGGGCCGATCCCGCCACCGTCGAGTCACGAAGCGGAGGCGAGGTGGAGCCGACGACCGGCGCGCCGGTGGACACGCTGCCGCGGCGGGTCCCGGTCCGGCCGGCCGGGCGTCGGGGCCGCCGGCACCGGTCGCGCGACGACGGTACGCCGGACGAGGACACCTTCTGGGCACCGATCGAGCAGGTGCACTGGGACGGCACGCCGGTGCGGCAGGAGGAGCCCGGCGACGTCGATCCGTGGTGGAAGCGGTTCCGACCGGTACTGCGGCGCCGGGAACGGAGCAGCCATCCGCCGGATCCCCTGGCGGGGTTGTCCGTGTTGATCGGGTTGAGCCTCGCGGCGGCCTTCTTCGCCTGGGTCAGCGCCGGCCCGCTCTGGCTCGCCGTCGGGCACGCGACCTCCGGCACGGTGGTTGTCACCAGGTGCACCGGCGACGGCCTGACCCAGCGGTGCCGGGGCATCTTCACGGCGGCGGAGGAGGAGTTCCGGATCCACGGCGTACGGGTCAGCGGGGTATCCCGGGACCGTGCCGTGCCCGGTTCGGCCCTGCCCGCCCGGGTGACCGGCCCGGACGGACACGTCGCGTACGCCGACCGCGGGGTGGGCGCTCAGCTGCGCTGGCTGCTCGGGGTGCTCGGGGTGCTCGGCTGCGCGGTGGGCATCGCCCGCTGGACCGGTGCGACCCGGCTGCCCGATCCGGCTGAGCGGCGTTGGGCGGTCGCCGCCTCGCTGGCCGGCCCGCTGCTGACCGCCCTCGGCTTCCTGATCGCCGCCTGGTAGCACCCAGGTTCACTGGTGCACGAGCGCGTAGACGTCGCGCCGGCGCAACCCGTACTCGGCCGCGACGTCAGTGATCGCGTCCCGGCGACTCCGGCCCGCCGCCTCCCGCTCGGCCACCGCTGCGCGCAGCGAGTCGTCGTCGGGACGGACGGCAGGTGCGGCGGGCGCGCCGGCCACCACGAGCGTGATCTCGCCGCGCGGGTCGCCGTCGGCGGCCCACCGGGCCAGCTCACCGAGCGGGCGACGCAGCACCTCCTCGTAGGTCTTGGTCAGCTCCCGGCAGAGTGCGGCGGGCCGGTCTGCGCCGAACGCGGCGGCCAGGTCGGTCAACGCGGCGGCGATCCGGTGCGGCGCTTCGAAGAGGACCAGCGTCCGTTCCTCGGCGGCCAGTGCCCGCAGCCGGGCGCGCCGGGCGCCGGGGGCACGGGGCAGGAACCCCTCGAAGCAGAACCGGTCGCAGGGCAGTCCGGACAAGGCGAGGGCGGTGGTGACGGCACTGGGACCGGGCGCGGCGGTGACCGGCACCCCGGCGTCCAGGGCGGCGCGGACCAACCGGTAGCCGGGATCGGAGACGCTCGGCATGCCGCCGTCGGTGATCAGCGCGACCACGTATCCCGCGGTGAGCACGTCAACCAGTTCCGGGGTACGCCGCTCCTCGTTGCCCTCGAAGTACGAGACGATCCGACCGGCGATGGTCACGTCGAGGTCGCGGGCGAGCCGGTTCAGCCGACGGGTGTCCTCGGCGGCGACCACGTCGGCCACGGCGAGGGTGTCCCGCAGTCGGCCGGAGGCGTCGGCGGGGTTGCCGAGCGGCGCGCCGAGCAGAATCAGGCGACCGTTTTCGGACATTCCACCCACAGCAGCGCACTCCTTCATCGACGGGCGTACCGGATATGGGGACGACAGGCGCCAGCGACCCCCTTGGCAGCCTACGATCGCCGGGTGACGAGTGCGTCGACAGCACAGAGCGCGAGCCCCGACCAGCCCGCGGAGCCGGGCGCGGCCACAGCCACCGCCCCCGGTCCGGCGAGGGGTGGCGTACCGGCGGCGATCCGCCGCCGGCTGGCCACCGTCGAAGCCGGGCTGGACGACCGTTCGTGGCTGGCCACGGCGGTGGTCGTGGTCATCGCGGCGGTTCTCCGGTTCGCGAATCTCAGCCATCCGCCGGGCAAGATCTTCGACGAGGTCTACTACGCCCGGGACGGCTGGGGGCTGATCGACAAGGGCGTGGAGTGGAACTACACGAACAACGCCCCGTCGTACGTGGTCCACCCGCCGCTGGGCAAGTGGTTGATCGGCTTCGGCGAGTGGGCCTTCGGCTACAGCGACGCCGAGCACGGCATCTCGGTACCCGGTCACCTGTTCACCACCGCGCCGGAGTTCGGCTGGCGCTTCTCGGCGGCCCTGATGGGCACCCTGTCGGTGCTGCTGCTGGTCCGCATCGGCCGCCGGATGTTCCGCTCCACGGTGCTCGGCTGCGCCGCCGGCCTGCTGCTCGCGGTCGACGGATTCCACCTGGTGCTCTCGCGCACCGCGCTGCTCGACATCTTCCTGCTCTTCTTCATCCTGGCCGCCTTCGGCGCGCTGGTGCTGGACCGGGACGCGACCCGCCGCCGGTGGGCCCGGGCACTGGAGTCCGGGCTGGATCCGACCGCCCGGGGGCGTGCCGGCCGCCCGCCCGGCGGCTGGCGGAACTGGCCCTGGTGGCGGCTGGCGACCGGGGTGCTGCTCGGTTGCGCCTTCGCGGTGAAGTGGAGCGCGCTGTTCTTCGTACCCGTCTTCGCGCTGCTGATGCTCCTCTGGGACGTCGGCGCCCGGCGGTCGGCCGGGGTACCCCGACCGTGGCGGGACACCCTGCTCGACGGCGTGCCCTGGATGGTGCTCGCCGGTCTGCTGATGGCGGTGACCTACGTCGCGACGTGGTCCGGCTGGTTGTTCAGCCAGGAGGGCTACTACCGGCTCGCCGAGCGGTACCCGGACGCCGGGCTCAGCGACGCGCCCATCGTCGGTCCGCTGTGGAACCTGATCCAGTACCACCAGGCGGCACTGGGCTTCCACAGCCAGCTCGATGATCCGCACAAGTACCAGTCGTGGCCGTGGCAGTGGCTGCTGCTGGGTCGGCCGGTGGCGTTCCACTGGACCGGCGAGGGCCCCTGTGGCGCGGCGAGCTGCGCCGAGGAGGTGCTGCTGCTGGGTACCCCGCTGCTGTGGTGGTCGTTCCTGCCCGCGCTGGTGGCGCTGGTCTGGCTCGGCCTGGCCCGGCGGGACTGGCGGGCCGGCGCGATCCTGCTCGCCGTGGCGGCCGGGCTGCTGCCCTGGTTCTGGTTCGCCCTCGACGGCCGGACGATGTTCTCCTTCTACGCCGCGCCCACGGTGCCGTTCCTGGTGCTCGCCGTGGTCTACGTGCTCGGTGCGATCGCCTCGCCGGCGGGGCCGAGCGGCACCCAGGCCGTGACCGGTGCCGACGAGGAGGCGAGCCGGGACCGCCGGCTGGTCGGCGGGGTGATCGCCGGGGCGTATGTGGCGCTTGTCGTCCTCTGCTTCGCGTACTTCTACCCGATCTTCGTGGGCCTGGTGTTGCCGTACGAGGACTGGTCGGCGCGGATGTGGTTGGACGGCCGCTGGATCTGACACCACGGAGGGCCCGCACGCCGAGGCGTGCGGGCCCTCCGTCGGGAAATAGGACGCGCCCCGATCGCCTGCCACGGGGGAAGCGGGCGATTGGGGCGCGCACCAGCAGCTTAACCACCAGCGACCGAGGGCACAACGGGGCGGCGTGGGTCAGATTTCCGACGAATGCCGAATGCGACAAGAAGTCGCGGCCACCGTTGTCGCTACGTGACTCCGCGCGGACTCTGCGCCGCCCCGGAGCCGCCGTCCGGCGGACGGCTGAACCGATCCGTGCAGCCGCTCAGCCGCGCGTGGCATCGCCCGTCATCGAAGCGCCGTCGGTCGGGGCGATCGTCCGGACGAGAAGTCAGTGTCGTCTCGGGCGGCGCGGCAACCAGCCGAAGAACCGGTCCTGCAATGACGTCGACCCGACGACATGCAGGTCCTCGGCGGCTGCGGCGAGACAGGCCCCCAGGTAGACACTGAGCATCGCCCGATCCACGCCGTACTCGGTCAGCAACTGCTCCCGTTTGGGCGCGCAGGGCCACTCGGCGCCACAGGTGCCACACGTCCATTCGGGGGTCAGCGGGGCGTGCTCGCCCACCCGCTCGGGGGACGCGGCTCCGTCCGCCTCCGCCACCGTGACACCCGAGCGATCCGTAACACCCGTCATCGCGCTCCTCTCCGCCTCCACCGGTGACGGCGGGCCTGCCGCCCACCGCCGGGTCGAACATGCCCGTGCGCATCTACAGCGTCCGGGAACGCTGCGGCGTTACGTCGTTGCGGTACGTTGACCAACCATGGCCGCCGCGACCCGCCCCAGGCAATGCATCAACCGGAAGCATCCATCGTCGCCGGTCGCTGGCACCGGTGCCACTGGCCGAAAGCACCATCCCGGAGCCGCAGGTGCGTGATCTGCTCCCACCCGCCGTCGCCGTTGCCGTGGCGGGTCCGGACGACTGGTCCGGTCGGTTGCACGCGGCCGAGGCGGCCTGTCTCGGGGACCGCGCGGTGGACAGCCGCCGCCGTGACTTCACCGCCGGTCGGATGTGCGCCCGCCGCGCCATGACCGCACTCGGCCTGCCGCCGGTCGCCGTACCGGCCGCCGCCGACCGTTCACCCGTCTGGCCGGCCGGCCTGGTCGGCACCATCACGCACACCCGCGGCTACTGCGCGGCAGCCGTCGCCCGTAGCGACGAGATCCGGGCGGTCGGCATGGACGCCGAGCAACACCGCGAACTCGGTGCGGGGGTACGCCGACTGATCTGCCTGCCCGAGGAGGACGAGCAGGTCGAACGGCTCCCCCCGGGCATCCACTGGCCGGCGGTGATCTTCAGTGCGAAGGAAACCGTCTACAAGGTGTGGCATCCGATCGTCGGCAACTGGCTCGACTTCCACGACGCCCTGGTGCGCCTCGATCCCGACGCCGGGACGTTCACCGCGCGGATCTCACCCGCCCGGGTCGACGAGGCACCGGTCGACCACCCGCCCACGCTGATCAACGGTCGCTTCGCGGTCGACGCCGACCTCGTACGCACGGCCACCGCGCTCACCCCGCCGTAGCGACCGGCACCACGGCCGGATGATCAGTCCTGAGTGGACTTGTCTACACTCCGCCCGGTGATCAACAAGAGATGGTCGTCAGCCGTCCTCCTCGGGCTGCTGACGGCGACCACGCTGGCCGGCCCGGTGCCGGCACTCGCCGACGACCAGGCGGAACCGCCCACCGAGCCACCCCGGGTCCAGCTGGTACTGGACGTGAGCGGCTCGATGCGGGCCACCGACATCGACGGGCGCAGCCGGATCTCGGTTGCCCAGCAGGCGTTCGGCGAGGTGGTGGACGCCCTGCCCGACGAGACGCAGCTGGGCATCCGGGTGCTGGGCGCCACCTACCAGGGCAAGAACAAGCAGCAGGGCTGCCTGGACACCCAGCAGATCGTGCCGGTCGGTCCAGTCGACCGGACGCAGGCCAAGGCCGCCGTGGCGACTTTACGCCCGACCGGTTTCACCCCGGTCGGGCTCGCCCTGCGCGAAGCCGCCAAGGATCTCGGTACCGGCACCACCGCCCGCCGGATCGTGCTGATCACCGACGGCGAGGACACCTGCGCCCCGCCGGACCCCTGCCAGGTGGCCCGGGAACTGGCCGCCCAGGGCACCACGCTGGTGGTGGACACCCTCGGCCTCGCACCGGACGAGAAGGTGCGCCGGCAGTTGCTCTGCATCGCCGCCGCCACCGGCGGCACCTACACGGCCGCGCAGAGCGCCGAGGATCTGACCGACCGGCTGAAGCAGTTGGTGGACCGGGCCCGCGACACGTACGCCACCATCCCGGCGAAGGTCGACGGGACGGACACCTGCCCGGGTGCACCCCTGCTCTCCCCCGGTGTCTACACCGACCGGGAGACCTTCTCCGAACATCGCTGGTACCGGGTGCCGGTACGGCCGGGACAGGAGCTACGGGCCTCGGTCAGCGTCGCGCTCGACCGCCCGGTCAACCCCGACTACGGCGTACTGCTGCGGGCGACGACGGCCGACGGCCGGGAACTGGTCCGCGGGGTGGACGCCGGCAGCGGACGTACCGACGTGGTCTCCACCGGTCTGCGCTGGTCGGCTGGGGACGACGCCGAGCGGGCCGAGGGCACCGACCCGACTCCGACGGCCGGCGTGCCCTCGGCCGTCACCACCGTCTGCCTGGTGGTCAGCAACATGTTCTCGCCCCGGGCGGGCACCGTCGCGGATCCGGGCATGCCCGTCGAGTTGACCGTCGACGTGGTCGCCGCGTCGTCCGCCCCGGACGGTCCGGACCTGGGCCGGGGCTGGGTGCTGCTGCTCCTGCTGACCCTCGCCGGCCTGCTCACCGGGCTCGTCACCGGCCTGCTCACCCGCTGGTGGGTAGCCACCTGGAGGAACTGAGTGATGTCTATCCGTTGGGCAACCGCCGCCGCGCTGATCGCCGCCGGTGTCGCCCTGACCCCCGGCACGGCGCTCGCCGCGCCCACCCCTTCCCCCGGTGCCGTCACCGTCACCAGGGCCGGCACCTCGTACCTCACTGCCACCCCGGTCGCCGCCGGCCAACCCGTCCGGGTCGCAGCCTCGACCGGTGAATACCTCTACTGGTCGTTCCCGGCCGCTGCGGGTGAGATTCACGAGATCACCGCGACGGTCACCCTCGCGCAGAACCGCAACGGTCGATCCACCTGGAGCGTGGAGGTCTTCGACGGGCTGCGCCGCCGGCAGGCGTGCACGGCCGGCGCGCAGACGCCGACCGCCGACGCCTCGGCGCGTACCGTCGGCATCGGCTGCACGATGCGGCGGGTGCGCCCCTGGGCCGAGCCATGGTCCGGTGACCCGCTGCCCGGCACCTACTACGTGCGCCTGGCCGTGGTCGACGTGCCCGAGCCCGACCTCGGCCTACCGATCGACGTGGACCTGCTGGTGTCGACCACCGACGACGCCGGCAGCTCCGCCGACGACGGCAGACTGGAGGCGGCGCTGGTGCCACCGACAAACGCCGGCACCGTCGTGGACGCCGAGCCGACGGTCGCACCGGAGAGCGACGGGGACGACGGCTGGAACCTGAGCCTCACCGGCTGGCTGCCCGAGGCCGGCTCCCGCTGGATCTGGACCACCGCCGGCGGGATGCTGGCCGCGGTCGCGGGCGTGGTCGGATTCGCCCTCACCCGCCGTCCCGCCATCAGGTGAGCCCCGCCGGCAGGTCGTGCTGAGGTGCCCAGACGACCTGCCGGCGGTCCCACCCAATCAGCCGTCGCCGGCATCGGAACAGCGCCACCGCATCCGGAAGCGGTCGGCGGTGGCATCGGTGCGCAACGGTGCCCGGGCGGCGGGAGCGCCCGGGCACCGGCCGACGTCAGAGCCGGGCGAGGATCGTCCTCATGGTGTCGATCTCGGCCTGCTGCGTGGTGACGATCCGCTGCGCCAACGCTCTGGCGTCCGGGTTGGCACCCTGGGCGGCCTCCTCCTCGGCCATCGTGACGGCCCCCTCGTGATGATCGATCATCATGGTGAGGAACTGTCGATCGAACTCGGTGCCGGAGGCTGCCGCGAGGCGGGTCATGTCGGCCTCGGACATCATGCCCGGCATCCCGTGGTCCATCTCGGGCATGCCATGGGCGTCGCCGCTGGCCATCGGCATCGGTGCGCCCCAGGACGTGAGCCAGGTCCGCAGCTGGGCTATCTCGGGCGCCTGAGCGTCCTTGATCTGCGTGGCGAGCTGCTTCACCTCCGGGTCGGACGCGCGGGTGGTGGCCAGGTCGGACATCTCGACCGCCTGCTCGTGGTGCGGGATCATCATCTGCGCGAACATCACGTCGGCCGCGTTGCTGGTGGCGGATTCGCCGCTGATCGCGCTTGACGATGGGTTACCTGGCATGTCGTGGCCAGCACCGGCCGGATGGTCGGAGCCGCAGCCGGCAAGACCGATCGCCACGCTGAGGCTCACGCCGGCCCAGACGGCACGGCGTGTACGGGTGCGATTCATGGTTGACAGGGCCTTTCAGGAGTCGGTGGACAGAAGCGAGTCGCGCGGTCACCCAACCGGGTGCGCGCTGGTCGCTCCTATATCCGCAGCACCGACACGGCGGCCGTGGTCAGGCCGATCATGGGAAAGTCGGGCGGGGCACGGGCGCCCCGGGCTCGGGTGAGCCGACGATCCCGTGGCAGCACGCTGCGCGTACGCCGAAGGAGGCGGACGGTGAGCACGACGGCGAGTGCGACGCCGGCGGCGATCGCCACACAGACCGCCCAGCCCGAGGGGTGACCGTGTCCCGGCTCCTGCGTGCTCTGGGCGGCCGGTGCCACACACTGCTCGGTGTGGCAGCCGTCGACGTGAGTTGACGAGATCGGTGCGGCATGGCTGCCGTGCCCGGCCGCGCCGAGGACGGGATCGTGGCCCAGGCTGTGCATAACGGCCAGCCCGAACAGGGTGCACGCCAGCAGCACGAACCGGAGCCATCGCCCGGTGGTTGCCGCTTCGCCTCGCACCCGATCACGGTATCGCGCGGCATACCACCAGCACCGCGATCCCGTCCGTCAGCTACCCGGCCGGTCTGATCTGGCGGGTGATCGTCGCGTCGGTGATCTCGGCGTCCTTGGCCAGCAGCATCGCCTTGCTGAGAATGACCGCGAGCAGGCCGTCCCCCTCGAACGGCAGGAACTGCTGCTCCCCGGTCCGGCCCGCGCCACGGTCCGGCACGATGCAGAGGTACTCGTCGTTCGGGCTCATCAGGATGTTGCCCGATCCCAGGTGGATCCGGTACGTGCGCAGGTCGCCGTCGACCACCAGAAAGCGGCCATCGATGTGCGCCCGCTGGCCCACCGCCAGGCGGGGCAGCAGCCGGGCCAGCAGCTCCCGGCGGGTCTCGGCGGTCGCGGACAACTCACCGAAGCTGTACGACGACCAGTAGTCCCGGAAGCGGCCCTGCGGGCCCCCGTCCGACCAGGTCGGGTCGTTGCCGACGCTGGCCACCCCGACGAAGAGATCGACGTCCCGCATGATCTCGCTGAACACCAGTGGGGGGATCCGGTCGAGCGGCAGCGGATCCCCCGGCCGGGCGTCCGTCCACCGCGCTGCCGAGTAGCCGCCGCCGGAGGCATGTGACCAGTTCTGCGCGGCGGCGATCGGATAGAAGCGCACCTGGTCGGTGACCAGCCGCAGGTACGACCCGCTGTCGGTGGTGTCGGCCGTCCAGTCGTCGCCGATCCCCTCCACCCAGTACTCGGCGCGCAGCTCCCACCCGGGCAACTCCCGGAAGGTCGGCGGGTAGGAGTCGTCGACCATCAAGCGCAACCGGTCCGTCCAACCCCGGGCCGCGGCCAGGGCGTGGAACTGGTGCTGCCGCAGGACGTGCCCGGCGAACCGGTTCGAGTACGTGCCGGTGGTCTCCTCGGCCGGCGTGAGCAGGTAGACCTCCCGATGTGCCTGCTTGAACGGCTGCACCACCCGGTGCCGTTCCAACCACCCCCGCCAACCGACCACCTCCGGCACCGGCCTACCGATCGGGTGCCAGATCCGCACCTCGGCGTCGTCGCCAGCGGTCACCGCATTGTCGTCCAGGGTGCGCAGCGCGCCGTCGGCCCAACCGCAGGGCACCCCGTCGACCAGCCAGATCAGCCGGCGGGCCAGCGCGCCGACCAGCGGGTGATCCAGGTAGCGCTGCCGCCATGCGGCCAGGGTCCAGCTGCGCTGGGCCAGGAAGAGCCGGTCCAGCCGGGCCACCTGGGCGGTCAGCATCCCGCTGATCTCCTTGGCCAGGCCCTTGAGGTCGGCCAACTCCGCCGCGTGATCCCGGCGTACCACCGCCGGTGGGCTCTTCACCTGCCGGCCGGCCTCCGTGTACCAGACCAGGGCGACGCCGGTGGAAACGATCGACAGCTCGGCCCGACAACCGCCCAGGAACACCTCGTGCCGCCCCACCCCGGACAGGCCGTAGTCCGGAACGGCCAGTTCCTCGATCTCGTCCCGGCTGATGCCGAGGGCTGCGGCACGAGTGTCGAGCGCCTTGTCGATCTCCTTGCGGGTGCCCTTGTAGGTGACCCGCGCCGACAGCCGGGCGAGCTGCGCCAGCGCGGGCTCGCCGTCGAGCCGCCCGAGCACCCCGACCGCCGCGTTGGCCACCTTCGGGCAGGCCGGCCCGACCCCGGCCAGTCGACGCAGCATCGCCTCGACCAGGCCGCCGATGCGGCGTACCTGCTCCGGTGCCGGCCCGGTCCGCTCGACCAGCCAGAGCAGGCCGCGCAACAGGTCGGCGTTGACCGAGCTCGGCTGCTGGTGCGGGGCGCGGGAGGCGGTGGCCAGCCACCGGTCGAAGCGCTGCCCGGCCTCCCTCAGGTCGACCTCGGCGAGCAGCCGGGCCGCCTCGGTCGACCAGCCGGCGCTCGGGCGGGGCATGGTGGCGGTGCTGGCGTGGGCGACCAGCTGCCGCCACGCCGGGTCGAGGGTGGGCAGCTCGGCCAGGATCTGCCGGGCCCAGGGGTCGTCCGCGTCGAGACGTGGCCCGGCCACTTCGGCGATGAACTGCCGCAGCCGCTGGCTCTCGTCGGACCGGTCGACAAGCACCTCCATCAGGTCCGCGGAGATCGGGCCGGTGGCGGCCAGGCCCCGGGCCACCGTCTCCAGCGCGGTCGGTGACAACGAGTACGGCTCGTCGACGGCGAACGCGGCCAGATCCTGGAGCTGCTCCGGCGCCAGATCGGTGGGCAGCCGACGGGCCAGTTGGCCGATCAGATCACGCGGTGGCCAGGAGTGGATTCGGTGCTGCCGCACGAGGGCGGCCATGGCCAGCACGAGAGGTGCCACGTCCGCCCGGGACAGCTTGCGCAATGCGGCGCGTACCTCCGGATCGTCCCGGCAGATGCGGGCGTGCCGGTGAAGGTGAGCCGCCAGGTTGTCCAGGTCGTTCGCGGCGACCAGCTCGCGGGCCCGGTCGGCGTACCAGCCGATGTCGACGGTGGTGGTCATCAGCCACCGACCAGCGGGACGAGCTTGAGGAAGGTGACCTCGGTGTCGCGACGCAGATCGACCTCGTCGTCCAGCTCCTCGACCTGCCGGTCGCCGACCAGCACCACGAAACCGTTGCCGCGGAACGCCTGCTCGGCGAGGGCGATCTGCCGCTGCGGGTCGACTCGGCGCCGAGGCCGCTCGCCCCGGTCACCGTTGAGGGCACGTTCGGTCGAGGTGGGCTGCACCAGCAGCCGGCGGGGCTCCGGGCTGGCCGCGTTGTGCTCGGCCACCTCCTGATGGATCCGCCGGCGGATCAGTTCACGAAGCGTCAACCGCTCCTCGAAGATCTGCAAGGCCCACGCGGGAGTCCGAGCACCCGCAGTGCTCTCGTCCACAAAGGTCACCGTCGCCATGTCGCGAGAGTTTAGGTACGCCCTCCGACAGGCAGACCGACACGAGCCGCGACGGGCTACTCCAGGGCGAAGGTGGCCGACGCGCGTCCGGCCGCGTCCGGCACCGCCTCCAGGTAGAGCAGGCCGTCGCGGTGACGGACGTACTGGCCAGGGAAGTTGACCGACTCCA
Organism: Micromonospora sp. NPDC000442; assembly: GCF_042898635.1. Taxonomy (NCBI): domain Bacteria; kingdom Bacillati; phylum Actinomycetota; class Actinomycetes; order Micromonosporales; family Micromonosporaceae; genus Micromonospora; species Micromonospora sp. NPDC000442. The sequence goes on along the minus strand of NZ_JBIAYZ010000005.1, from coordinate 73,069 downwards.
GGGACATCTTCGTCGCGTCGGCGAGCCCGGCCCGGCGGGTGAAGGTGGCGTCCTGCCGGAAGAGGTTCGAGCCGTCGTTGCGTTCCACCCAGATCTGGTGGTTGCGGTGCCGCAGGTAGTAGCCGGGATAGTTGGTCGACTCCAGCGAGATCGCCGCGGAGTTGGACAGGCCGGCGACGATCCGGAACTGCGAGTCGGCCAGGTTGGTGACGTTCGGTTCCAGCCGGACCCGGAACTCCCAGTGCCGCAGGTACCGATCGGGCAGGTCGTGGGCGCGCAGCCGGACCGGGGTCAGGCCGTCCGGCACCGGTACGCCGAAGTTCGGAGTGCCGTCGGCGTTCCAGTAGACCCGTTGGATCCGCGTACGCCGGTTCGGGTCGCTCAGCGGGTCGTAGCCGTTGCCGAGATACCGCTCGTAGTTGCGGGAGTGGTAGACGATCACATCGCTGCCGTCCTCGGCGACGGTGAACGAGTTGTGCCCCGGGCCGTACTGGCCGGTCCGGCCGTCGCTGGCCAGCACCGGTGTGGCGCGCTTGGTCCACGACGCCGGGTTCAGCAGATCGCTGCTCGCCGAGGCGGTGAGCAGTCCGACGGCGTAACTGGCGTCGGTGGCGCTCGCCGAGTAGGTCATGAACACCCGGCCGTTGCGGATCAGCACCGCCGGTCCCTCGTTCACCCGGTAACCCCGGGTCTCCCAGGCGTACGTCGGGGTGGCGATCAGGGTCGGCGTGCCCGCGTACGTCCAGGGGTTGACGGCCCGGGCGAGATAGATGTTCGAGTTGTTGCCGGCGTACTCCGCCCAGGCCAGGTAGCGCTGGCCGTTGTGTACGAAGGTGGTGGCGTCGAGGGAGAAGCTGTTGCGCGCCGGCTGGAGTTGGCCACGCTCCGTCCACGGGCCGTCGAGGGGGTTCGCGGCGCTGCTCTCCAGCACGTACGGCCGGATGGCCCAGATGTCGTCGGTGCGGCCGGCGGCGAAGTAGACGTACCACCGGCCGTCGATGAAGTGGATCTCCGGGGCCCAGATGTGCGCGCCCATCTCGCCGCTGCCGTGTCGACGCCAGATCACCCGCTCGGTCGCGGTGGCGAGCCCCTGGAGGGTGGTGGCGCGGCGCAGCACGATCCGGTCGTACTCGGGCACCGTGGCGGTGAAGTAGTAGTAGCCGTCGGTGTGCCGGTAGATGTGCGGATCGGCGCGCTGCTCGGCCAGCGGGTTGGTGAATGTGACGGCGGCGGCCCGCGCCGGGGCGGCCGGCCCCGCCAAGGAGCTGATCGCCGCCATCACCAGGGCGGCGGTCACCGCTGCCCAACTGCGGTACGTGAGCTTCCGACGCGCCATCGCCTTCGCCCTCCCGCCGACCGCGAGCCGGCCATCCGGGACGGGCACGGTCCCCGTCCGACCGTGCCCGCCGTGCCCGCTTCCTCATTGATAGCGTTAACATTTATCAACGTCAAGGAAATGACAAGTATCTGCCGCACCGCCGACGCCGTGGCCGCCCGCCACCCAGCCGGTGGCGGCAGACCGCTCAGGCGGTCGCGCCGCCGTCGATGGCGATCGACGCGCCGGTGATGTGCCGTCCGCCGTCGCCGACCAGATGACTGACCGTGGCCGCCACGTCGGCGGGTGCCGCGTAGCGGCCGAGAGCGATGTGCGACCGCTGGGCGTCGGCGCCGACACTGTCCGCCGGGTTCATGTCGGTGTCGGTCGAGCCGGGCAGGATCAGGTTGACCGTGATTCCGCGCGGTCCGAGTTCCCGGGCCAGCGCCCGGGTCAGCCCGTTGACCGCGCTCTTGGTCATCGCGTACGCGCTCACCCCGGGAGCGGGGACCCGGCTGGCGAAGCTGCTGCCGATGTTGACGATCCGACCACCATCGCCCATGTGGCGTACCGCCGCCTGGGTGGCCAGGTACACCCCGCGTACGTTGACCGCGACAGCTCGATCGAGAGCGTCGAAGCTGACCGACTCGATCGGCCCACCCGCGAACACCCCGGCGTTGTTCACCAGAATGTCCAGCCGCCCCAACTCGGCAGCGGTCCGTTCCACAGCACCGACCACCGCCGCCGGATCCGCGCTGTCCGCACTGATCGACAGGCCCGCACGCCCGTACGCCTCGATGTCGGCCAGGACCGATTTCGCGCTGTCCCCCGCGGTGCGGTAGGTGAATGCGACATCGATGCCGTCGGCGGCGAGCCGCCGCGCGACGGCGGCACCGATGCCCCGGCTGCCACCCGTGACCAGCGCGACCCTGTCACCAAGTCGGACCGTCATGCCGGCAATCCTGACAGTTCACTCAGGACAGAGGTGAGGCGGGGCCCTGGTCAGAACGGGTGGAACCGCTCGAAGGGCGGCTCGACCAGCGATTTGGGCAGCCGGATGGCCCGGCAACGGGGCACCAGTTCCGCCGTCGGGTCGTCGCCGATGTGGCGCAGCGTTCCGTCGGCGAAAGCGTCGGGAATCGCGGTCCAGCCCAGGTTCTTCTCGTAGTACCGCACCGCGGTACGCACCGACGGCGTCCAGTCGTCATCCATCACGATCAACCCGCCCGGCCGAACGATCTTGCGCAGGAAGTAGAGGTCCACGAAGACCTCGTGAAAACGGTGACTACCGTCCACGAACGCCGCGTCGACGACCAGCCCGTCGGTGACGAGTTCCGGAAGCGCGATCGAGGACCAGTCGCGCATCAGTTGCACGGTGGAGTCCAGACCGGCGGCGCACAGCAGCTCCCAGCCGACATTCGCGTATGCCCGCCCTTGGAAGGGATCGACAATGATGTGCCGAGGGTGCGGCGGGTCGACCGTGACCAGCGCCTCCCCGATCGCGAGCGCGGAGCTGGCGTACGCGAGCCCGACCTCGACGACAGCCGCGACCCGATCAGAGATCAACAGGTCCCGGAGCAGATCACAGTCCCGTTCCGGCAGCGTGACCGTCTCGAAGTCCCGCTCATGATCTCGCGTCCACGGCGGACCGTACTGCGCAAGCCGGCGGCGTACCTTGCGAACCCGCGCTGTCCGTTCCTCACCCCGCATCCCGCCAGTCTGAACCAGCTTCGGCGCCCTGGCGGTGCTCAGCCGCCGGTGAAAGGTCAAAGGGCAGGCTCTCGATCTTCGAGAACCTGCCCTTTGACCTTTACTTTCTTGGTGGAGCTGAGGGGATTTGAACCCCTGACCCCCTCGATGCGAACGAGGTGCGCTACCGGTCTGCGCCACAGCCCCTCCGCCGGTCAACCGGCGTCGGTCCCACCCGGCTGTCACCGGGCGGGCCGGCGACAAGGCTAACAGGTCGAGCGCTCCTGCCGCGAACCACCCCGCCCACGGCGCCCCGCAAGATCCGCGCAGCTTCCCCGTCAATGCGACCTTCGGCCCGGGTGAGGCAGCACCTTCCCCGAACTTGTCGCCTCGCCCGAGCGAGGGGGCCGGGCGAGGGGGCCGGGCGAGGGACGGCGTCCTCAGCGCGGTCAGGCGCTGTGGGAGCCGGGGCCGGCCTCGTAGGGGCGGCCACGCAGGCCGCCGGCCCGGCGGTAGGACACCGAGCCGCCGCCGTTCGCCGCCTGCGGCAGGTCGGCCGGCCGGTCCAGGCCCATCGCACTGCGCCGGACGGACTCCCGCTGGGCCGCCAGGCGGCGCTGCGCCTCCCGGCGGGCCGCCGCCCGGCGCGCCTGCTCCCGGCGCACCTCGGCCTGGCGGGCGGCCAGCCATGCGGCCTCGCGGGCCAGGGCCCGGCGTCGGCGGCGTTCGGCCACCGCGCGGGCGCGCAGGTGTACGACGTACACGATCAGCAGGGTGGCGGTGACCGCGAAGCTGATCCAGAAGCCGGGGCCCACGACCAGCACGCCGACCAGCTCGACGGCGTTGAGCAGCACCAGCGCGGCCAGCACCCGGCGGCGGCGGTAGATGGCGGGGGTGTGGTGGTGCCGCCGGTCGGGGCGGCGGCGGGGACGGTTCCCGCCTGCCGGCACGGCGCGCAGCCGGCTCGGCCGACCGGAACGGCGGGGCAGCGCGCGCCCGGCCGCCCCACCGCGCGCTGCCTCCTCGCCGGAGCGGCCATCACCTGCGTCACCACCGGGACGCGAGCGCGGTACCCGGCCGGGTGCCTCACCTGAGCGAGGCGGGGCGGGAACCGCGCGACGCAGAGCGGGCGGGCCGGAGACCGGAGTGGCGAGTTCCCCCGAGGCGCGATCCTCACTCAGGGTGATCACCAGGGCACGGGACGGGTTGACCGGTCGCCGACCGGGGACAGTGCGACGGCGCCGGCGGCGCTGGAGCACCCGCGCCGTCGACTGCGCCCGCTCCGCCACCAGCCGCTCGGCGGCGTCGTACCGGCGGACCAGCGCCGGCGCGAGGGCGAGCAGCCCGGCGGCGGCGAGGACGGCGAGGAGCACCGAGGTCGGCACCCTCACCCCTCCCGTCACCAGATTCGGAGCAAGCACCGACCGGCCGCAGGATCTTTCACCGATCTGCGTCGGCGACGTGAATCATGCGGGGCGGGCAGCGCCTGCCGCAGCTTGCAGTTACCTGAGGTTACGGGTCACCGTCGCCGGAACCGCCGCGCCGCGCCGATCCCGCACGTGGGACGGCTCACGGGGTACGGGCGCGCAGCCGGTGCCAACGGGCCAGCAGGCCACCCTCGGCGGCGATCTCCTCGCTGGTCATCGCGTAGCCGATGTGATCGCGCCAGGCACCGTCGATGTGCATGTAGCGCGCATGGTACGCCTCCTCGCGGAAGCCCAACTTCTCCACCACCCGACGGGACGGCCTGTTCTCGGGGCGGATGTTGACCTCGATCCGGTGCAACCCACCGGAGCCGAAGGCGTGGTCGACGGCCAGGGCCAGCGCGGTGGGGATGACCCCTCGGCCGGCGACCCGCCGGTCCACCCAGTAGCCGACGTACCCGGAGCAGAAGGCCCGGCGCACGATGTTGCCCACGTTGATGTGACCGACCAGCCGCTCCACACCGTCATCGTGCAGACAGACCGCGAACGGCATCCCCTCGCCGGTACGCGCCGAGCGTCGCTGGTCGCGGTAGACCCAGCGGAACGTCGCCGGGGAGTTCAGGTCGTCCCAGTCACCGGGTACCGACGACTCCCAGGGGGCCAACCACTCCCGGTTGGCCCGACGCACCTGCGACCAGGCCACCGCATCCGACCGCCGGTACGGCCGCAGCAGCACCGGGCCGTCGGAAAGCACAGCCGGCCAGCCAGGCGCCCGTCGGAACACCGAACCTCCACTCCCGAGCGTCACCGGTGGGTCACCGGCGGCGGTCCAGCAGCAACACGTCGACGGTGGAGCCTGCGGCGGCGGCGGTCACCCGCTCGCCGAGAACGAGAAGTCCGTTCGCCTCTGCCAGGCCGGAGAGCGTGAACGGGCCGCCGTTGAGCGGCTGAACAGTGTAACCCCCGCCGCGCCGCTCAGCGACGTGCGCGGGCCGGAACTCGCGCAGCCCGGCCGGCGAGGAAACGGTCTCCAGCAGGTGCGCCCGTACGCTGGGACGGAACACCGGCTCGGCGCCGGCCAGCAGGTTGATCGCGGGCCGGGCCAACACCTCGAAGCCGATCATCGCGGCCCCCGGGTCGCCGGGCAGACACACCACCGGCACCTCCTCGGCACCGACAGTGCCGAAACCGAGGGCAGTACCCGGATAGAGCGCCACGTCGGTGAAGGTGACCGGACCGGCGCGGCTGCCCTCCCGGCGGGACAGGATCCGGCGGACCATGTCGCCCGGACCGGTGCCGGTGCCGCCGGTCGTGATGATCAGGTCGGCCCGCAGGGTCTGGTCCTCCAGCAGCCCGCGCAGTCCTTCCGGATCGTCGTCACAGATGCCCACCCGGTAGGCCAGCGCCCCCACCTCCGCCGCCGCGGCGGTCAGGGCGTGCGAGTTGGCGTCCACGACCTGACCGGGCTGGCTGCCCCGACCCACGTCGACAAGTTCATCGCCGGTGGCCACGATCACCACCCGGGGGCTCGGCCGCACCACCACGTGACCGATGCCGGTCGCGGCGAGCACCGCCACCAGCGCTGGCGAGACGTAGGTGCCGGAGCGGGCGAGCAGCGCACCGGCGGCCACCTCCTCGCCCGTCCGACGAACCCCGTACCCCCGCTTCGGAACCCGGAAGATCTCCACCGCCGCCATGCCCTGGTCGGTCCACTCCACCGGGACGACCACGTCGGCACCGATCGGCAGTGGTGCGCCGGCCGCCACCGAGAAACACGACCCCGGGGTGAGTCGGACCGGCCGCCAGCTCGCCGCACCGAGATCACCGACGACATTGAGCCGTACGGTGCGACCACCCGGCCGACTGGACTGGGCCGGGACGTATCCCACGCCCCGACCCCCGCCCGAGATGTCCTCCCAGCGCGCGGCGTACCCGTCCACGGCCGCCTGGTCGAAGGCCGGGAACGAATGCGGGGCGACGACGTCCTCGGCGAGGACGTTGCCGTACGCCTGGGTGAGGTCGAGGTCGAGCGGAGGCAGCGCGCGCAACCTGCGCAGCACGCTGCCCAGGTAGTCGGCGAGCGGCGTCAACCCGTTTTCGGCCGCCTCGGCGTCGGCCGTCGCGGTCATGTATTCGGACCGCCCGACGCGTCGGAGTTGACGAACTCGGCCAGCCACTTGCGGAACTCGCCGCCCAGATCCTCACGGTCGGCGGCGATCTGGACCACGGTCTGCAGGTAGCCCAGCGGCATACCGGTGTCGTAACGGATGCCGCGGTAGACGATCGCGTGCACCGGTGTGCCCTCGGTACGCAGGATCTCCATCGCATCGGTCAGTTGGATCTCGCCGCCGCTGCCGGGCTCCGTCCGGCGGATGGCGTCGAAGATCCTGCCGGGCAGCACGTACCGGCCGAGCACGGCGAGGTTGCTCGGCGCGTCCTCCGGCTTCGGCTTCTCCACCATGCCGGTCACCTTCACGACCTCACCGATGTCGGTCAGCTCGGACTCGGCCGGCTCGACCGAGGCGATTCCGTACCGCTTCGTCTCCGCCGGATCGACCTCGAAGAAGGCGAGCACCACCCCACCCGTACGCGCCTGGAGTTCCAGCATCGCCGGCAGCAGCGGCTCGCTGAGGTTGACGAACTCGTCGCCGAGCAGCACCGCGAAGGGCTCGTTGCCGACGTGCGACTCGGCGTACCCGACGGCGTGCCCGAGACCCAACTGCTCCGGCTGGCGGCAGGTGTAGATGGACGCCAGTTCCTCGGTCCGCTTGACGGCGGCGAGCAGGTCGGGCTTCTCCGCGAGCCGTTCCTCCAGATCGGGGCGGCGGTCGAAATGGTCCACCATCGACGTCTTGCCCCGGCCGGTGATCAGCAGCACGTCGCCGATGCCGGCCTGAGCGGCTTCCTCGACGATGTACTGCAACACCGGCCGGTCAACGACCGGCAGCAGTTCCTTGGGGACCGCCTTGGTGGCCGGCAGGAACCGGGTGGCCAGGCCGGCGGCCGGGATGACGGCCTTGACGGCACGGGGACGACCGGTGGCGGCGGCCGTTGAGGGGTTCGCTGAGTGCTCCGACATGTCGCGAGACTATCGGCCATGGCCCTGCCTCGGCGGGTGAGGACCAGAAGACGCGCCGCCCACCGGACCGGTTCTGCCGGTTGCCGGTGGTGCCCCGGTTGAGCCGGTGGATTGCCGGTGGCCGGCTTGCGGTGGTGCCAGGGTCGGGCCGGTGGACCGCCGGTGGCCGACCTGCCCGGACCGGCCTCAGGCCGAGCCGACGCGTCGACGCCAGCAAGGTGCGGCCCAGCCCGACAGACCGACGCCGGCAGGTCAGGGCCCAGCCGACGGGTCTCCGGTGACGACCGGCACGTCGGGTCCGGCCCGGGGCAGTCCGTCGGCGGGGCTGCGGGCCGCCACCGGTACTGGTACCTCACGGGTCGGCGACGGCTCCCGGGCCGGTGCCAGTCGCCAGGTGTCCCGGCTGGCGGTCTTCGCGGCGTACAGCGCCTCGTCTGCCGCCGCCAACACCTGCGGACCGGTGTCGGCGTGGTCGGGAAAGACGGCGATGCCGATGGAGACGGTCACCGGGATCAACTCGCGGACCCCGGCGTGCCCCACCACCGTCACCGGGGTGTCGCGGACGGCCGCACCGAGCCGCTCGGCGACGATGGCCGCGCCACGGGCGTCGGTCTCCGGGAGCAGCACCACGAACTCCTCGCCGCCCCGGCGGAAGGCCAGGTCCACCTCCCGGATCTCGCCGCGTACCCGCCGGGCGAACTCGGCCAGCACGGTATCCCCGGCCGCGTGCCCGTACGTGTCGTTGACTCTCTTGAAGCGGTCCAGGTCGAGGGCGAGCACGCCGACCATGCGACCGAACCGACTGGCCCGTTCCACCTCCCGGCGCAGCGACTCGCGCAGGTAACGGTAGTTCCACAGTCCGGTCAGCGGGTCGGTGAGCGACAGTCGTTGCGCCTCCTCGTGTACCCGTACGTTGTCCACCGCGACCGCCGCGTGCCGGGCGAAGGTGCGCAGGGTGGCCAGGTCCTCGTCGTCGAACTCCTCCCCGCCCAGGCGGTCGTAGAGGGCCAGCACGCCCAACACCACCTCCGCCGGTCGGCCCGAAGCGTCGGCCACCGAGGCCGCGCCCGGTGCGTCGCCGCCGGTCCCGTCGGGGGCGGCGAACGGCACCGCGATGTACGTCCGGCAGCGCGGCTCGTCCGAGGCGGCGCTTGTCGATTCCATCCGACCCCGCCGGGGCTGACCGGTCGCGGCGACCACGCCGACCACCCCGCTGCCCAGCGGCACCCGCAGCGGCTCGGTGCCGGGCCAGCGGTCGTCGAGCCCCACGCTGCACCGGGCGACGAGCCGCTCACCCTGCTCGGTGAGCAGCACAGCTCCTGCCCGGGCCCCCGTCGCGGCGAGCGCGCTGTGCAGGATCACCCGCAGGATCCGGGGCAGGTCATGGGTGCTCGCCAGGGTGTCGCCGAGTACGGCAAGGTGCCCGCGCAGTTGGTCCCGGCTGCTGGCCAACGCTGCCAGGTAGCCACCCGTCTCGCGGGTCATCCGATTGAAGGCGACGGCCAGCCGACCGATCTCGTCGCTGCTGCGTACCGGCACCCGGGCGGTGAGATCGCCGGTGGCGACCCGGTCCGCCGCACCGGCCAGTTCCACAAGCGGCCGGGTGGTGACCCGGGCCAGCCGCCAGGCGACGGCCACCCCCAGCAACGCGGCCATCAGCACCACGGCGACCAGCACCGCGTGCAGACCAGGCGGCTGGTCACTGGGTACCGAGAGCAGCAGGGGCAGCGGCTGCCCGACGGTCGGGCCGGCACGGCGCACATACCGACCGTCGGTGGTGCCGGTGACATGCTCGTCGCGTAGGGAGGCCGCAGCGGCGAGCACCGCGTCCCGACCGCTGCCGGACTCGGTGGTGTGGGCCACCTGGATGGGGGCGACCCCATCGAGCAGGGTCACCGCCACCCCGGTCACCGCCGCGAGTCGCGCGACGAAGGCGGGATCGACCGGGAGGGCGGCGGCGACCGTACCCAGTGCCGAGCCGGCGGCGTCGCGCAGCTGCACCCGCACCACGAGGGCGCTCACCGGTCCGCCGGGCGTGGCCTGCGCGGTGCAGTCCCGCCAGGGTGCCGGGGGCGGGTTGGGGGTGGCGTAGCTGACCCGACCGGTCACGTCGGTGACGAGCACCGCGGTGGCCAGGCCCCGACTGACCACCTGGGCGGCGGCTTCGGCGTGGTCAGCGGTGACGGCGACCGCGTCGGCGGCGGCGCGTAGCTGCTGGCAGAGGGCGTCGATCGAGGTACGTACGGCCGTGGCGGCCACCGCCAGCCGCTCGGTGGCACGGCTGCGGTCAACCGCCGCTACGGTGGAGGCGACGAAGACGGCACCGAGCAGGACCGGGCCGAGCGCCACCGCCAGGAAGGCTGCGGTCAACCGCCCGCGTAGCGTCAACGCTTCCCCTTCCCCCCGGAAGTTGCGCGACCGTTGCCTGCGATGCTGACACAGAGCGACGGCGGGACGAGCGTTGCGTGAGGAGTGTTGCGTGCCGGAATTTGCTGAAGGAGCGGAAGTGGCGCATGACGCGAAGCAGGACGCGCGAGTCGGGCTGCTCGCGCGCCGCCGCGCCCGCACCGAAGCTGAGCGCGCCTTCGCCGCGACAAGCGTCCAGGCCGAGCTGACCTCCCTGGTACGCCGGCTGCGGCCGGGCCGGGTGGCCGCGTACGCCCCGGTGGGCGGGGAACCGGGTGGGCCGGACCTGCCGACGGTGCTCGCCGACGCGCTGCCCGCCGGGGCGGACCTGCTGCTGCCGGTGCTCCGCGACGACCTCGACCTGGACTGGGCCGCCTGGGACGGACCGCAGGCGATGGTCGCCGCCGGACGGGGCATCCGCGAGCCGGCCGGGCCCCGGCTGGGCGTCGCCGCCCTCGCCACCGCCGACCTGATGGTGGTGCCGGCGCTGGCGGTCGACCAGCGGGGCGTCCGCCTGGGTCGCGGCGGCGGGTCGTACGATCGCGCCCTGGCGCGGGTGCCGGCGACCGTGCTCACGGTGGTGCCGCTGTACGACGGTGAGCTGCTGGCCGCGTTGCCGGCCGAGCCGCACGACCAGCCGGTACGGGCGGTGGTCACGCCGGCCCACGGCCTGCTGACCCTCCCTGGTGTCGTGCCCCACACTTCCGCTGGACGAACCGGGGGGCGATGACGCACCATTGGCACTCGAATACGTCGAGTGCCAACCGGCCGTGCCAGATCCGGAGGAGAACGTGCCCACGTACCAGTACGCCTGCACCGCGTGCGGTCACCAGCTCGAGGCGGTGCAGTCCTTCTCTGACGAGCCGCTGACCGACTGCCCGGCGTGCGAGGGACGACTGCGTAAGCTGTTCAACTCGGTCGGCATCGTCTTCAAGGGCTCGGGTTTCTACCGCACCGACTCCCGCTCCTCCGGCTCGGAGACCACGTCGAACGGTTCCAGCGGCAAGTCGGAGTCGTCCTCCGGCTCGAACTCGTCGAACTCCTCGTCGAGCGGTTCCAGTTCGTCCGGTTCCACCTCGTCCGGCGCTGGCTCGTCCGGCTCCGGCAACGGGTCGTCCGGAAGCTCGTCGGGAGGGTCCTCCGGCGGCGCGAGCAAGGCGACGGCCACGGCCGGCCCCTCCTGACCGATCGCCCGTTCCCGGCTGCGGGCGCGGCGGACGGCACGGCGTCGGCCGGCGAGTTCGGGCGTCAGCCTTCGCGGGACGCTCAGTCCCAGTGTGGCGGGCGCTCGGCGAGCAGCCAGTCGTCGTTGCCGCCGGCCCGCTCGCCCCACCCATGGTCGGTGTCGTCGGCGGTCTGCTCCGGCAGCACCACGAAGTCGTCGGTCAACTCGACCGCGCGATCATCGTCGCCCCGCCCGTCGGGTTCGCGAATGCTCACGAACGGCAAGGCTAACGCAGCTGCGGCACCGAAGGTCCGAGCAACTTCGGCGATAGCGCTGGGTCTCGGTCACGGCAGACAGCACTATCGCCGAAGTTGTCCGAGTCAATCGCTACGGGCGCGGCCTGACGGTGCGGCGGTGAGGTGGTTGGTAGCGTCGGACGGCGTGACGATGCCCCGACCCGGTCAGGATCCCGACGGTCCGTGGCGCCGGCCCGATTCCGGCGACGGGTCCTCCGCTGGCCCTCCGGCGGAGCGCGTCCCGGCACCGGCCGACGCCAGTCAGCCCTCGCCCCCGGGACCGTCCGTATCAGGCCCGGTTTCCGACCCCATCACCCCCCTGAGCCCCACCAGCGGCACAGGCCCCGATGACGGCGGTGGACTGACCGGCACCACCAACCCAACTCACACCCCGCACACCCCAAGCCCGAGCCACGGCCTGAACCCGAGCGGCCCCCCAGCCCTGAGCGGCACCTCATCCCCGAGCGGCGGACCGAGTCCCGGCGGCGCCCCAACCCCGCGCCCTGAGCATGTTGACTCGGGCGGGGCGGGCGGCTACAGCGGGCCACCAGCCACCACCGCGCCACCGCCCGGTTGGCGGCCACCGGTGCACCTGCAAGCGGCGCCGCCCCGCCAACTACCGGGCCAGGACATGATCAGCCTGGACGCGCAGGAGCAGCGGGCGCAGCGGGTCACCTGGGCCGTCGGCGCGATCGCCGGAGCCGTCCTGGTGGTGCTGACCTGTCTGCTCTGCACCCGGCTGCTGTTCTGAGGAGGCACCCGGGAGGAGGCACCCGGGGCCGGCCGTGGACGACCTGTTCACAGCGGCCGTGGACGGCCTACTCGTAGGTGTTGCCCCAGACCATCTCCGCACCGGAGTGACCGCTGAGCCAGACGTAGATGAGGGCGGCGACGCCCAGCCCCAGCACCATGACGGACAGCACCGCAGGCACCCAGCCGGGCAACTTCGGCACCCGGGGGTGGTTGCTGGTGGCGACCAGCAGCAGGATGACCACCAGGCCGAGTCCCAACGTCACGCGGAACAGCACTTCGCCGTGTGCCGCATGCTCGTTGATCTTGTCGAGGATCTCGCCGGAGAACCCCCGTTCGATCTGCCGGGCCTGCAGCGCCTCGCCGGACCTCGTGGCGACCGATGCGGTGATCGGCGCGACCACCGCCAGGACCGCCACCGCCCAGTCCAGCCGCGCGCGGAACCGGGGCAGCACGATGTACGCGAGGGCGAGCAGCACCAGCAGCGGTACGAAGATGACGACCGCATGCACGACCAACACGTGCAGGGGCAGGCCCAGCGCCTTCTCGAACATCGGCACCTCCGAGGGTGATCGTGGGTGTCAGCGTACGGGCCCATGCTTGATCCGCCCAACGCCCTGTTGCTCCACACGCAGGCCGGACCGGACGGGTTCAAGTCGGTCGGCGTGGCACCCTTGACTGGTGGATACCGTCGACGTCGGCCTGTTCGGTCCCGGTTCGGTCACCTGGAAGCTGCACCAGGAGCCCATCCTGTTCGTCGCCGGTCTGCGTTCCCTCTACCTCCAGGCGTTGCATCCGCGGGCGATGGCCGGAGTGGCGCAGAACAGCAACTACCGTCAGGACGCCTGGGGACGTTTGATCCGCACCGCCGACTACGTGGGCACCACCGTCTACGGCACCACCGACGAGGCGGAGCGGGCCGGACGGCGGCTACGTCGGCTGCACGCCCGGATGACCGCGGTCGACCCGACCACCGGCGAGCGTTTCCGGATCGACGAGCCGGACCTGCTCCGCTGGGTGCACGTCACCGAGGTGGAGTCGTTCCTCGACACCGCGCGGCGGGCCGGCGTACCGCTGGACGCCGACGAGGTGGATCGCTACTACACCGAGCAGCGACGGACCGCTGCCCTCGTCGGGCTGGTTCCGGAGACCGTGCCCGGCACCGCCGCGGAGGTGGCTGACTACTACCAGCGGATCCGGCCCGATCTGCGGATGACCCGGGAGGCCGCCGAGACCGCCCTGTTCCTGACCGCTCCGCCCCTGCCGTGGAAGCTCAGCCTGCCGGCCCGGATCGGGCTGAACCTCGGCCCGCCCCGGTGGGCGTACCTGGGCATCGCCGGCACCGCGCTCGCCCTGCTGCCGCCGTGGGCACGGCGGCTGTACGGCGGGCTGGGCCTGCCGACCACCGCGCTGTCCGCCGACGTGACGGTACGTGCGCTGCGGCTCGCTCTCACCGCCCTGCCCCGCGACTGGCGGGAAGGCCCTGTGCAGCGCGCTGCCAAGGAACGCGCGGCGCGACTCACCGCCGCGTCCAGCACCACCTGACCCACAACCTCAGCACCTTCGCCCGCGCACCGGCGGGACAGCTGCGGCGCAGCACCCGTCTCAGCGGCGTTCCGGCAGGCAGCCTCAGCGCGGGCAGCGCCAATGACGGGTGACGCCACGCCGCGACCGGGTGGACTGTCCATGTCGGACGAGCTATCCGGGTCAGTCCTCCTCGGTTGCCGGCCCGGCGAAGCGTTCCACGGCGGCCCACGGTTCCTTGCCCGGTGTGGCCGAGCCCGCCGGGCAGGTGCGTCGGTAGTCGCACCAGGAGCAGCGCGGGCCGGGGGCGGTCGGGAAGACCTCGTCCGGATCGGCGCCGTCGGCGACCAACCGTTCGGCGGCCATGATGTCGCGGGCGGTCTCCTCCGCGCGGATCACCTGCCGCGCCAGCGACTCGGCGCTGTGCTCGTGTGCGGCGACGGTGCCGCTCGGCAGGTGGTGCAACTCGACCCGGCGGCACGGCCGGCGGAACACCCGCTCGGCCGCGTACGCGTACAGCGCCAGCGCCTGCGAACCGCGCGCGTCGTCGCCGTCCAACCCGGCGCGGCCGGTCTTGTAGTCCACGATGACCAGTTCGGGCCCTTGCGGGCCGGACCGCGAATCGATCCGGTCAGCGCGGCCGTTGAAGGCCAGCACCCCGGTCTTCACCGCCACCACCCGTTCCACCCCGATCGGCTCGTCGGCCGGATCGAGCCCGCCCACGTACGCCTCCAGCCAGCCGAGCGCCCGCCGGTAGGCCTCACGCTCCTGCTCGTCGTCGCGGTAGCCCTCGCGCACCCAGGTGCCCTTGAGCAGGGTCGGCAACACCTCTGGACGGCGTCGGTCGACGGGCAGCGCATACCAGTTCTTCAGGGCGGTGTGCACGCTGGCGCCGAGCGAGTTGTGCGCCCAGGGCGGACCTTTCGGCGGCGGCGGGCGATCGACGTAGGAGTAGCGGTAGCGCCGTGGACAGTCGGCGTACGCACCGAGGCGGCTCGGCGTGCAGACGAACAGTCGCTCCGGCATGCCGTCGAAGCCGAGTTGCTCGGGCTGCGGGTCGCGGGGCCGGGGCGGGCGGCCACCGGCGGCGGGTCGTCCGGCTGGGGAGGCTCGTCGCACGAACCTGATCCTGCCATCCACCCCCGACAGAACGGGCGAGCCGGTCAGCCGGCACCGCTGTACTGGCCCACGAACGCCGCGATCGCGTCCGCGATGAGCTGTACGGCGATCGCCGCCAGCAACAGGCCGGCGATCCGGGTGAGCACCTCGATCCCGCCCGGACGCAGCACCTTCACGATGCCTCCGGAGAATCGCAGCACGATCCAGACCGTGAGCATCACCGCGACGATGGCGGCGGCGATCGCGGAGAAATCGGCCGGCCCGTCGGCCCGCTGGACGAAGAGCATCGTCGCCACGATCGCCCCGGGCCCGGCCAGCAACGGCGTACCCAGCGGCACCAGGGCGATGTTGGCGGTGGCCTGTTTGGTCGGGTCGTCGGTCTTGCCGGTCAGCAGTTCGAGCGCGACCAGGATGAGCAGCAGCCCACCGGCCGCCTGCAACGCCGGCAGGTCGACGTGCAGGTAGGCGAGCAGGGTCTGACCCGCCACCGCGAAGATCACGATCACGCCCAGCGCCAGCGCGACCGCCTGCCAGGCGGCCCGGTTGCGCTCCCGCGCGGACAGCGGGCCGGTCAACGCCAGGAAGATCGGCATCATGCCGGGCGGGTCGACGATCACCAGCAGGGTCACGAAGACCTCGCCGAAGAGCTTGAGATCCACCCGGTCACCGTAGCCGTGACGGTCGGCGTCGAAACCCAGGTCAGCCCGAAGCGACCTCGGTCACCCCGGATGAGGCGGCGACGATCCGTTCGTACGCGTCGATGCCGGTGGTGAAGGCACCGAGCCGTACCGTCTTGTGACTGCCGTGGAAGTCCGACGAGCCGGTCACCAGCAGGCCCAGTTCGGCGGCCAAACCGCGTACCTGGGCCCGCTCGGCCGGCGAATGGTCCTCGTGGTCGGCCTCCAGGCCGACCAGTCCCGCCCCAGCCAGTTCACCGATCAGCTCGTCCGGCACGATCCGGCCGCGACGGCTCGCCCGGGGATGGGCGAACACCGCCACGCCGCCGGCCGCCCGAATCAGCCGAACGGCCCGAAACACGTCGATGTCTTCCTTGGGGAGCCGGTACCGCTCCCCCAGCCACTCCGGCCCGAACGCCTCAGTGGTGGTGGTGACCAGACCGGCCCGGATGAGCGCCTGGGCGATGTGCGGCCGGCCCACCGTCCCGCCGCCGGCCAAGGCCAGAATCTCCGGCCAGTCCACGTCGATACCGTCGGCACGCAGCAGGTCCACCATCCGTTCTCCCCGGGCCAACCGCGCTGCCCGCACCCGGGTCAGCTCGGCGACCAGCTCCGGATGCTCCGGATCGAAGAGGTACGCCAGCAGGTGCAGCGGCACCGGGGGCTGCTCGCCGTCCCATCGGCAGGAAAGCTCCGCGCCACGGACCAGCCGCAGCCCGGGCGGCAGGGCACCCAGCGCCGGCTCCCAACCGTCGGTGGTGTCGTGGTCCGTGATCGCCACCACGTCCAGTCCCGCCGCGGCGGCGGCGTGCATCAGCTCGGCCGGGTCGAGAGTGCCGTCGCTGGCCGTGGAATGCGTGTGCAGGTCGATCCGGGAAGTCATCGCCGCCCGCCGTCACCGGCTGCCCGGTCAGCCACCGCTCACCACCACCGGTAGCTCACCGGCGGGGAGGCCGGGCAGGGCGGTCGGCGCGGCAGGACGGCCTGCGATGACCCGATCGACGGCCACCCGCACCAGGCCGCCGGCGGCGTCGGCGTAGTAGGCCGTGTCGGGCGTACCCCAGACCACGGTGCCGCTCATCGGCGGCCCGGCGGGCCGTACCCCGGTGGACTTGTCGAACTCGGCCAGGTCCACCAGCAGCGCCGAGTCCTCACCCGCCGTCCGCCCGTTGACCAGCAGCCAGCGCCCGTCCGGTGACACCGCACCCCGGCCGTCGCCGGCCGACTTCGGCCCACAGTCCGGCTGGCTGGGCCCGAGATCCCGGGCCGGTTCGAGCAGGGCCAGGCAGGCGGGCAGCCCGGCACCCGGGCTGATCTCACCGACCAGGCGTCCGTCGGGCAGCGCACCGAAGATGTGGGTACTGGCCCGGTCAGCGCCCTGGGCCAGTGGACCGGGCCGCAGTGACCACAGCGCGTGGCCGGGACGGTCGGGCGCCAACCTGACCAGCACGGCACCGTTGACGAATCGCAGCGGCACCGCCTCGGCCGGCGCCTCGGCCCGAACGGTGGTGGCGAGTTCACCGTTGACGATCCCGGCGGCGGCCAGCACCGTGCCCTGTTTCCAGGCGACCTGCCGGCCGTCTGCGTCCAGGACGATCTCGTCGGCACCGGCCAGCAGCACCTGGGCGGTGCCGTCCGCAGCCACCGCCCACAGGAACCGCCCGGCCAGGGTCGACGCCCCGACGGCCAGCCAGCCACGACCGTCGGTGAGCCGATGTGCCCGTTCCACCTCGCCGGTGCCGAGCAGCGGCACCCGTCGACCTTGCGCGGTGGCGATCGACCCGTCAATCACCAGATCGACCTCGGCGAGCGGGGGCGCGGTGTCCGGCCCGGGTGGCGGGATGGTGCGATCGACGAGCGGTCGTTGATCCGGGTCTCCGATCACCACCGTGCCACCCGCCGGTGGCCGGTTGTCGCGCAGTTGCAGGCTGCCCGCGCTGACCGCCACGATCGCCATCACGGCCAGGCCCATCCCGGCCAGGGTCCGGCGGCGCTGGATCCGGTTGGCCCGTCGGATCGCCGCACCCGCTGGGTCGACGGCGACCGCACGCGTTACGGCTACCCGCCGGGACAACATCTCCCGGAGGGCACCTTCCAGCTCGTTGGGCGGCACGTCCAATGAACGATCCGGGAACCGGCTCTGGTTGTCATGAGCTGGTGGTTTCCGGTTCACCGTCGCTCTCCGACCAGCGCGCCGTCGGGCTGCGCTGCCGCCGACCCGGGTGCGGTCGCCGGGTCGGCACGCCCGCCGGCCCCTGCCGACCCAGGCGTGCCGAGCGAGGAGACCACGTCAGGGGAGGCCGTCGCGCCGCCGGGGTCGGCGCCGCCTGCCAAGATGGTCCCGCCGGCCGGCTTCTCGGCTGGCTCCGGCCTGCGGGCGCGCAGGCCGAAGGCTTCCTCCGCGCCGATCCGTCGTCGCAGCGTGGCCAGTGCCCGCGAGGTCTGACTCTTCACGGTGCCCGGCGAGATCTCGAGTATGGCGGCGGTTTGCGCCTCCGACATGTCCTCGTAGAAACGCAGCACCAGCACCGCGCGCTGCCGGGCGGGCAGCGCACGCAAGTGCCGCCAGAGCACGTCCCGGTCCAACTGGCGTTCGATCTCGTCGGTGGCGGCATGTTCCGGCAGCACCTCGGTCGGCCGCTCACCGTGCCAGCGACGCCGCCACCAACTCGTCGAGGTGTTGACCATCACACGTCGGGCGTAGGGCTCGATCGCCTCGATCCCGCCCAGCCGCTTCCACGCCAGGTACGTCTTGGTCAGCGCGGTCTGGAGAAGATCCTCCGCCGTGCCCCAGTCCCCGGTGAGCAGGTACGCGGTACGCAGCAGGGCGCCGGAGCGGGCCGCGACGAAGTCGCGAAACTCCTCTTCCAGCGGGTTGCTGCTGGCCACACACCACCTCCGTGCCTGATCCTGCCGCAGCCTGCCACAGCGTGACCGGCGGGTCGAGGACGGAAGGTGCGCAATATCTCCGATGTTCGGTCAGGAAGTTTCAGGCGCCGTCGTCGGCCTTCGCCTCGTCCTGCTCCTTGCCCAACCGGGCCTCGACCGCCTGCGGCTCGTACATCTCCTCGACGACGCGCAGATAGAGCTCGTTGGGGTTCGGCAGGTTCTTGACCTCGCGTAGCGCCTGCTCCTGACCGGCGGACTCCAGCACGAAGGTGCCGTAGTTGAGCGCCCGGCCCGCTGGCGTCTGCTCGTACTTCATGTCGGTCACCCGGACCAGCGGCATCATCGCCACTCGTCGGGTGATGATGCCGTTGACCACCATGACCCGTTTGTTGGTCAGGATGAAGCGGTCGTACCACCAGTCGGCGACCCGCCACGCCACCCAGCCCATCACCGCGAACCAGAGCAGCACCGCGATCGTGGTGAGCGCGCCGA
This sequence comes from Micromonospora sp. NPDC000442, assembly GCF_042898635.1. Lineage (NCBI taxonomy): Bacteria > Bacillati > Actinomycetota > Actinomycetes > Micromonosporales > Micromonosporaceae > Micromonospora > Micromonospora sp. NPDC000442. The sequence goes on along the minus strand of NZ_JBIAYZ010000005.1, from coordinate 54,244 downwards.
CGTCCTGACCGGCGAGGAAGCCGGAGAGGTAGCCGAGCACGAAGGTGGCGGCGATGCCGACGATGATCGGGGTGACGAGGTGGACCCAGTGCCGCTTCCACTCGCCCCGGTATCGCTCGGTCGGGAACAGGTATCGGGCGACCAGCGAGCTGGGTTCGTCCTCCAGCGGCAGCACCCGGCGGGGGGTGGCACCGCTGGCATCGGCACGCAGGCCGGCCAGCTCCTCCTCGGAGATCTCCGGGGGCAGGTAACCGGCCTCCGGATCTCGTACCCAGGCCCGACCCGACCGCCCCTCGCCGGCGTACCCCGGACCGTCGCCGTAGCCGGCGTCGTCGGAGAAGGACGGACCGTCGGAGAGGCGAGGGCCGGAGCCGTAGCCCGGCCCGTCGTTGGGATCGATTCGAGGGATCGGCTCTGTGTCGCGTTCCCGGCGGGCCCGGTCGGGATCGTCGGGATCGAAGGGTGGGCCGGAGGGGCTTCCCATCGGAGGCTAGGCGACCAGTGAGGTGAAGAAGTCGCCGAAGCCCTGGGCGATGTCCATGATGCCGCCGCCCAGCGACTTGAACACGTCCGCGGCGGAATTTGGCCGGTAGGCGACGAAGAAGATCAAGAATGCGATTCCGGCCCAGGTGAGGACCTTCTTGACCATGGCGGGCCATCCTCTCGCGCGGCGCCGGGTCCCATTACCGCAGCGGCACCCAGAGTATCAGCGTGGTGTCTTACCGTGAATATCTGCGTCCGTTCTCCGACATTCCGGGAGGCTTGTCAAGCCTTCCCGTGCAGGTACGGAGATGGAGCGCCGTACACGAGCTCGGGTGGCGTCCACTCGACCAGGTCGTGCAGCAGCACGTCCTCCGCGAGCAGATGCCCCGCACTCGCCGGCCAGGCTATCGCATAGAGCCACATTCCCCGAGCCTCGCCGGCGTACGCGCTTCGATCCGGCAGTGAGTTCACCAGCCACAGTGGAGTTGGGTGGCCAGCCACCCTGATCCCGGCGCGTCCGACATGGCCGGGATGCCCCGGGCCCGGGTCGGTCAGCGCTTCAGCCAGTTCCGGTCCGGCGTCCGGGCCGAGCACCCCGGCGTATCGCGTGCCCAGTCCCACGCCGGGTTCCTCGGCCACGAAGACCAGGTCCGCCGGGCCACCGCCCAGCGGGGCGGGCCCGGCGCAGGCGACCGCCGTGGCCCGCACTCCGAGCCGGTCGTCGCCGGCCCACGCCACGCCGGTCGTGGTCCAACCCGGAGGCAGCGGCCACGGGCACCACAGCGGAACCGCCGGCTGCTGCGGCCGGGTGGCGGCCTGGATGTGTTCGACCACGCTGGCCACGATCTCCGCGCCGATGTGCTCGGGCACGTGCAGGGGTGCGACCGGCCCGCAGTCGGGGCAGCGGGAATCCGGGTGCATGAGGTCCGGCGACCGGACCGGCCCACCGCATCTGGGACAACTCACCGCAACCGTCACTACTCCACCGTCAACCCGTGGCCGCCCCCCGTCAAGCCGAGCGCCCTCATTGCCCCCCACCGAGCCGCCCCCACCCCCGCCCCCGGCCGGCTCCGCCGCCGAACGCGGAGCTACACGATCATGAAATTGTTCCCTCGCCCCCGGCGTGTCGCGACAACAACTTCATGATCGAGCGGAGCTGATGGTGGGGGGAGAGCAGGTGGGGGTGGACGGTCAGGCGGGGGGTGGGGTGGCGTGGGTGCGGATCCAGGCGTGCATGGCGATTCCGCTGGCCACCCCGGCATTGATCGAGCGGGTCGAGCCGAACTGGGCGATGGAGAAGACGTGGTCGCACGCGGAATGCGCGGCCCCGGACAGGCCCGGGCCCTCCTGACCGAACAGCAGGACGCATCGCCGCGGCAGCGTGCTTGTCTCCAATGGCTCACAGCCGGGCAGGTTGTCGATCCCGACCAGCGGGAGGTCGTGCTCCGCCGCCCAGCCGACCAACTCATCGATCGTCTCGTGGTGGCGTACGTGCTGGTAGCGGTCGGTGACCATCGCGCCGCGGCGGTTCCAGCGCCGCCGGCCCACGATGTGTACCTCGGCCGCGAGGAACGCGTTGGCGTTGCGGACCACCGTGCCGATGTTGAGGTCGTGCTGCCAGTTCTCGATCGCCACGTGGAAGTCGTGTCGCCGCCGATCCAGGTCGGCGACGATCGCCTCGCGCCGCCAGTAGCGGTAGCGATCGACCACGTTGCGCCGATCCCCCTCGGCGAGCAGTTCCGGGTCGTAGCGGGGATCCTCCGGCAGGTCCCCGGGCCAGGGACCCACGCCGACGTCGAGCTGCTCACCGGTCACGATCACGCAGGTTACGCCCCGCAGTTCGGGCCACACCCCGCCGCCCGGCCACCGCCCGCCGCCGAACCTATGCCTGCCGTCCGACCTACGCCTGCCGCCCGGCCGCCGGCTCCCACCGGGCCAGGACACCGGTCAGCGCAGGGCGAGAGCGCGTCCGTAAGGGCAAGGCGAAGGTGCCGCTCAGCGCAGGGAGCGGGTGCCGCTCAGCGCGGGGAGCGGGTGCCGCTCAGCGCGGGGAGCGGGTGCCGCTCAGCGCGGGGAGCGGGTGCCGCTCAGCGCGGGGAGCGGGTGCCGCTCAGCGCGGGGAG